>JALEGJ010000169.1 GCA_022763115.1 Aquisalinus sp.
ACCGGTGGAAAGGACGTGCTGGAAAAACCCGTCGGTGCGGAGATGGTTGCAACAACCCCTGCCTGCACCTTGTCAGGAGGTGCAAACAGGCCGCCATTTATGCCTGTAAAACCTGACATCTCATGTCTCCCTGCCAGTAACCTGGCGTTAACTAGAGTAAACAGCCCACACGGACTATCCACACATGACGTTGTACACTCCAGAACCTAATAATTCGTGAAGATAAGGGCAGGGTCGCCAATAAAATGAAGGGGCCCCTGAGGGAGGGCCCGAAAGATGTCGTCAACCGCCGATAAATGGCGGAAAACCTACACTCTGGGAAAATGGTTAATAATTTATGTGCCCCCCTGAATGAGCCCTTAAAGTGTCCTCCCTTCAAAAAAAGGAGACACGAAAAATGACTTTTCACGATATTCGCTTTCCGCGCCGGATTTCGCTGGGCGCTGAGGGCGGGCCGATGCGGCGGACCGAGATTGTGACGCTGGCGAGCGGCGCCGAGGAGCGCAACAGCCCGTGGGTGGGGTCACGACGCCGCTGGAACGCCGGTGTCGGCACGACCTCTCTTGCCGCCATAGAAGACGTGACGGCGTTCTTCGAGGCCCGGCATGGCCGCCTCTATGCGTTTCGCTGGCAGGACCCGCTGGACTGGAAGTCCTGCCCGCTTGCGGCAGTACCTGGCCCGCTGGACCAGTCGCTTGGCACGGGCGATGGTCAGCAGACGGTCTTTCAACTGGTCAAGGCTTATGTCAGTGGCGATCAGACCTTTCTGCGGACTATCACCAAGCCGGTTCTGGAGACAGTGCTGGTGGCTGTTGATGGGGTGGCTCAAACACCAGGTAGTGACTACACGGTCGATCACTTGAGCGGACTGGTGACTTTTGCCACGGCGCCCCCTGCCGGGGCGACGGTTACGGCAGGCTTTGAGTTCGATGTACCTGTCCGGTTTGATACGGATGAATTGCGTATCACCCTGCCAGCGGCGGGCGCCGCACGAGTGCCGGATATTCCTGTGGTCGAGGTGCTGGCCTGATGCGTGACCTTGACCCTGATTTTGCCAGCCATCTTGCTGGCGGTGTTACCACGCTTGCCACCTGCTGGCAGATGACGCGGCTGGACGGGGAGGTGCTCGGGTTTACCGACCATGACCGTGATCTGATTTTTGATGGCGTGATTTTCGAAGCGGCAAGCGGCGGCAGTTTTTCTGCCCTGCGTACCAGTGCTGATCTGGCCACGGACCATGCCAGCATTGAAGGCGCGTTGCAGGCAGCGGCGTTGTCCGAGGCAGGCCTTGCGCAAGGGTGCTATGATGGCGCGCGCGTGCAGGTCTGGCGGGTCAACTGGCAGGATGTGGCGCAGCGGCTGCTCCTGAAGTCCGGCACCCTGGGGGAAGTGACATACGGGCCGCTGGGGTACACGGCAGAGTTTCGCAGCCTCACGCACCAGCTGGCACAGGTGCAGGGGCGGCTTTATCAGGCGGGCTGTGATGCCAGTGTGGGGGATGCCCGCTGCGGTGTGGACTTGTCGGCAGCAGCTTTTACGGCGCAGGCACAGGTGATTGGGGCCGGCGACCATGCGTTGACGCTGACCGGGGCTGCGACCTTTGAAGAAGGTTGGTTTTCCGTGGGTATACTGAAGTTCATGTCCGGTGCGCTATCCGGTTTGTCGTTTGATATTCGTGCAGATGTTAATTCGGGTGAAGCGCGCGAGATCAGCCTGTGGCAGAAATTGCCTGCCCTGCCGGAAGTGGGCGCGCAGGTTCAGCTTACGGCAGGTTGTGACAAGCGCTTCAGCACCTGCCGGGAGAAATTTGCCAACCAGCTGAATTTCAGGGGTATGCCGTATATGCCGGGTAATGATTTTGTCATGGCGGTACCAGGCGCGGGCGAAAACCACGATGGAGGCCGCAGATGAGCCAATCCTCCGCACCTTCCAATGGCCCGACACGCGCACAGATTGTCGCCATGGCGCGAGACTGGCTGGGTACGCCCTATCAGCATCAGGCAAGCGTGAAAAGGCAAGGGGCGGACTGCCTCGGTCTGGTCCGGGGCCTTTGGCGGGAGCTTTACGGATATGAGCCGGAGGCGGTACCTGCCTATGCAACCGACTGGCAGTCTGCGCGGGAAGGCAATCTGTTGCAGATGGCCGTGTCGCGGCATCTTGTGCCTGCGCCAGCCAGCAACATGCAGCCGGCCAACGTCCTTCTGTTCCGGATGCAAACGACCGGGCCTGCCCGTCACCTTGGTCTGATCTCGGATCAGGGCCGTTTCATCCATGCCTATGCCGGGCGCTGCGTCACCGAGAGCTGGCTCTCGCGCTGGTGGCTGGCTCGGCTTGTCAGTACACACGACTTTCCGGGAGTGACATCATGACCCAGTTGATCCTTACTTCGGCACAAGCTGTCGGCAATGCGGCAGCAGGTGCTGCCAATGCCCTCGCGCAAATCGCTGCTTCCGGCCTTGCCAATGCCGCGTCTGCCTATGCGCTGGGTGCAGCCCAGAACCTCATCTTTGGGCCGGTGCGGCGTCAGGTGGAAGGGACGCGTCTCGAGCAAATCCGGCTGCAAGGGGCGGCAGAAGGCGCACCGGTGCCTACGGTCTATGGCCGGGCGCGACTGGCCGGGCAGGTCATCTGGGCGACGCGGTTTCGCGAAGAAGCCACCACCACAACCAGCCGCAGTGGCAAGGGCACAGGCCGCCGCCTCGAAACGGAGACCACGACCTATCAGTACACGATCTCGCTGGCGATTGGTCTTTGTACGGGTCCGATCAATCGCATTGCGCGGATCTGGGCTGATGGTAAGCCCTTCTCGCTCTCTGGTCTCACCTGGCGGCTTTATACCGGCAATGAGAGCCAGATGCCGGATGCGCTGATTGAGGCCGTGGAAGGAAGCGACAACGCGCCCGCCTATCGTGGCCTTGCCTATATCGTCTTTGAGGATCTGCCGCTGGCGCGCTTTGGCAACCGTATTCCGCAATTCAATTTCGAGATAGAACGCAGTTTGACGGGTGACGCAGGCAGCCTTGAGCAGGCGGCGAGCGCCGTCAACATCATCCCGGCCTCGGGGGAAAGCGCCTATGCGACCACCCCGGTTCTGGTGACGGACGGGGAAGGGCGCACGACGCCGGACAATCAGCATAACACAATCGGGGTGCCCGATTTCACGGCCTCCATGGCTGCGCTCACTGGCACTTTGCCGAATGTGCAGCATGCTGCATTGATTGTCTCCTGGTTCGGCACGGATCTGCGCCCGGCTTTCTGTGATGTGCGTCCGGGCGTGGAATTGCGCGACAAGGAGACGCTCCCGTTTGACTGGCAGGTGAGCAGCACCACGCGCGATGAGGCCTATGTGGTCTCGCAGATTGACGGCAACCCCGCTTATGGCGGCACGCCATCAGACCGTGCCGTGGTGGAGGCGATCCAGCACCTGAAAAGTCAGGGTATTGAGGTTATGTTCCACCCCTTCCTGCTGATGGATATTCCTGCCGGGAACACGCTAACTGACCCTGATGGCGCGGGAAGTCAGCCAGCTTTCCCGTGGCGCGGGCGCCTTCGCCCCGGTCTTGAAGACCAGACTGCTGCGGCGCGACAGGGCATTGACGCGTTGTTCGGCGCGACAGCGCCCGCTGACTTCCAGACAGAAGAGGATACTGTCATTTATACGGGAGCGGAGGAATGGTCCCTGCGGCGCATGGTCCTGCATTATGCGCATCTTTGCGAAGTGGCGGGCGGTGTTTCTTCCTTCCTGATCGGGTCTGAATGGCGCGGGGTGACCACGGCGCGTGATGAGGACGGGCTGTTTCCTGCAGTCGAGGCTTTGCGACAACTGGCTGCGGATGTGCGCAGCATCCTGAGGCCGGAAACGGAAATTTCCTATGCCGCAGACTGGTCGGAGTATTTCGGTTATCAGCCAACCGACGGGTCCGGTGATGTGTTGTTTCATCTCGATCCGCTCTGGGCTGACAGCAATATCGACTTTATCGGCATTGATAATTACATGCCGCTGGCGGACTGGCGCGATACGGAGGGCCATCTGGATGAGCCACACGCGCAAGGCCGGTATGACCCTGCCTATCTGTCGGGCAATATCGCTGCAGGCGAGGGCTATGACTGGTATTATGCCAGCGCGGCGGACCGGGAAAGTCAAATCCGCACACCGATTGTGGATACGGCCCATGGTGAAGACTGGGTGTTTCGCTACAAGGATATTCAGGGCTGGTGGGAAAATCCGCACCATGATCGACCGGGCGGGGTGCGCGCCGCGACCCCAACATCCTGGCAGCCACAGTCAAAGCCGGTTGTCTTTACCGAGCTTGGCTGTGCGGCGATCGACAAGGGGGCGAACCAGCCCAATGTCTTTCTCGACCCGAAAAGCGCGGAAAGCACGGTGCCGTATTTCTCAACCGGTCAGCGTGATGATCTGATGCAGCGGCGCTTCCTGGAAGCGCATCTTGCGTTCTGGCAAAAGGCGCAGAACAATCCGGTGTCGCCGCAATATGGCGGCGCGATGGTGCGGGCGGATCAGATTTACCTGTACGCGTGGGATGCCCGTCCTTACCCGGATTTTCCCTTGCGGTCTGATATCTGGACCGATGCCGGGAACTGGCAGACGGGCCACTGGCTGAATGGCCGTGCCGGGCGCATCCCGCTCGACCTGCTGGTGCGCGATATCGCGCAACATTCCGGCCTGTTGAGTGTTGATGTCGCACAAGTAAATGAACTCGTCACCGGCTATGTGATTGACCGGCCCATGAGTGCGCGGGCGGCGCTTGAGCCGTTGCTGGGGCTTTACCAACTGGATGTTGTGGAGCGCGGGCAGTCCCTCGTCTTCCTGCCTCGTGGCGCCACGCCAGTCGCTGAGTTGCGCCGCAATGATCTGGTGGCAGATATACCAGATTTCAGCATCACACGGACGGACATGTCTGACCTGCCGGAAGCATTGTCCCTGATCTACAGCGATCCGCAGGCAGAATATGAAACAGCCGTTGCCGAGGCGCGCCTCGTCTCTGCCCCGACGCAGCAACAGGTGACGCTGAGCGTACCGGTGGTGCTGGAGCCGGGCGAAGCGCAAGGCCGCGCTGCGGCGCTCATCGCAGATGCCCTGCAGATGAATACGCAGGCGTCTTTTGCTCTGCCACCTTCGCGCATGTTGCTGGAGCCGGGTGATGTGGTCAGCCTGCAATCTGAAAGCGGGCAACAGGATTTTCGTCTGGCAGAGCTATTGGACGGCACGGCGCGCGAAGCGCAGGCGGTCAGTACGTCGTCTGATATTTTTGACTGGCAGTACACGGCGCAGGATGTATCACCCCTGGCATCCTTGCAGGTGTTCGGGCCGCCGGTGGTCGAGGTGCTTGACCTGCCGGTTCTTGAGGGCGGGGAGGCGGTGCTGCATGTGGCAGGGTTCGCTGATCCGTGGCCGGGCCGGGTCAGCGTTTATGAGCAACTGCCCGGTAGCGAGAGCCAGCTTCTTGCCACACTCAATGTGCCTGCGCGTTTGGCCAGGCTTGAGGCAGCGCTGTCGCCGGGGCCGGTCGCAACCCGTGACCGGGGAGGCGTTTTGCAGCTTCGCTTGTTGCAGGGCAGTCTTTCGTCCGTCGAGACTGCGAGCCTGTTCGCCGGCAACAATCGTCTGGCCGTCGAAAGCCTTAATGGTGCTTTTGAAATTCTCGGCTTTGCCCGCGCCAGCCTGCAAGCGGACGGCAGCTGGCAGTTGGGCGAGTTGCTCCGGGGGCTGAACGGCACGGAAGAAGAAGCTGCGCTTGGCGCGGTGCCGGGCGCGCGGGTCGTCATTCTCGATGATGCGCTGACCTCCCTGCCACTTGATCTGGATACGCTCGGGTTAGACGTGACCCATCTTGCCGCGCCCGCTGGCGATGATCCCTCCGGTTTTACAGCGGTCTCGCAGACGCGCAGCTTCGCCGGGCTCGGTCTGCGCCCGCTTGCGCCAGTGCATCTGAAGGTGCGGCGTGTTGCAGGGGGTGTGCAGCTTGGCTGGACTCGCCGCACTCGGCAGGGCGGTGACAACTGGGCCTTGCCCGACGTGCCGCTGGCCGAGACGCAAGAAAGATATGAGTTGAAGCTGTATGACGGCGATGCGGTTGTGCGCACGCAAACCCTCAGCAGCACGGCTTATCTTTATACAGACAGTGATATTCAGGCTGACTTCGGGATGGCGGCTCTACCCCCTGAGTTCTCTTTCACCGTCGCCCAGATCTCCGACACGTTCGGCCCCGGCAGAGAAGGGAGGTGGCCTGCCGGATAGGACTGAAAACTGCCTTGGGAACGGATGTTCGGCTTTGCGCTTATGGAAAGATTAGTAGGCGGGGCAGTCCAGGTTGCTTTGAGTTTCCGGAGAGAAATACGATAAAGCCTTCTAGGGGCTGCTTGCAGTTGACAATTTAGCTAATTTAGCTAAATTAAGCGAATATACAGTGAGATCGAAAAGGCAGTGCAAAACAGGGTCACCGCAACGGAATTCAAGAACCGCACAGGTCAGTACCTGGAAGTGGCGGCGCGAAAACCCGTGGTTATTACCCGTTTTGGTCGCCCGATCCGGATCATGTTGGATATCGAGGACTTCGAGGCGTTACAGAAAGCTGCAACCACACAACGCAGGAAAACTGCCGGGCTGGAAAACCCTGCCAAGCCTCATAATAAGACTCCGGATTTGCAAAATGTGCTCAGCGCCTTGCGCGATCACATGAGAGAACTTCGAGAGGCTGGTGTCAATCATATCTCCGTGTTCGGATCGGTTGCCCGGGGGGATGCCGGACCTGACTCAGATGTCGATCTGCTGGTTGAGTTTATGCCCGGCCATCACGTGGGCCTCGCTATCGTCAGCTTGAAAGATCGCCTGGAGCAGATTGTGGGAGCAGCGGTGGATGTGGTCAGGGGGCCGTTAAGGGCCGGGCAGTTTGCGAGTGCTATTGAAGCAGAACTTGTCCATGCCTTCTAAAAAGCCTCTTCAGCGACTTCATGAAATCATTGAGCATATTGATCTTATTGCTGAATATACAAAGGGTATGCCGGAGGAAAAATTTTCCGAAGACAGAAAGACGGTTCATGCGACGGAACGCTGTCTGATGGTTATTAGCGAAGCGGCCATAAAGCTCGGGCCGGAGGCGGAAAACCTCGTGCCTGATATGCCATGGCATAATATCCGTGGGCTGGGTAATGTACTGCGCCATGCTTACGATCAGGTGAGTACGCAGCTGCTGTGGGAAATTATCACGGTTGATCTGCCGCCTTTGAAAAGTGCCATCCGAGAAACGCTTTTGAAAACCGAGTGATGTAAAACAAAGCGCAGAAAATAAGTCCCTGAAAAATCAGGACAAAGAGTGTGACATTAATGCCAGTGCCGGGCGAGTTTTGTGAACTTATCGTGACGGTTCTGGTTTTGCCCTTAACAAAAACATGAACAGGCAGTACTCATGCACTCGACATCACAAGGTGTCAGGGAAACCGGATTTTCAGCGCGTTTGATGGCTTGGGCGGCCTCGCGCTGTTTGTCCATTTTTGCTTTCTGAGGGCTGGCATTAGTTGTGAGCCATCAGGGCATTCAGGGAGAGACTTATGGC
>JALEGJ010000015.1 GCA_022763115.1 Aquisalinus sp.
AAAACCAGTCGCAGCATTGCGATTCCGAATTTCAGTGACATATATAGCCGAAGTGGGCTAACGGCTAGCCCTTATTCAACGCAAAAGACACAGGGAAACTATATGCCTTGGACAGACAAGCCTGGCGGGAACGGATCAAATAATAATGGCTCGGGCAACGGAAATCGTGGCCCCTGGGGTCAGCCTCCGCGAGGTGGCGGTGGCAACAATGGCAGCGGCGGTGGCCAGCAGCCTGATCTGGAAGACCTGTTGAAGTCTGGCCGGGAGCGTTTCCGCCGCACGATGGGCGGTGGTCAGGGCGGTGGTGCCGGAGGGAAGGGGCTCGATGGTTTGCCCAAAGGTCCGGCAGTGTTCCTGATTATAGGTGCTTTTATCATTTTATATGCCCTTAACGCCGCTTACCGGGTCGAACCCGGCGAAGTCTCTGTTGTGACAACTTTTGGCAAATACTCAGGCGTTGAGACCAGTGGTCTTCGAGTTCACTTCCCGCCAATACAGGCCAAGGAAATTGTGCAGGTGGCACAGGACCGGTCAATCGACGTGGGTGTCAACAGCCGTACCGTTGACGAGAGTTCGATGCTTACCAGCGACCTCAACATTGCGAATGTAACGCTTTCCGTGAACTGGAAAATCCAGGAAGGCGTCACAGAACCAGGCGAAATGCCGGGGGCTGCCAAATATGTTTTCAATATTGAGCCGCCACAAAAAGAGTTAGTGAAATCTATTGCAGAAGCTGCGGTGCGTGAAGTTGTCGGCAGCAGTGAATTTGACCCGCTGGTGACGAACGGGCGGGCGATTGTGCCAGAGCAGATGCAAGTCATCATGCAGGAAGCACTTGATGGATATGAGGCCGGTATTCAGATTCTTTCCGTTAACTTCGACAAAGCCGAACCACCGGCAGAAGTGATTGACACCCAACTTGACGTGATTAACGCGCGTTCGGAAAAAGCGCAGAAGATCAACGTCGCTCAGGCCTATGCCAACCGTGAAGTGCCGCGCGCACGTGGTGAAGCGCAGGAACGTATCTTCCAGGCAGAGGCATATGAAGCACGCGTGGTCGCAGAAGCGCGCGGTGCGGCGTCCCGGTTTAATGACATTTATTCGGAATACGCCAAAGCGCCTGAAGTGACGCGTCAGCGTATGTATCTTGAGACCGTCGAGAGTGTTCTGGGCGATATGAACAAGATTGTCATAGATGACCAGGCCGGCGGGACAGTGCCTTATCTCTCCCTGAACGAACTGACCCGTAACCGAACAACTGCGAACTAGGATAGAACAATGCCAAATATCATGCGTGGTGCTGCTGTAATCATTCTGGCTGTTATCGTCGTTGTCGGTAGCCAGACTTTCTTCACCGTGAACGAAAAGCAACAGGCGATCGTTCTTCAGCTCGGTGATCCGGTTTTCACGGTTACCGAGCCGGGATTGAAAATGAAGTTCCCGTTCATCAATGATGTTGTTTTCGTGGATAAACGTAACCTCGAATTTGATATGCCGCAGGCTGTGCCAATCATTGCCTCGAACGAGGAGCGGCTGAATGTGGATGCGTTCATCCGCTATGAGATCACTGATCCGCTGCTTTATTATCAGAGCTTCAGACAGGGCTCCGCCAACTTCGAAAATATCCGCCGCATAAGCGATCAGCGTCTGTCCCAGTTGCTGACCACGAATATGCGGAACGTCCTTGGTGGCGTACGGATCAATGAGATCATCACGACGCGCCGGACGGAATTGATGCGTGAAATCCAGACACGCACTGCCTTGCAGGCAAGCCGTTTTGGTGTGGACATCATTGATCTGCGTATCAGACGCGCGGACTTCCCGGATGAAAACGCTGCGCGGGTATATGATCGCATGAAATCTGAATATGTGCAGGAAGCTGACCGCCTTCGCGCTGAAGGGGACGAAGAGGCAAAGATCATCACGTCCGAAGCTGACAAGGAAGTTATCACCATTCTGGCGACTGCCGAGGAAGAAGCGCAGAAGATTCGTGGTCGTGCTGACCAGATGCGGAACGCCATTTTTGCTGAAGCCTATAACCGCGACCCGGAATTCTTCGCTTTTTATCGTTCCCTGTTGGCCTATGAAGCAGCCCTGAAAGACGATGAAACAACAATCATTCTCTCGCCAGACTCTGATTTCTTCAAATACTTCAATGACTTGAATGGAAATTGACGGCTGCTCTTGTCGCCCTCCATCAAGCTCACGTTACAACAGCGAAAACCACCAGGTTTTCGCTTGCCCGACTTTTCGGTTAGGCTACGCTATTTGTAGTTAATGGAGATGCCCGATACCGGGCGGAGATAGATTACGAGAGGTACTCGGGTATGCGCGCTCAGCTGTCACCTTACAGACTTATCCTGTCATTCATCGCAATAGGTGCCTTGTTGCTGGCCCCGGCAACAGCACGAGGTACGCCAAATGGCTTTGCTGATCTCGTTGAGGATCTGGCACCGGCAGTGGTCAGTATCTCATCATCGCAGAATGTCGGGTCCAATTTCGGTGAAAATGAGCAACTGCGGCGTTTCGAAGACAAGCTGAACAATCCCGCTGTGTCTCTTGGCTCAGGGTTTATCATCGATCCGAGTGGCATTGTGGTCACCAATAACCACGTGATCGAGGGGGCTGATGAAATTAAAGTGACCATGGAAGATGGTACTGAATATGATGCTGATCCAATTGGTATCGACCAGGAAACAGATCTTGCCGTTCTTCAAATTCGTAATGCGCCGAGATTACCTGCTGTGGAGTTTGGTGACTCGCGTCGATTACGCGTCGGTGATTGGGTCTTGGCCATTGGCGGACCGTTTGGTCTCGGTGGCTCTGTATCGGCCGGTATTGTTTCTGCTCAAAATCGCGATATTCGAAGCGGTCTGTATGATGATTATATCCAGACGGATGCGGCAATTAACCGCGGTAATTCCGGCGGACCACTTTTTAACACGGACGGTGAAGTCGTCGGCATCAATACAGCCATCTTTTCCCAGACTGGCGGATCTGTAGGCGTTGGTTTTGCGGTGCCCTCAGAACTGGCGGAGGGAATCATTCGTCAGTTGCGCGAGTTTGGTGAAACGATGCGGGGCTGGCTTGGCGTCAATCTGGCAGAGCTGTCACCTGAAGAAGCCAGAGACTACGGCCTGTCTGACAATAAGGGTGCCATGGTGATGACTGTGCGCAGCAACAGCCCGGCCTTGCGTGGAGGGATGCAGTCCCAGGACTTTGTCATCCGTTATGACGGTAAAGAGATTACGGAAGTGCGGGACCTCACCCGCGCTGTGGCTGATACGCCGGTTGGCAAGACGGTCACCATTCGTGTCCTGCGTGAAGGACGGGTGGTCAATTTGCGTGTGACGATTGACCGCCGCGAGACAAACTTTGCGGCTCTTGGCTCTTTCGAGCTCATGCAGAGTGATCTGCCGAGCGGCGCTGCGGCAACATCAGGTCTGATCCTGCAACAGCCGACCATGGCCATTCGCGATGCGTTCGGTCTCGACAGCAGCGTTGAAGGCGTAGTTGTGACGGCGGTTGATCCTGACAGCCCGGCAGCAAGCGTTCTGCGCCCCGGCGACGTGATTCTCGAGCTTGGCTATCAGCCTGTGGAGAACCCTGATGATCTGGTTGAGCGCATGGAGAAGCTCCGCAATCTGAACTCTGGTCCATTGCAGATTTTCGTTCAGCGCGGTGACATGATGTTCTACGAACTCATCAGGCCGTAACGAACTCGGTCTTCGGGATGCCCTGCAGATAGAGCAGGGCAGTGAGGTCAGCGTGGTCAATCCTGACCTTCGCCGCCTCCGCCACAATCGGCTTGGCGTGAAAAGCAACGCCAGTGCCAGCGGCCTGCAGCATATCAAGGTCGTTGGCACCGTCGCCCACAGCAATAACCTGCTGCGGCGTCAGGTCTTCAAGGGAACAGATATTCTCCAGTGCCTCCCGTTTGGCAACGCGTCCGAAAATAGGGTCCACAAGGCCACCGGTAAGCACACCATCCCTGACCTCCAGTACATTCCCCTGATTTTCGAGAAAACCGACTGCTTGCGCGATCCGGTGCGTGAAAAAAGTGAATCCACCGGAGACAAGTGCAGTCATGGCACCACGAGCGTTCATGGTCCGGACCAGTTCAACGGCACCGCTTGTCAGTTGTATGCGTTGCTCAAGCGTATCGTTCAGGGTGCTGACCGGCAACCCTTCGAGCATGGCGACGCGTTCGCGTAACGCTGCTTCAAAGTCCAGTTCGCCCCGCATGGCGCGCTCTGTGATGGCAGAAATCTCAGCCTGTTTGCCAGCAAAAGTGGCCAGTTCATCAAGGCATTCCTGCTGAATAATGGTCGAGTCCATATCCGCAATCAGCAGTTTCTTCTCGCGCCCATCTGCGAGCTGCAGGGCCATGTCTACAGGCAATTCATCAATCAGTTTACGAATAGATGAAACTGCATCTGCATGAAGAGCCGCCTCTGTCTCAAACTCCACCGCAATCCCCTCGGCCAACACACGCATACGGCTTTTGGTAATGGCAGAAACATCACCCAGCAAGGACGGCAAAAGGGCGGGCGTCGACGGGTGGCAGACAAGCGTGAGTATGAAAGACATTTATGCTAAGCGCTTTCGAATGGAGATTAGTCATCAAATTCCGGTCATCCTTATTGCAGGGCCCACGGCGAGCGGCAAGTCTTCTGCCGCGCTGTCGCTAGCGGAAGAAATCGGCGGCGAAATCATCAATGCCGATGCGATGCAGGTCTACCGAGACTTGCGTGTACTGACGGCTCGCCCCTCGGAAGAAGACACTGAGCTGGTGCCGCACCATCTCTATGGCACAATGGATGGCGCGCAAAAGTGCTCGGCAGGCATCTGGGCGCGTCAGGCCGCGCGCATCATAGAGCAGGTGCGTCGCAAAGAACGTTATCCGATCGTCACCGGCGGAACTGGCCTATACCTCAAGGCACTGGTTGAAGGCCTGTCTCCCATCCCTGAGGTGAGTGACACTATCCGCGAGGAAGCGCAGGGTCTTTACGAAAAGCTGGGGCCGGACGGATTTCGTGAACGTGTTATCGAGGCAGACCCGCCCATGGCGTGGCTGCCCGCGACAGATCGCCAGCGTCTTGTCCGTGCCTGGGAAGTCTATACGGCGACAGGTACGCCGTTGTCAGAATTGCAGGCGTTGCCACGCCAGCCTCTGATAGAAGGCCCCGTCATCCCTTGTCTGATCGCACCGGAAAGAGAGCAGCTTTATCAGCGCTGTGATGAGCGCTTCGACATGATGCTGACAAGTGGCGCTTTGGAAGAAGTGCAAGCACTTCTTGCGCGGCAGTTAAGTCCGGACCTGCCGATCATGAAATCTCTCGGCGTACCTGAGCTTGCGCAATACATTGCCGGTGAGATTGACATGGAAGCAGCAGCCGAACTTGCCAGACGCAACACGCGCCGTTTTGCCAAGCGCCAGATGACCTGGTTCAATGGTCAGGCAGGGGAGTGGCCGCGTTTCGCAACTGCGAAAGAAGCGGTTGCATTTCTGGTGGAAAGTTGCTCAATCACCGGCTGAACAAAAAGAAACCTCCAAGATGCCGCC
>JALEGJ010000016.1 GCA_022763115.1 Aquisalinus sp.
AGAGTTTTTTCTGGGATGATGGGCGCAGCTCTACCAGTGCCTTAAAAGGGTTCATGCAGCTGGTCGAAAGTACAGGCATTAAAGAGCGTCATGCGCAGGACCTGATGATTGACTGGCTCACACGCCAGACGGATGCACTCGCCCTCGGCGAGACCTATCGCTCCATGCGTGAGAACAGACGCCTGATCGAAAACATTATTGGTAGCCGTGTCTCCCCGCCATCAACTTCAGTTCGTGAGAAGGTAATCAACTTCCTGTTGTATGAAGTCGGAGATCACAGTCAGGCCATCCGTCGTCGGGAGGCTGCAAAAGAAGGCATTGATACACTTACCGACATGGAAACCAGTGGTTTGGAAACAGATGTGATCAGGTTATTCAATCTCTATGCCGATATAATGAAACTGAACTCGCCCTTCGCTCGCCTGATCATAGATAATGGCCGACCGGGCGACCTGACAGATTATGACGCCTATGGTGAACACGCGTCAGAAACACCGATTATTCTAGTCGAAAGTGCATATGACACAAATGCGGCGTATATGTCTTACGGCATCCGTCACTGGGATGAAACGCCGCCGGTAACACCGCCACTTCCCGATGGCGGGCAGCCCAAACGGGAGGGACCAACGGCGCAGGATTTCTCATTCCGCTGGCAAGGGCGGCGTACTCGAGCAGACCAGCACCCTTCCCGGCTTAAAGATCCGTCCTGACTTGCCAAAGCTCCGGGAACAGAACGGTCTCGAGCATTTTCTTCAAGTAGCCGACGCCGGACGTACCACCCGTCCCCTGTTTGAAGCCGATGACACGCTCCACAGTGGTGACGTGATTAAATCGCCAGCGCCGGAAGTAGTCTTCGAAGTCAACAAGTTTCTCTGCCAGTTCGTACAGTTCCCAATGCTCAAGAGGTTTTTCGTAAACCTGCCGCCAGGCTTCCTGAACCTCATCATTGTGCTGATATTTCTGCGACCAGTCTCGATCCAGCACTTTGTCGGGCAGTGCAAAACCTCGCTTGCCCATTAAGATGAGCACTTCATCATAAAGGCTGGGCGCTTCCAGTAACGCTTGCAACTCAACTTGTTTATCAGGCAGGTGTGCATGAGGTTTGAGCATGGCCGGGTTCTTGTTGCCCGCCAGAAACTCAATCGCGCGATACTGCCAGGATTGAAACCCGGACGATAAACCAAGCCGATCTCGAAACTCTGTGTACTCACTCGGTGTCATGGTGCGCAGCACATCCCACGCTTTGTTGATTTGCTCAAAAATGCGCGCGACTCGCGACAACACCTTGAAGCATTCGCGTAATCGCTCGTCTCGCAACATTTGCCGTGCTGCTTTCAGCTCATAAATTGCCAACCGCATCCATAATTCAGAGGTTTGATGCTGGATAATGAAAAGCATCTCGTCATGAGCGGCAGATAAAGGCGTCTGCGCGTTGAGGATTTTTTCAAGCTGCAGGTAGTCCCCATAGGACATTTTATCGGAGAAATCGAGTTCTGCACCATGATGGGTTAATTTGTCTGTCTTATCCGTCATGTTACTTTTGCCCGTTTGAGAAACTCCGGCTTGTCCCACCGGCGCTCTGTTAAGACCCGCTCCAGACCCTTTGCAGCTTCAACACTGTCAGCATACCGCAGGTAAAGTGGCGTGAAACCAAAGCGAATAATGTCTGGCGCGCGAAAATCACCAATTATGCCATCTGCAATCAGCGCCTGCATGACGGCATAGCCTTCCGGGCAACTGAAAGAGACCTGACTACCACGCTGGTCCGGCTCTTGGGGCGTCAATAACTCGAGACCATGTCCGGCGCAGCGTGATTGCACTTCTTCAATAAATATGTCTGCCAACCGCAGAGACTTTTCCCGCACCTGCGTCATGGAAATGCCATCCCAGATGTCCAATGCAGTATCGAGTACAGACATGCTGAGGATGGTTGGTGTACCCACCAGCATACGGTCAATGCCTTCCGCCGGTCGATAGGTCAGGTCAAAGGCGAAAGGCTCCGCATGGCCCATCCACCCTGACAGGCTGGGCGCGAAATTGTTCAGATGATCGGCACGCACATAAACGAAGGCTGGCGCACCCGGCCCACCATTGAGATATTTGTAGCCGCAGCCAATGGCGAAGTCGGCTTGCGTCGCGGTCAGATCAACTGGCAGTGCCCCGGCAGAATGCGCCAGGTCCCAGATAGTCAAGGCCCCGACTTCATGGGCTTTTTTAGTGAGGGCCTTCATATCATGCTTGCGGCCCGTGCGGTAATCCACTTCCGTCAGCATCAGGACAGCCACGCTTTCATCAATGGCGCTGGTGACTTCGTCCGGTGCTACCAGACGCAACTCATGATCCTGCTCAAGTGCGCCAGCCAGTCCCTGCGCCATGTAGAGGTCCGTTGGAAAGTTCCCTGTGTCTGACAGGATGACTTTTCTGTCGGCGCGCAGACCGAGCGCTGCTGATAATACTTTCACCAGATTGAGTGAGGTTGAGTCAGCGGCGACAACGGAGCCTGCCGGGGCACCGATCAATCTGCCGATCTTGTTACCGACACGTTGCGGCAACCCGATCCAGTCATGGTCGTTCCAGCCCTTGATAAGGCTTTCGCCCCACTCTTTACTGACAACACTCTGCACACGATCAGCAACTGCGACCGGCAGAGGACCGAGGGAGTTACCATCGAGATAAATCACGCCCTCCGGCAAGTGAAACCTTGCACGCAGCGGTGCAAGTGGATCGCGTTCATCAAGCGCTGCTATATCGTGCATGGGGCACCTGCCTCAGGCATCCTTGATGCCTGTATCTGGCGTAAAGGCGTTGAAGCAGATGATCGTTTTGGTATTCGCGATGCCGGAAACCTTGTGCACCTGCTCATTCACAAATCGCCCGATATCTGTTTCCGCAGGCAAATGAAACTGGGCCATCAGGTCGAAATCTCCGGAGATGGAATAGACCGTGGGCACCTGTTCAATGGAGTCCACAAGCTCGCCGGCAACCTCATACGCCTTTCCCAGCTGGCATTTAATCATGACAAAGATCGTTCTCATGGTGCGCTCCTTACAATCCCGCCAAGGCCTGCTCAAGGTCTGCCTGCAGATCTGACAATTCCTCAATGCCAACAGAAATCCGGACAAGGGAGTCATCAACACCCAGCTCGGCCCGACGCTCCGGTGGCAGGGAAGCGTGAGTCATGATGCCCGGATGTTCAATCAGGCTCTCTACCCCGCCAAGGCTCTCAGCCAGCGTGAAAACCTGCACCCGCTCCAGCATGGTGCGCGCCGCATCAAGCCCACCCTTGAGCAGGATGGTAATCATACCGCCAAAACTGTCCATCTGGCGTTTGGCGACGTCATGGTTTGGATGAGACTCAAGTCCCGGATAATAGACACGCTCAACCGCTTCATGCGCTTCCAGCCAGGCGGCCAGCGCGGCGCCGGACTCAGCATGGCGAGCCATGCGTAAGGCCAGAGTCTTGATGCCGCGCAAGGCGAGAAATGAGTCAAAGGGCCCCAACTGCGCCCCGACCGAGTTTTGCAGAAAGGCCAGACGGTCTGCCAGCTCATCATCGCGCACCACCAGCACCCCGGCAATTACATCGGAATGTCCGTTCAAGAACTTTGTGGCGGAATGCATGACGATATTTGCGCCAAGGTCCAGCGGACGCTGGGCAAAAGGCGACGCAAAGGTGTTATCCACGCCTACCATAACGCCCTTTTCCCGGGCGATACGCGAGACAGCCTCAATGTCGATCACTTTCAGCATCGGGTTGGTCGGCGTTTCAATCCAGATCAGTTTTGTCTCCGGCGTAATGGCGTCTGCCACGTTTTCCGGCGTGGTCATATCCACATAGGTGAAAGAAAGATTGGCGGAGTCTTTCCGCACACGCTCAAAAAGCCTGAAACTGCCACCATACACATCATCACTGGCGATGATGTGCGAGCCGGCAGGCAGGAGTTCCAACATGGTAGAGATGGCGCCCATGCCGGAAGAAAAGGCAAAGCCGCGCGTGCCGTTTTCAAGATCGGCTATGGCGCGCTCATAGGCAAAGCGTGTCGGGTTGTGCCCCCGAGCATAGACAAAGCCCTTATGCTTGCCAGGGCTTTCCTGCGCGAATGTCGAGGTCTGGTAAATGGGCTGCATGACTGCGCCCGTCAGCGGGTCATGCTCCTGACCTGCGTGAATGACGCGGGTGGCAAAAGCCTGACGGTTCTTTTTGTCTGTACTCATCAGGCTCTCCTCAGGCGAGTTGTAGGCGCAAGTGGTTCAACAGGTCAGAGCGCGTAATCAGGCCCTGAAAGCTGCCCTCTTTCATGACCACAGCCACATGCCCCTTGGCGAAGATAGGCAGCAAATCCTCGATGGCAGACTCTGCCTGTACTGTCTGCACACGGTATGTCATGGCAGATTTAACCGGATCCTGAAACTTGTCATGGTTACGCACAACAGCGAACAGGATGTCTTCCTCATCAAGAATGCCTTCTATCTCGCCATTTTCATTAAGCACCGGCAGCTGTGAAATGTCATACAGTTTCATACGACCATGAGCCTGCATCAGCGTATCATCCGGTTTACAGACAACAGTTGCCCGCTCCAGGTGGCGCCGGGTAATGACATCCGTCAGATCACCAACAGACTGGCGCTTGAGAAAGCCCTGATCGTACATCCAGAAATCATTGAACATCTTGGAGAGATATTTCTCCCCACGGTCACAAACAAAAGTGACCACACGTTTCTTTTCTGTCTGCTCGCGACAGTATTTCAGTGCTGCTGCCAGCAATGTGCCGGAAGAAGAGCCGCCCAGCACACCCTCTTTCAGCACAAGCATGCGCGCGGCCTCAAAACTCTCCTGATCGGAAATCGGGTAGGCTTTTTTAACGTGCTCCAGTTCGCAGGTGTCGGGCACAAAGTCCTCGCCGATCCCTTCCACGAACCAGGAGCCAACTTCATTGGGTGTATTCCCCGTATTTACGAGCTCGGCCAGAATGGAGCCCACCGGGTCAGCCAGGATCACGTCTACGTGCTGCGCTGTTTCATGGAAGAAGCGCGCAAGGCCGGAGATTGTGCCGCCAGAACCGACGCCGGTAATGATTGCATCCATATCCTCGCCCATCTGCCCCCAGATTTCCGGTGCTGTCTGGGTTTCATGGGCGTGCGGATTGGCCTGATTTTCAAACTGGTTGACAAAGAAGGCGCCGGTTTCCTGAGAGATGCGCAATGCCACATCCTGATAATACTCCGGATGCCCCTTTCCTACGTCCGAGCGGGTCAGGTAAACCTCCGCGCCCAGGGCTTTCAGATGGAAGATCTTCTCCTGAGACATCTTGTCTGGCACAACGATCGTCAGTGTATATCCCTTTTGTGCAGCCACCAGCGCGAGTGATAACCCTGTATTGCCCGCCGTTGCCTCGACAAGTGCGCCGCCCGGTTTCAGGCGCCCGTCCTTCTCGGCCTGCTCGATCATGGCGACACCCATTCGGTCCTTGATCGACCCGCCGGGGTTCTGGCCTTCCAGCTTGAGGAAAAGTTCGCAGGGCCCGGTATCAATGTTGTGCACCCTTAACATCGGCGTGCGTCCGATGCCTTCCAGCACATTATCGTAAATGGGGCCAAATGGCGTTTCCTGCATGGGTTACTCCCCTGTTTTGCCTGTCTTTCCTAAACCAGTTATCGCCTGCTTGTGCAAGGCCAGTGGCAACTGCTTATCTGCCCGGACGCCTGGTAAAGCCAGCCAGTAGCTCCGCAAACCAGCGCGCGGCAACCAGCGCAGAAATATCGCTCACATCAAGCGAGGGATCAAACTCCGTCAGGTCCACGGCGCGCACTTTTTCATGCTGCCCGACGAGACGCGCTGCCGCGAAGAAGTCGGATACGCTGATGCCGCCGGGCCGTCCGCCCGGCGCGCCCGGCAACTGGCTGCGCTCGATCACATCAATATCGAAATCAACATATATGCTATCGCACTGCGCCCCCAATTGCGTCAGTGCTTGTGCTATCAGCGCCGCAACACCGTGCTCCCGGCAATCAGCCAGCGTCTTGACCGTGATGCCTGCCTCAAGAGCCGTCTCATGCATGGCCTTCGTGTTGGCGAACGGGGCGAGCCCGATCTGGACGATATTTTTACCTGGCAGACCGTCCTCCAATAACGCGCTGACCGGATTGCCGTTGATAAGGCCACCTGCGGTCGGGCGCAGATCAAAATGCGCATCAAGCGTCAGCAGGCCAACTTTTGTCAGATCAGGCGACAGGCCATGCACCCCCGGTCGTGTCACGGCATTATTGCCACCGATCATAACAATCAGGGCATGATCCGCCTGCAAATTTTGCAGCGCAACAACGATAGGGGCGAAACTGTCTGCCGGTGACACACCCTCCAGCGCGAGATCGCCAGCATCATGCACAGGGAGGGCGGCCAGTTCTGTACCGGTTTCAAGATCGTATGTGCTGGTGCGCTTCAGGGCCTTGCGGAAAACACCGGGTGCCAGATCGCAACGGCCGGGTGTGACGCAACCTTCTGCAAGTCCAGCCCCCAATAGCGCCACCTCCGCCTGCGGATAGATGCCCAGTAAGCCGGCCATGGATGGCCACTCATTTCGCCCTTTGTCGTCTCTCATCAATTCCTCCTGCCGCGTTGTGGCTATTCACAGTCTGCTGCAATCTGGTCTATAGCGCTGTCAGGAGGAACAAATCCAGATGTGGGATAAGCTGTTGGTTAACGTCAATCTGGCGACAATGGATGCGACGCAACCAGCGCCATATGGGGCTGTGCGGGATGCTGCGCTCGCCATCAAAGATGGCCGAATTGACTGGCTCGGCCCGGTTGGCGATCTTCCTGATGCACCTGAAGAACTTGCACGAGAAGTCATTGATCTTGGCGGTCAGTGGGCCACGCCCGGTCTGATTGATTGCCATACGCATCTTGTTTTTGGCGGCAACCGGGCCGCAGAGTTTGAACAGCGCCTGCAAGGTGCCAGCTATGAAGAAATCGCCCGCGCAGGGGGCGGCATCATCTCGACAGTCACAGCGACCAGAGCTGCCTCAAAAGAGCAGCTTCATGAAGCGGCTTTGCCGCGCCTTCGCGCCTTGCAGAATGAGGGCGTGACAACGGTTGAAATCAAATCCGGATACGGACTGGACACCACTTCCGAAATCAAGATGCTTGAGGTTGCGCGCGCATTAGGCCGTGTAGAAGACATGCGCGTTGTGACAACCTTTCTGGGCGCCCATGCCCTGCCCCCTGAATACCGCGATGATCGTAAAGGATATATCGATCTCGTCTGTAAAGAGATGATCCCGACCGTAGCGGAGCAAGGTCTGGCAGACGCCGTGGACGCTTTCTGTGAAAATATCGCGTTTACCGCAGGCGAAACAGAAAGGGTCTTTGACGCAGCAACGGCCCATAACTTGCCTGTGAAACTGCACGCCGAGCAACTTTCGGACAGTGGCGGCAGTGAACTGGCCGCAAGACACAAAGCCCTGTCCGTGGATCATCTCGAATATCTGTCTGAGGAAGGTATCCGTGCCATTGCAGATAGCGGTACGGTCGCTGTCTTGTTGCCCGGTGCCTTCTATTTTCTGAAAGAGACAGAACTGCCGCCCGTGCAAGGCTTGCGCGATGCAGGCGTGCCAGTGGCTATCGCGACCGACTGCAACCCGGGCTCCAGCCCGGTGACATCGCCTCTTTTGATGATGAACATGGCTTGCACCCTGTTCGCGCTGACGCCAGAAGAAGCACTGACCGGCATGACCAGAAACGCCGCCCGCGCTCTAGGCCTGAATGAAGAGGTTGGTACACTGACCAATGGAAAAATCGCTGACATTGCGCTATGGGATATCAACCACCCCGCAGAACTCAGCTACTGGGTGGGGTACAATCCACTGGCTGGTCTCCTCAAGGATGGGCATGAAGTGCTCCACCTGAACACCAATTATAGAATCAGGACCCGTTGAATAATGTCCGAAACGAAGATCACGATTTCTGATATGCCTGCTACCTTGCGCGAGCTTCGTTCCTTTTATCAGGAAGGCGCAACATTCACGCTACAGAACAGTCTTAAGACAAAAGTCGATGCAGCCTGCGACGTGGTGAAAATGGCTGTGGCCGGCGATGCACCTGTTTACGGCGTCAATACGGGCTTTGGCAAACTGGCCCAGACGCGCATTTCCCGGGATGACCTCACCACTTTGCAACGTAACCTTATCCTCTCTCATGCCAGCGGGGTCGGCGACCTGATGCCGGAGAACATCACCCGGCTGATGATGTTGTTAAAACTGGTTTCTCTCACCAGAGGGGCCTCCGGTGTTTCGTGGAAGTTGATCTGCCTGCTGCACGACATGCTGCAGAAAGAGGTTATCCCCGCAATCCCGGCACAAGGCTCTGTCGGTGCGTCCGGCGATCTCGCACCGCTTGCCCATATGGCAGCCACCATGATCGGCGAAGGCGAGGCTTTTTATAAAGGCAAGAAAATGCCTGCTGCCGATGCCTTGCATAAGGCCGGACTGAAGCCCATTTCGCTCGGCCCCAAGGAAGGCCTTGCGCTCATCAACGGCACCCAGTTCTCGACCGCCTACGCTCTCGCGGCTTGGTTCGAGACATGGGACCTTGCCTGTGCAGCGCTGGTTACCGGCGCCATGTCCACAGACGCGGCCATGGGGTCTACCGCACCGTTCCGGCCGGAGATACAAACCTTGCGCGGCCACTCAGGACAGATTGATGTTGCCCGCACGCTCCGTACCCTGCTGGAAAATTCCGTCATCCGAGAAACCCATCGCGAAGATGATGACCGTGTGCAGGACCCCTACTGTCTGCGCTGCCAGCCACAGGTCATGGGCGCCTGCCTCGGCATGCTGCGCTATATTGCCACTGTGCTTGAAACAGAAGCCAACGCTGTCACCGATAACCCGCTGGTCCTGACACAGACGGGTGAAATCCTCTCCGGCGGCAACTTTCATGCCGAGCCGATTGCTTTTGCCGCTGACCAACTGGCGCTTGCCATTGCCGAGATCGGTGCGATTGCCCAGCGCCGCATTGCCATGCTGGTTGACCCGGCCATGAACTTTGGCCTGCCTGCCTTCCTCAGCCCGTCACCCGGCGTCAATTCAGGCTTCATGATTGCGGAAGTCACCAGCGCCGCCCTGATGTCAGAGAACAAACAGAAAGCCGCCCCCTGCAGCGTTGACTCAACACCAACCAGCGCCAATCAGGAAGACCATGTCTCCATGGCAGCCCATGCCGCTCGCCGCCTGATGGGGATGAATGATAACCTCGCGCATATTCTCGGCATCGAATGGCTGATTGCCGCGCAAGGCATCGAGTTGCGTACGCCGCTGACCACAAGCCCTACCTTGCAGGCTGCAATCCGTACTCTGCGTGATAAAGTGCCCGCACTTGGTGATGATCGACTCATGGCCCCTGACATCGACACGGCAACAAAGATGCTGCGTGCTGGCAGTTTATGCAATAGCGTGCCGCAAGATCTGTTCCCGCAACCGGAGATTTCCGCATGATTGATCGACGCAAAAACAGTCGCGAGGTAAAAGCGCCGCACGGGGCTACCCTCACCTGTAAATCATGGCAGACCGAAGCGCCCTATCGTATGATCATGAATAATCTTGATCGCGAGGTGGCCGAGAATCCGGATGAACTTGTCGTCTATGGCGGCATCGGACGCGCTGCCCGCTCCTGGGCAGATTTCGACCGTATCACCGGTGCACTGGAACAGCTGGAGGGGGACGAAACCCTTCTTGTCCAGTCCGGCAAACCGGTCGGGGTCTTCCGCACACATACAGATGCCCCGCGAGTCCTCATCGCCAATTCCAATCTGGTGCCCGAATGGGCAACCTGGGACCACTTCAACGAACTCGATAAAAAGGGTCTGATGATGTACGGTCAGATGACCGCGGGATCATGGATTTATATCGGCACGCAAGGCATCGTTCAGGGCACATACGAAACTTTTGTCGAAGCAGGCCGACAGCATTATAATGGTGACTTGTCTGGCAAATGGATCCTCACCGCCGGTCTTGGTGGCATGGGCGGTGCCCAGCCATTGGCCGCGACCATGGCTGGCGCATCTTGCCTAGCGGTCGAGTGCAACCCGGACAGTATTGATTTCCGCCTGCGCACTAAATACCTCGATGAAAAAGCCGAGAGCCTTGAGGAGGCGCTCGCTATGATCGAGAAATCCCATGCGGCAGGCAAACCGCTTTCGGTTGGCTTGCTTGGTAATGCAGCAGACATATTCCCGGAAATTGCGGCGCGGGGCATTCGCCCTGACATGGTGACAGACCAGACTTCTGCCCACGATCCGGTCAACGGCTACCTGCCGCAAGGCTGGACTATGGCTGAATGGCGCGACAAGCGTGAACGCGATCCGAAAGCTGTTGAAAAAGCCGCCCGCGCTTCCATGAAAATCCACGTGGAAGCGATGCTTGCGTTCTGGCATCAGGGCATTCCCACGCTCGATTACGGTAACAATATCCGTCAGGTCGCGCGTGATGAAGGCCTTGAAAATGCGTTCGACTTTCCAGGCTTTGTCCCCGCTTATATCAGGCCCCTGTTCTGCCGGGGCATTGGCCCGTTCCGCTGGGCTGCCCTCTCCGGGGACCCTGAGGATATCTACAAAACCGACGCGAAGGTCAAAGAGTTGCTGCCGGACAATCAGCACCTCCATAACTGGCTCGATATGGCCCGTGAACGGATCAGTTTTCAGGGCCTTCCTGCGCGCATCTGCTGGGTGGGTCTGGGAGACCGGCACCGGCTTGGCCTTGCCTTTAACGAGATGGTGGCGTCAGGCGAGCTTTCTGCCCCCGTTGTGATTGGACGCGATCATCTCGACTCCGGCTCTGTTGCCTCGCCTAACCGCGAAACCGAAGCCATGAAAGACGGCTCCGACGCTGTCTCGGACTGGCCCCTTCTCAATGCCCTGTTGAATACTGCGAGTGGGGCCACCTGGGTCAGTCTGCATCATGGCGGCGGTGTCGGCATGGGTTACTCCCAGCACGCAGGCATGGTGATCTGCGCAGATGGAACAAAGGACGCAGCCCGCCGGCTCGAGCGCGTTCTGTGGAATGACCCCGCAACCGGCGTCATGCGTCACGCTGATGCAGGCTATGATGAAGCACTTGATTGCGCCCGGGAGAAAGAGCTGCACTTGCCGGGAATTATTCGCTAGCCCGCGACAGGTCCCTTGCGTGATCCCGTTAAAGCTCGTGAGAGTTGGTAAGGGCCCGGTTTGACGGCGGCACCCATTGAGTGCAAGTTTAGTAAAAATAGTCGCGTCGCCTCAATACCGTTGCAATACCCGTAAAATATGCTGCACCCGCAGCAGCTGAGAGAGGGACATAATGACACGCAAGGCTTCTGTGCTCGCTGCTTTTGAAAGCCCCGACTGCAACCCGTTCATTGAAGATGCAGATATTCTCACCGGCAGTTGCCTCGAAACAGGTCTGCGGCTTGAAGATATCCCCGAAAGTTACGCCCAGCAGGTCTGGATGGCGGTTGGCCTGTCGAAAGACATGCAGCAAGAGACCGATAACAGGCTTGATTTTATCGACGTGCCAGCGCCGCGCGGATTTGACCGGAGCGACTATGAGACGCGCAAGCTGCAACCGGTTGTCACCGGCAAGACGCCACCATCTCGCGCCGGCGGGCCTCTCGCATCAGATCTCCGCTCTGGCAGCAGCGGCAAACCACAACCACCCGCCGGTTTGCCGCCCGTCCCGACTGGCCTGCCCGGCAATGGCACTGTCACAACAGGCGGCATCGTCGCGGCCAACCGTTTCGGCCTTGGAGCCCGTCCTGGCGAACTGGAAGAGGCTTCTGTTGATCCGCAAAAATGGCTAAAAGATCAGCTTACATACGATGCCGTTCGCCTGCCCTTTGCCATGCCAGAAAGCCATGAATGTGTGCTGCTGCGCGTCGGGATTTTTGACAATCCGGAATTACAGGATGTTGTCGTCCCTGCAATCGAGAAGATGGAAACCCTGCGGCAAAAAAACCGCACCAGAGGCATTCCCGAAATTGATGATGTTCTGAACGAACAGAACTATCAGGGTAAACTGTTATTTCAGGAAATTCGCCTGCGCGATTACATGGCCTGCACTACAAGAGCCCCTTTTGCCGAGCGGCTGGTGAGGTTCTGGACAAATCATTTTGCCATAACCGCCAATGCCAATACGCAAGCCATGGTCGGCGATTTCGAGCGCGTGGTGTCGCGCCGGTTCTATCTGGGCAAGTTTGCCAACATCCTTGTACGCTCGACCTTTCATCAGGGCATGTTGAACTTTCTCAATAATGTGGAGTCCGTCGGGCCCAACTCCCCTTATGGCGTTACCATCGGCAATCCGCCTGCGAATGAAAACCTTGCCCGTGAAGTGCTGGAATTACACTCCATGGGCTCGGAAGGTGGCTATAGTCAGGCGGATGTTGAAGAACTTGCCAACGCCCTGACCGGCTGCATTCACGGGTTCGCGTTCCATGGATCAGAACGCGTTGGCCGCTTCCTGTTTGAACCGCTTCTGCATGAACCCGGCAGCCGCCTGTTCATGGGTCAGGAATATGCGGAAGACAACGAAACTGCCGGACAGGCTATCTCTATTCTTCACGACATTGCGCGGCACCCGGCAACGATTGCCCGCCTGTGCCGCAAGATTGCGGCACACTTCACGGCAGATAACCCACCGCAAGGTCTGGTCGATAATCTAATTTCCGCATGGGAACAATCAGACGGTGAGTTGCTCAAGGTCTATCAGGCGCTGGTGGATCATCCCCTTGCCTGGGACAACACGCTGGAAAAATTCAAGACCCCGAATGATCTGTTGAACTCGGCTGCTCGCGCGGTCGGCATGGAGCATGTCTATGGCGAGCATGAAGAGTTCAGTGAGTATCTGCTTTATCTGCTCTATCTCGATCTTGGGCAGTTCCCGTTCACGCCGCCAACACCGGAAGGCTGGTCGGACGAGGGACCGGATTGGGCGCAACCCTCGCCCATGATGGCGCGGATGCAGTGGGCCAATCAGGTTGCCAGCCGGCTTGGTACGATCAAGCCTAGTGATTTGCTGGATGCAACTGTCGGCTCCGATATATCGGAAGATACCGCTTTCTGGACTGGCGGTGCGGCAACGCCGCAACAGGGCCTGACGCTTGCTTTCATGAGCCCGGAATTTCAGAGGAGATAAACCATGAGCCATTTTATCATGAACCGCCGTGCCGTTCTCCTCGGGCTTAGCAGCTCTCTTGCTGCCGTCAGCTTTGGCGGCCCAGCCGTTGCCCAGACCGGCATAGCTGGCAAGAAATTTGTTTTCGTGATCCTGCGCGGAGGTATGGATGGCCTTGGCGCGATGATTCCGACAACGGATCAGTTCTATGAAGGCTTGCGCAAGCAATATGCGCTGGAGACAGGCCAATTGCTGCCGCTGGACGCGAATTTCGGCCTTAATCCGTTCATGCCGAACTTTCATGCGCTCGCGCAAAATGGCGAAGCTCTGTTGATGCACGCAGTAGGCGCGCCGATGAATACCCGCTCCCATTTCGACGATCAGGAGGGTCTGGAGCGCGGAGTTTCTGACCTCGGCGACGCCCTTGATGGCTGGCTCAACCGCGCGCTGGTCGCCATGGGGGCGGAGGCTGAAGGCATTGCAGTCGGCATCACCCTGCCGCAGGTGCTGCGCGGTGATGCGAGCATTGTCCAGTTCTCGCCAGCCAATTTCCCGGAAGTTGACTCAGATACATTGAACCGCATCGTCCGCATGACAACGAATGACACGCTTATTGGGCCACCGTCAGCGGAGATCGTTCAGGACACACTGGATGGTCGGTTTGATCTGGATGTTGGCGCTGATGCCTCGGACTTTGAAAAAGCTGCCGCCATACTGGTCGATCAGGACCCGCAACTTGCCAGCATCGTGGTCATTCAGGTCGATGGCTGGGACACGCACACCGGCGCTGACCCACTCGGCAATTTTGGTGTCGGCGGGTTGCTGGGCAGCCTCGATGATGGCTTGCAGCTTCTGAAAGATGGTCTGGGAGCGGAGTGGTCTAACACGGCCGTTGTTGCCTTGTCAGAGTTTGGCCGGCGCGCTGAACTGAATTCCTCGCTTGGGTTCGATCACGGCACGGGCGGCCTCGCCCTCATGACTGGCGGCGCGATCAATGCCAGTGGCGGCCCTGTCATCGGGGACTTCCCGGGACTGGCTCCCAACCAGCTTCACGAAGGGCGCGACCTTGCCGTCGCGACTGACTGTCGTGCGATTTTCAAGGGTATCATGCGCGACCACCTGGCCCTTGATCTTAATGTGCTGAACACGGATATTTTCCCGGACAGTGCAGACATTGCGCCATTGAGCGGCCTGATCGGCTAAAGGTCTTCAGTCAAAAAGGCTGCTTTGTAACGCTGTCTTGCTGGCAGGGCTCTTTTTTACTTTGCTTGCAGGCTTGGCAACAGATGCCGCTTTCTCTCCGAGAACAGCCTTGCGCTTGTCATCAGCAAACTGAATATCAACCTGTGACCCATCGCTGGCGTCAGCAGCACGCCTGACGACCTTGCCGTCCTCATCCAATACCAGCGCAAAACCCCTGGAAAGCACATTGCGATAGGACAGCGTCTCCAGCAATCGCGCTGCGCTTTCAAGCCGCGCTTCTCTCGTCTCGAATAAACGCGGTCCGGCAGATTTGAACCGCCCTGCTGTTGCCTCCAGCTTTTCAGATCGCTGCGCGACACTGCGGGTCAGAACGGCTGGTCTCAAGCCAGAGGCTTTCCGGCCCAGTTCTGTCTGCCCCCGCTCAATGCGTATAGAGAGCGCCTGACCAAGCCGGTCAGAAACCCTGTCCAGGCGCTGCGTTGGTGTATCAAGCAACGCATCGGCGCGCCCAAGCCCGCGCGAGGCTGACGTTAGAGCCATCTGGCGTGCTTCAAGGGTGCGGCTTTGCGTTGCGGCCATGCGGCGGGCCTTGTTCTGCACTTCAAGCCACAGATCACGCCGCACGGGCACGGCCATTTCGGCAGCGGCGGTTGGCGTCGGCGCACGCTGGTCAGAGGCAAAATCAATCAGTGTGGTATCCGTTTCATGCCCGACAGCCGAAATCAGTGGTATCTCGCTCGCAGCCGCAGCGCGCACAACAATCTCTTCATTGAAACACCAGAGATCTTCGATTGACCCGCCACCGCGCGCGACAATCAACACATCCGGGCGCGGCACAGCGCCATCAACCGGCATCGCGTTGAAGCCCTCAATGCCGGCAACAATCTTCGCAGCGGCCCCTTCCCCCTGCACCAGGGTGGGCCAGACCAGCACATGGCTCGGAAACCGATCCCGCAGTCGATGCAATATATCACGGATCACCGCACCGGATGGAGATGTGACAACGCCGATCACGGCGGGTAGAAATGGTAGCGGCTTCTTCCGGACCTCGTCAAACAGCCCCTCGGCGGCCAGCTTTTTCTTGCGCTCTTCCAAAAGGGCCATCAATGCGCCAGCGCCTGCGGGCTCCAGCGTATCAATGACCAGTTGATATTTGGACTGGCCGGGATAGGTCGTCAGCCGACCTGTCGCGATCATTTCCATGCCCTGTTCCGGCTGGATTTTCAGCTTGGCGGCATTACCTTTCCAGATAACCCCGGAGATCACCGCCCGATCGTCTTTCAAATCAAGATAGACATGTCCGGACCCGGCCCGAATGACCCGGCCCATTTCTCCGCGCACGCGCACATAAGAGAAACTGTCCTCAACGACCCGTTTAACATCTCCTGACAATTCAGAGACGGTATATTCGCGCACATTGCTCATAAGGCTTCAACCGTGGCCGTTCTCTCCCCGCCTGTTGTCCCGGTGTTCACAACATCTGTCGGCTCTATGAGTAGAATCTGACACTCACTGTCAGCAACCGGCTTGTGCTCAACGCCGCGCGGAACAACATAGATATCGCCCTCCTGCAAGCGCACCTCGCCATCACGCAACAGGATCTTCATCTCTCCCTTGACCACCAGAAACATTTCGTCCGTCTCATCATGGGCGTGCCAGACAAACTCGCCCTCGATTTTGGCAATGCGCACGTCATAATCGTTGACCGTCGCAATACGCTTTGGTTGCCACTGCTCTGTAAACTGAGCGAATTTTCTCGCAATATTGATCGCTTCCGGCATTCGGCCTCACCTGATTTATCCGATTATTCGTCCGAGTCGCCTTCCCGCATAATCCTCTCGACCGTATCAGTGTCGATATTAGGATCCTGCGTGATCGTCCAGCTTGGCTCCCAATTACAATCATCCACATAGCACGGCACGGCACCGCCAAGGTTATCCAGCGACTGCGCAGTTGCATCCGTTGTTGATTCTGTGCCGACGGATGCCTGCTTCAACTGCTGATAGCCACGTTGCTGCTCCAGACGGCGGGCCGCTTCGCGGCCGATCACAAGACCAAGATCGCGGCGCTCATAATACGCTTCATTCTCACCCAGTTCACCACGCCAGCCGGGTCCATATTGTGCTGCCTCGTCAGGCACGTTCACACCGCCGCGCCGCAGCGCAGACGTGATGCCCGACCAGTCCTCATTGGTCCGGGTCCAGCCGGAAAGGACTTCCCGTCCTGCACACTCCTCGATCTTGTCGCGGTCCTCAAATTCATCAGGACAGAAGATCGCCACCACACCGGATGAGCCACCACCGCCGACATCAGGCAGGCTCACCTCGGGCAGGGCCGATTGTTGCGCATAAAGGGCGTCGATCTCGGGACCCGTCAGGTTTGAATAATCAATTTCCGGCTCTGGCTGAGGCGCAGGTGCCGGAGGTGGAATGTACGGCTCAATCGTCTCAATGACTTCAGGCTCTGTTTCCGGCTCAATCACCTCCTGCACCGGTGGCTCGGGCACCGGTTCCGGTTCAACGACGGCATCTGCCTGAACGGGTTCCGGCGGGGCGGGCGCGATTTCTTCTACAGGCTCCGGGTCGGGAGACTCATCAGCTGGCTCATCGGGCAGCTGTACCTGTTCCGGGATAATCTCTGCCTCGACGACTTCCAGCGGGAGCGGGTCGGGCTCCTCGATCTCGGGATTTATTTCTGCCTCGCTCAGAACGACCACCGGGACCGCGCCGGGTGGTTCCGGCTGCCCATAGACAATCCGCATTTCAGTTGTCGCCAGAAAAACCCAGAAAATCATCAGGTTGACCGCAGCCGCATAGCCCCAGGGCACATACCACTTGTGGTACGTCACAGGCCCGCTCAACGGCACGAGACGGGAGAATTTGCCAGGTCCCACCATTGATTTAAGCTATGGCGAGCGCGTATGTGCTTGTCATGTGAAAAATACGTGAGACCACGAGGAAA
>JALEGJ010000017.1 GCA_022763115.1 Aquisalinus sp.
GCCCTGGCAAGCAACCTCGTATCTCAAAAATAACGCACCTTGCTTTGCGACACAAAAACACGCGCGACTATGCTCAAGCCCAAATTGGGTGGACCTTGCCTGATATCGAGCGCAACAACATCCACTTGCACCACTTTCAGGCTGAACAGGCCAGTACAGTGACCAATACTGGTCAAGCTAAGGCTTCCGTAACCATGTTCCTTTACGTATAAGGCAAACATTACTGGTGGGAGTGCCGCGAAAGCGGCATGTATTAAAGTGGACAGTCAACAGAGTACAGACGGGCAACAGCAATCAGCCCTGCAACCGGATCTGATCCCGGAAATCAAGTCTGCGAAAAGCGTTTTCTGGCGTTACGTGCGCGGTGCGCTTGGCTTTACGCTGGCCGTCAATCTGCTGTTGCTGGTCGCACCGATGTATATGTTGCAGATTTACGATCGCGTCCTGACCTCAGGGTCAGTGGAAACCCTGATTGTTCTCACCTTCATCGCTGTTTTCCTGCTCATCATGTATGTGGCCGCAGAAGGTGGGCGCAAACGGGTGCTGGCCAATGCCGGCAAGGAATTTGGCGAGTCTTTAGACCGTATTTCCCTGCGCGCCGGTTTTCATAATTCGCGGATGCCGCCAGCCGCCATCATTCAGAATGTGGGCAATCTGTCCCGTGCCCAGAGTTTCCTGATTAACGGCACGATCTCCCCCTTGCTGGACGCGCCGTTTGCGCCGCTATTTCTCGCAATCCTGTTTATGATCCACTGGTCACTGGGGGTCTTTGGCCTGGTGGGCGCTGTGATCCTGCTCGGCATTGCCCTGTTTACCGACTCCACATCGAAAAAGTCCGTGGAGGACGCCGCGCAACAGGAAAACGCTGCACAGACCATGCTGGCTCACACTGTGCGCCAGCGTGCTGCGATCGTCAGTATGGGGATGGGAGACCGCATCATCGACCGCTGGCAGCAGAAGCGGCAGGGAGCGATTACTGAAAGCCTGCGTTCTGTCAACTCCAGCAATTTCCTGAGCGCTACGTCCCGCTCCTTCCGGCAGATATTGCAGGTCGGTATTCTGGGGGCGGCTGCCGCACTGGCGCTTCAGCAGATTATTTCTCCGGGGGCCATTATTGCTGCTTCCATCATCATGGGCCGTGGTCTCGCACCAATCGATCAGGCTGTGGGCATGTGGCGTCAGATGATCCGGGCCCGTCAGTCGTGGGTCGATCTCAAAAAATATGTCGCAGCTGGCATGACCTCGGAGCTTGTCCGCGAAGGCGAAACAGTCACCAAAATGCCGCGCCCCTCACCGGTTCTCAAACTGGAAGAGTTTTCGGTAGCAGCACCCGGCGCCCAAAAACCACTGCTGCCAAAGCTGACCTTCGAATTACAGCGCGGCGCCATCGTTGCTCTTTTAGGTCCGAGCGGTTCCGGCAAAACATCTCTCATGCAGACCCTCGCTGGTGCCTGGTTGCCCGCCCATGGTACGGCCCGCCTTGGCAATCGCGACATCCACACCTGGAATTCGGAAGATCGCGGACGGTATGTCGGCTATTTGCCGCAACATGTTGAACTGCTGACAGGATCGGTCTTCGAAAACATCGCCCGTTTTACCGATGCCGATGCAGAACTGGTTTACGATGCGGCCCGCCGGGCAGGATGCCATGATGTGATTCTGGGTCTACCAGAAGGTTATGACACACAGATTGGTGAGCATGGCGCGCATCTGTCCGCTGGTCAGCGCCAGAGTGTCGGCCTTGCGCGCGCCTTTTTCGATAACCCTGTCATGATGTTGCTTGATGAGCCAACCGCTCACCTGGACTCCACCATGGTTGGCTCCTTTCTGCAGCAGATTGCCCGTCTCTCGAAAATTCCGGAAGACGAGCGTGACAGCCTCTACATTATAGCTACCCATGATGTGCGGATCATCAATGCTGCTGACCGGGTTCTGGTCATCCAGAATGGCAAGGTCGGCCTGATGCCGCGCGAGGAATATCTGCGCAAGATCAGCGACCTCAACCAGAAACGCGCACAGTTGAACCCGCCCAATCAGACCGGCAAGGGCCCCGGCACAAACGAGTAATCGCCCGGCAAGATAATCACTATGCAAACCAAAGAAAATAAATTCTTCCTCAGCTTTCGTGACTGGCCAACCTTTTGGGCGTCCGCGGCCTGCCTGTTCTTCATCGGTGGTTTTGTGTTGTGGAGCGCCCTTGCGCCTCTTGCTGAAGGTGTCACCGCGTCCGGTCAGATTGTCGTCGAAGACAACCGGAAAGTTGTTCAGCACCTTGAAGGTGGAATCATCCGTGTCTTGCATGTCAGGGAGGGTGATCTTGTTGAAGAAGGCGATGTTCTGGTGGAACTCGGTCAGGTGGCGTCGCTTGCGCGTCGCGATGAAGTTGCCAAAGAACTTGCTGTCGAGCTCGCCTCGATTGAGCGCCTGACCAGCCTGCTTGATGACAATGAGGTCCCGGATTTCTCCGTGCTGGATGACCTGCCGATTGACGAGGCAACGCGCACGGAAATTATCGCGCGCCAACAACGGCTTTTCGACCAGACTGTCAGCAGCCTTGATTCTGAGGTCAGTGTGCTGACTGCACGCCGCTCAACACAACGCTCGCGCGAACGCGATCTGACCAGCCAGATCGCCGCTGTGGGGCGCTCCTTGCGTCTGGCGCAGGAAGACCTGACCCGGCGTCTCTCTTTCCTCGACCAGAAATGGGAGACAATCGACCGCGTGCAAGCCTCCGAGCGCGAGGTTGCAAGCCTTGAGGCTGAACTCTCTGCCTTGCGGGCCAGCCAGAACGAGGCCCGGGAGACAGCTCTTGAAATTGACGAGGAAATCAAAAGTGCTGTCGCCACGGCGCAGGCACGCTATTCCGGCGAACTGCTTGAAGCCCGCCGCAATGCAGAGATTGCAGAAGAGAAGCTCGGTGCTTCTCAGGACGTGCTGGCCCGAACCATCATCACGGCACCGCGCTCCGGCAAAGTGCTCAACCTTGCCTTCACCACGCTTGGCGGTGTCGTAGGCTCCGGCGAGCCGATCATGGAGATTGTACCGGACACCTCGGACCTTGTGGCGCAGGTTCAGATCAACCCGACAGACCGTGATGCCGTGCAACCCGGCCAGTCGGTCAAGGCCCAGCTTTCCGCTTACAAAATGTGGGTTCAGCCACGCATTGACGGCGAAGTCCTGTCAATCAGTGCGGACCTCAAACAGATACCCGAAACCGGCGTCAGCTACTATGAAGCGCGCATTCTACTAGATCGGTCTACACTCAAAACTGAAAATAACATTGATATTATACCCGGAATGCCGGTAGAGGCTTTCATAGCGAACGGGCAGAAAAGCACTTTCGCAGAAATATTATTTGAACCGATCTTCCAGGTCTTTGATCGAGGCAGCAGAGTCAGTTAGGTCCCGCATGCATCGCGCCGTCGCCATCATCACTGCCATGGTTTTTGCCTCTGGCACGGCGGTGGCCCAAACGGACCAGAGCTGCATTGCTTTTGAAGACGCCCTGGCAATTTCCGTTGATGTGAACCCCCAGATTGAGGGGGCGGAAGCGGAGCGTGACCTTGCCCGCGCCAACCTGCTCGCAACGCTTTCCCAAGATCGTCCGCAGGTGGTCTTTTTCGCACAGACCGGTGAAGGCGATGGTCGCCTGCAAAATAATCAGCGCGACAATCAGGTCGGCATTCAGCTTCAGCAAACACTCTATAATTTTGGTGCCAACAGGATGGCACGCGCGAGCGCGCAGGAGCAGGTGCAGGCAGCTGAATACAGCATCGCCGAAACACAAGTGCGAGTCGCACAGGAGACCGGCACCGCCTACCTTGAAGCCTTGCGCTCGGCAGCCATTCAGGTTCTGACAGAAGAACAGGAACAATATTATCTTCAGGATGCGCTGACAGCGGATGAAAGACTACGCGCTCAGGCGATAACCATCGCTGATGCGAGCCAGGTGAAAGCGAGTGCAGCTATTGCAACATCACAGCGTATTGACGCCACACTGGTGCGCGATCAGGCGCTGACCCGCCTTGCCCTGCTCCTTGATTTTGACAGCGCCTGCACAAGCGGATTGTCAGCTTTTATATATGCAGACGATACGGAAGAAGTCATTGAACGCGAAACGCTGGACAGCATTCTGGATGTGGCAGCCCGCAATGCAGCTTCTCTCAAACGCGCCCAGTCACAAATACGCTCCGCCCGCGCCACGACAGAACAGAACCGCCGCGCTGGCCTGCCCGTCATTAGCTTTCAGGCCTTTGCGGCGTATGAAGAGGATATTGACATCAATGGCCCCACGGGTGAATTCATCACACGTGACCGTATAGGTCTCAACGTGACCAGCCAGCTTTATAGCGGTGGCCTCGGCAAAGCCCGTGTCGACGATTCTCTGGCACGGCTGCGCAGCGCCAACAGCGAGTTGACATCCGCCCGTATCGCGCTGGAAGATAATGTCACGCGCGCCTGGGTGCGCATCAAGGCACAACAGCAGACGCTGGAAGCCCTGGCTGACGCACGGATCAATTATCGTACACAACTGGATAGCATACAGAGTGAATACCGTATCGGCACCAGACCCTTAGGGGATGTGGTACAGGCTGCAGAGCGTTATTACTCAACCGCCAGTCAGGAAATCAACACGCGCTATCAGTATTACAATAACCTTTTTACTCTGCGTACGACAGTGTTCGGCCTGGACGAGTAATTTACCGCGCTACCCTGAAAAGTGCGCTTCCAGAAACTCAAAAAAAGCTGGCCAGTCTTCCTCGGTCACGCCATGCGTGCCCGGACGGAGATGAAATGATAATGTGGCGTCGGGGATAAAAGATCTCAAATCGGTCTGCTGCAAGCCACCATCGCCCAACAGATCATAGACAGGATGCGCCCCTTGCGCGGCCACAAAAGTCCCTTCCGGATCGGACCAGACATCGCGCCGGGCATTGCCGAGTAAGACCGGGCGCGGTGCAATCAGGGCCAGCAATTGATGCTGGTCCACGGGAAGTGCTTCTTCCCTGCCAGCATAAGTCGCGTACTGACGGGAAAACCAGTGAGGGTATGCACGTGTTATATCCCCGACACTCTCCCCCTGCTTGTGACGGTTGAGCGCCGCGCCGCCGGTTCCGGACTGGTGCGCAATCACACCTGCAAAGCGCTCGTCATAAGCGGCAGCAAAAAGCGCTGCCTTGCCATAGCGTGAGTGACCGTAAAGAACGACACGCTCAGCATCTACGGATGGTTCACTGACAAGCACATCAAGAACTCGCGAAAAACCCCAGCCCCACGCGGCAATGCTGCCCCAGCGTGTCATATCATCTGTATGCCCCTGTGACAGGCGCAAAAGCGCAGCCAACCCTGCGTCGGCTTGATCTGGCACAAATTCGCTTGGGTAAAGTGTTGCAAGGGCAAATCCGCGATCAACTATCTCAGCAAGAGGTGGCGTCGCTATGTAGCGTCCAAAGACATAGGTCATGATATCTGCCATGATGCCCTCACCATCACAGCCACCACCACCTTGAGGACGTGTGACGCCCGGATGCGGGATTGTATTATGATTGGGGCAGAAGGTTTCCATCAGGATCAAGGGAACAGGCCCATCCACATCTACGGGTGTTGCCAGAAGCAGATTGAATGTCGCGGTATTCTCACTATCGCTGTCAAAACTGGTCCATACTTCAAGGGTAAGTTCTTCAAGCTGCGCCTGCCCATCCAGCAGTGAACTTGTGACAAGCCGCCTATTGATCACCCGCGCTCCGGAGTTTTCAGGCAACACGCCATAGACATGTTGCTGGAAAGCATCTCTTAATAATACCGCCCGCTCATCCCAGTCCTCAGAAGTTACGACAGTCTCTTGCTCATTGTACGATGCCAAAACATGCGGGCTGGCCGCTGGCCTGTCGGGTGTCAAATCCGTCCAGGCCATTGTCAAACGGACGCAGCCTGTCATGACGCAGAGCATAATCAGCAATGAAAGCAAGCGGATTGGTGAAAAAGAGAATTTCATATTCTTTCCTGACTCTCATCACGAGGTAAGCTAACAGCACCGTTGGAGATGCAGAAATGCTCCTAGCGCTCCATAGCGCCCTTGCCTGCGATGATCTTGCTGCGGAATTTTTTAATCCGGCTTATTCGCGTTTCGGACTTTTTGGCTGAATTGAGATTGAAAGCATAACTTTTCTGCCGCCCGGGTGTAAGCGCATGAAACGCCTCAGCCAGCTCCGGGTCGGAGTCGAGAGCCTCAA
>JALEGJ010000018.1 GCA_022763115.1 Aquisalinus sp.
TAGTGGGCGATGGGCATCACCCCCTCGAGATTTGGCCGGAAACTGGCAAAACCCGGCTCTTAAATCAACACTTATCGTGATTTCTGCCGAATAATGAAGCAGTTACAGAGTTAAACGGTGTCGTTATGAGGACAGGCTTATGCTGACTTGCCAGCCGCAACACCCTCTTCGATCAATCTGATCGCAGTCGCCTTGTCTTCCCAGCCTTTGACCTTGACCCATTTGTTTGGCTCCAGGTCTTTATAGTGCTCGAAAAAGTGCTGAATACGCTCCAGCATAATGGGCTGGACCTGTGTATGGTCGTCTACATTATCGTAGTAACGGGTCAGCTTCGGGTGCGGGGCAGCCAGAATCTTTTCATCCTGGCCTGCTTCATCTTCCATAATCAGAACGCCAAGCGGACGCGCGCGTAAGACGGCGCCCGGCACCAGTGCCCGATTTCCCAAACACATCACATCAACTGGGTCGCCATCATCTGCCAATGTACCAGGGATGAAGCCATAATTACAGGGATAGCGCATGGCCGTGTAGATGAAGCGATCCACAAACATGGCCCCCGACGCCTTGTCGATTTCATATTTTATCGGCTCACCGCCGAGTGGAACCTCGATTACAACGTTAATATCTTCTGGTGGGTTTATACCGGCACTGATTTTGGAAAGGTCCATCGGACTGCCTTTTGATTTCTTGTCCGCGCTTTATGGCCATTATGGTGCGGTGCAGCAAGAGCAAACGTGGCTCACGTAATTGTGGGCAGGTTTGCCTTGATCTTGTCACAGAATTCTGGCGCTTATGGCAATGCTGAGATTATCTAAACGGAGATCACGATGCGCCTTCTACCTGCCCTCACCGTTCTTTTATTTGCTCTTTTTCTGCCCGCAAAAGCGGCCACAGCTGATATCTATCTGGTCAGCTTCACAGCAGACTGGTGCCCGAACTGCAAAATTCTGGACCCCAGGATGGAAGAAGCGTTGAACAGCTTCGAGGCAGGTCAGATTGAGCATATCGTACTGGACATGACCGATGGAGATACAAGCGAGCAGTCCTTTCTGAAAGTGGATGGTACCGTTTTCGCTGGCGTTTATGGAGATCATCTCGGCGTAACCGGCATTGGCATTCTCACAGCCCCAGACTCCGGCGAGAAAATAGCCTGCGTCACGCGCGAGCATTCGACAGAGGAAATCATCGAAATCTTCAGCGAAGCAAGAAATATCGTTTTAACGGAACCTGCCCTGCAGCGTCGAACAGGCCTTGGCAATTGCCCGCAGTCGAATGAAAAAGTGGCCCTGTAAGCACCAATCAGGAACTTAGAAACAGGGCCCTTTCGCGGGTGCGGCGCTCAGTCAAATGAGTAAGCACTTGCCCGCCAGCTTTATTATGATTCAAAAAGGCGTCCGCCGCCCCCTGAATATCGCCTTCGTTAAATTTGGCTGGTACGAATGAGCGCCCGAACGCCCCCAGACCGAGATTATATGCGAGCGATACCATCGCGGAAAACTGATTTTCAGTAGCCGGACGAGTTAACAAATTGCGTACGCCATCCTCAAATGCCCGGACGTCTTCACGTAATAATGCCTCGGCCTGCGTTTGCGTAATCGTGCGCGGGTCTCCCGGCTGCATTTGATGCCCATAGCCAATATATTGCCGCCCACCGGCGCTATATGCCTCCAGCTTCAGCCCTTCACTCTGTTTGATAATTTCAAGCGCCGCATTGTTTATCCGCAGGCCCGCATTTTCAGGAATGCCTCCCTGACCGATTGCTGTGTTAGAGGTATCGGAACGGACTGGAGTTTCACCGGCACTACTGGTGTTGCCTCCTTCACGCGCGTCATTATCGAATGAACGCCCTGTGAGTCCCGACACAGTCGTCTCAAGGGCCGCGAATGCCCTGTCTGTCACACCGGTTAGCCAACCCGGCGCCCCGTATCTGTCACCAGCCAGCCAAAAGACAGCGATCATAATCAGCCAGAAAACCAGACGCCCCAAAAACTTCCCCATTACAAAACACCCACTCAAATACCTATGCCCAAGAGCAATCTAGCAGATGAGGCTGGTGAGGCAATCTGTCGATAATCCAGGGCGCTCAGCCGTGAAAGTTGACAAACTCCCTCAACTCGGCGCGTTCTGTCGTCAGGTCATTGACCACAGCTTGCCGGTCCTCAAACCCCAGCGCCATGCCGCAATAGAGCATTTGCTCTGGTGGCAGCTTCAGAAACTCACCCACTGTCTTATAATAGATTGCCCAGGCTTCCTGCATGCAGGTTGCAAGACCTTTCTCGACCGCCACGAGCGCGAGCGTCTGCATGAACATGCCAAGATGCGCCCACTGATTTTGGGCCATATCGCGGTCAATGGCGAAGAAGATCCCCACCGGTGCGTCAAAAAAGCTGAAGTTCCGTGCCATCTGCGCCATGCGGCCAAACTTGTCACCGCGCTCAATCCCCAGCAGGGCGTACATGTCGCCCGCAACTTTCCGCTGGCGCGACCTGTAGGGCTCCTTCATTTCCTGCGGGTAGATATCGTATTCTGTCCCTTCGCCAAGCGGACTGGTCGCCATGACCTTCTGCACCTGCTCCTTTAACTCAGTCAGAGCGACGCCAGAAACCACATGCACAAACCAGGGCTGCAGATTACCGCCGGAAGGTGCCCGCGAGGCTATTTCCAGCACTTCCCGCAACACCGCATCGGGCACAGGTTTGTCCAGAAAGGCGCGAACGGATTTTCGGCTTCTTACAGCCTCGGAAACACTGGTCATGAAACGGCAATCTTATGCAGGTGTTGCTGGTGCGCTGGCTTCTTCAATGGGTGCACTCATCTCACCTTCCTCAGTGTAATCACCATTAAGGTGAGCCGCCCCGAAATAGACGCCTGCGACAGAAGCAAAATAAAGCAAGACAATCAGACCATGATCCCTGGTGAACTTGCTGACCAGACGGAAGCGAATAGCCTTCCAGATCAGGAAAACGATCCCCACCGGCCAGGCGAGCGAGAAGCCTGATGCCTTGACGCCCTCCACCAGGTCTTCACGCCGGGCTATGCCCATACCGCTGACAGCAACAGCCGAAGCTGTGGCGGCGTAAGCCAGCAAGGCATGGACGGACCAGGCCGGGAATGTGAAGTCAAACCGGCTGGTAATCATGTCCGTGGCTGTATTGTAAATCGGCGCAGCAAGGCCCGTATAAAGGCCATTCATCGTGCCCAAAAGCCCCTGCCACGCAGGCGCAGCAATGCCAAAACTGCTCAACAAGCCAGCCAGCGCAAAAGCATTTATAACGACCGTGAGCAAAACCCAAACGACAGAAAGTATCTTGACCATGACGATCCACCCCAAATTAGTGTCATATTAACCATAAGAGGATCGTAAAAACAGGTTCGGGTCAAGTGTCCAAGCGCCTCGCAACCTTCTCAACTCCAGCGTGTAATATCCTCACTGGAGGCCCAGGTGGCATGTGTGCCACTACTGATGCGGTGGGGAAGGGTGATGCGCGCGACCGGTCCTGCTTCAATATCCCGGGCATCCAGAATAACGCATTCAGAGCGGTCTTCCTTCATGTCCGTGATAAAGCTGACAAGATAACCATCATCCTCGTCGGTCGCGCCATCCCGCGGCACAAACGGCGCTTCTGAACCATAACGCTCTTCACCGAAATCATATCGGGTCGTAATGCCTTGCTCGAGATCGTGCTTCAGGACACCTGTAAACAGGAACCAGCCGGGCTTCGAGGTCACGCTGTAAATATAGCGATGCTTCTCACCAGCCACTTTCTGGTTAATCATGCCGAATTCGACAATCTCGTCGTCGTAGAGCGTTTCCTCGCGGGTCTCGCCCGTCTTCAGGTTGAAGCGCCAGCGATGCAGCTCCGGTTTGAGAGAATGAAGGTCCACATATGCCCGCAGCTTGCGATACTTCTCAGGACCGTCTTCCACAGGCGGCGGCGTTGGATCATTCTGGAAGTACCCGTCCAGAACCACTTCACCACCTTCCTCATAGGCATTCATCCAGTGCAGCACATAAGTTGGCGCAGCCTCGAACCACTTGATCTCGTCCGGCTGGCCGTATCGCGGGACGATGGCAAAGCGCGACGGCATGTCGGGGTGATAGATGGAGGCGTGAATGTCCTTTTCAAGCAATGCCTCCGGCCAGAACACCGGCAAGTCATTGAGAATCGAGTAATTCCGGGAAAAGGCCATATCATGTGGCAAGCGTGGCCCCGGCAATTCCACGGGGATGTAATGCTTCAGCTTATTATCTGCTCCCACGACGCCATAGTGCATATACGGATGGTGCTTTGAATAATTGAAGAACAGCAATTCTCCTGTGCGCTCATCAACCTTCGGATGCGCAGATATTCCGTCAATCGGCGTCCAGCTCTCAACACCAAGTTGATCCAGTGTCACAGGGTCAAGGCGGTAACCCTCGCCACACTGATAAAAAGTACTCAACACCTGCCCGGCATGCACAACAACATCGGTAGAAGATGAGTCCTTCAACCGCTCATGCGCGCCCCAGCCGGGCCGCTTTGATTTGGCCGGATTGCCAGCAAGGCCGACCCACAAAGGCCCGCCAGCCTCAGCCTCGGCCTCAAACCCGCGTGTACGCACGAAGCGATTGCGATATGTGGCCTTACCATGCTCAAAATGCATCATGTGCAACATGCCGTCCCCATCAAACGGGTGATACATCCCGATCGGATCATGCACGGGGTTTTCGGTATTGCGAATATAAACGCCGTTCATGTCAGCGGGAATTTCACCAATCACCTCCATATCCGTCGCGTCATATTCGGCAAAGTTCGGCGTCCAGGCACCATTCATATACGGATGATCGTTTTCGGACAGAGTGGGTTTAATTTCGGCCACAATCTTTGCTGGCATTTGTTCTTCCCTGATCTGACTTGCGCTTCCTCATTCGCCAGATTGCGCCATTTCAGATGCAGCTTCAATCCATCATTGCAGTATGCGGGCTGCGCCTGTCTCTTTACGCAAGGTCAATCAGCGCCGTACACTATGACTAACAAGGGAGTGACCGATGGCTGACACATATATTCTGGGCGGTGCCCAGTCTGACTTTGCCCGCAACTGGCACCGGGAAGAGCGCACATTGTTTGACCTTTTCTCAGGTGCCGTGACGCAAGCGCTGGCAGCAGCCGATATTGAGCCATCCGACATTGAAGTTGGCCATGTGGGCAATTTCGTCGCTGAACGCTTCGCCGATCAGGGCCTGCTCGGTGGTTTTTTCGGCCATATTCACCCTGATCTCGCCGGGCTTCCAACCTCCCGCCATGAAGGGGCCTGCGCCTCTGGCTCACTGGCCATCATGGCTGCAATGGCGGACCTTGAAGCGGGCCGCTACGGCCTTGCCTGCGTTGTCGGCGTGGAACTGATGCGCAATGTACCGGGGCAACTGGCGGCAGATCATCTTGGCACTGCCGCCTGGGCAGGGCGCGAGACAGAGGGGCGCACTTATGTCTGGCCGTCCATGTTCTCGGACATCGCGACAGAATATGACCAGCGCTATGGCCTGAAGCGCGAACACCTGTCAGCCATTGCCAGGAAGAATTTCGCCAATGCTAAAGCCAATCCGAATGCCCAGACCCGTGGCTGGTCGTTCACGGATGAAAGCTTTACGGACAATGACGAGGCGAACCCTTTAATCGAAGGCTGGATGAGGCGTCAGGATTGTGCGCAGGTCACTGATGGTGCCGCCTGCCTGTTCCTGGCAACACCGGAACGGGCAAAAGCGTATACAGATCAAAAAGGCATCGCGCTTGAAAGTCTACCGCGCATTACCGGCTGGGGGCACCGCACATCGCCCATGCTGCTGGATGACAAACTGGCAGGCACACGCGGACAGGATGGCTACATGTTCCCGTGGACGCGCCGGGCCATCACGGATGCCTATGCGCGTGCCGGCCTTTCCGGCCCGGAAGCACTGGATGGTATCGAGACCCATGACTGTTTCACCATTACCGAATACTCAGCCATCGAACATTTCGGCATCACGGCACCCGGCGAAGCCTGGAAAGCGATTGAAGAAGGCGTCACGGAAAAAACGGGCCGCCTGCCAATGAATGCTTCAGGCGGATTGATCGGCCTTGGTCACCCCGTTGGCGCGACAGGCGTTCGTATGGTTCTGGACTGCGCACGGCAAGTGACAGGTCAGGCAGGTGACATGCAGATTGACGGCGCCAAAACAATGGCAACCTATAATGTCGGCGGTGCTGCCACGGCCAACTGCTCATTCATCGTCGCGGCCTAGAATATAGAAGTAATGCTAAATCCAGCGCCGTACCCGCTGGCGATAGGCCTCATATTCTTCGCCAAACAGGTCCTGCATAACCTCTTCTTCCGGCCTGATCTGAAAGATGGTCATTGTCATGACAAACAGAATAACACCAACAAATGCAGCCAGATTATTCTGCATGATGCTCCAGCCCGTCAAGATCAGCAGCATCGCGAGATACATCGGGTTGCGCGACACCCGGTAAAGACCGCCTGTGACAAGTTTTGTGGCCTTGGCGGGCTCAACCGGATTAACCGTCGTTTTCGCGAGCGCGAACAACCCTACTGACATGACAAGAATGGCACCGCCCAGAATATACAAAATCGCCGAGATCTCACGGCTAAATGGTATGACGATATCAAGGGCTGGCAGAAGTCTTGCTGCGCCCCACGCAACCAGACCGGAAACAAGAACCTGCAAAACAGGCGGGTATTTGAGAATCATCATCTAGCTGCCTTTCCATAACCACCGAAGCTTTTGGTCTTGCTGCCGGTGATTTCAATAGCAGTTTATATTGCCGCTGCGCGCCGCATGGCAACGGGCAGAGCGATTTGTTCCATGCGCCGCAGAATGAAAAACAAGGTAGCTATGACAATCAAAAACCCGAGCTGAAATGGCAGAAGTGGCTGGATGGTGGGCAGGAGCAGGAGCGTTGGCCAGGCTGCCACGAAGAACAGTTTTTCGCCTTGCCGCCAGCCATTTTTCTGGATCGTCAATAACAATGCAGCAAACGGCAGCAGCATGGCTGTCATTTCATAATAATAGGCATAGGGCGGAATTAGCAGTCCGGCACATACCAGTACACTTCCCCGCATCAGCAGATCATCACTCCGCCTCCAGACAAGAGCCACTAATGCGGCCAAACCTGCGGCGACAGACCAGTGAATCAGCATGGCCACATCATGGGGTGCACCCAGCAGACTGAGAGCCGAGTAAGGCGAGACCATGCGGGCATGAGGATACAACACGCCACCTGCCGCAAGGTCACTGCTCACCCGTGTCAGACTGTCGGCAAAGGCGATCCAGCTGCTCACCCCGAAAAAGGCCGTGCTGAGAACAGCAAGTGCAACAGACAATATGGCAGCGGTAAAAAATGCGCGCCAGCAACCGGCAGCCATATACGCTATAGGGATCAGGACACCGAGATGTGGCTTGATCGTTAAAAGAGCCGCAGCAGCCCCGGCCAGCAGAGGTCTTGTTTTCGCCTGGCTTGCAGCCAGAATAAACAGCCCCCCGATGAAAAAGCTGTTCTGTCCCTGCACGGCAGCTGTTAGCAACACAGGTGACGCCAGCGCCAACAAATGACCATATCGCCCGATGGGAAGAAAGCGCAAGACGAATGCCATGAAAGCAAAACCCGCCAGCAACCACAGAATAAGAGAAAGTTTGTACGGTAACAACGCCAGCGGCACGACAAACAGAAAGTAAGTGGGCGGGTATTGCCAGGTCAGGCCGTAATACTCAATGGCCGGACCGATGGACTGAAGCCGCGCCTCAAACCAGACAACGTCATAGGATTGCAGGGCATCACCCGACTGCACCGCCTGTGACGCCCCATAAAATGCCATGAAGTCGCCGCCCAGATGCTGGCCCATGATGTTAGTGAAATCTGTACTGACAAGAACAGAGAGCAGGATACCGCCATAAAAGACAGCTGCCGTCATCAGGCTGATGCGCAAGACACGATCTTTATCGAGTAATGCCGCAAGCATATTTCAGGATGCCATGACAGCGTTACGCGTTGGCCAGAGACCTTCCGCCAGCTGGGCCCGGCGCAAAACGAGGAAAAGAAGACCAAGCACCAGCGCAAGGCCTGCCTGAGCGCCTATATATTTTGACAAGCCCGGCAGGAATAATGGCGCCAGCCAGATAAGTGCAATGCCCAATTCTTCCCCGGGCAACCAGCCATCTTCAATAGCGCGCTTGACAATAACTATCACTGGCAGCACCAGAACAGTCATCTCATAATAATACGCATAAGGAGAGCATAAGAATACCGCGGCACACAAGATAGCTGCTCGCAAATCTGCGGCCTTTACCTTGCGCCAAACAAACCCAATGAGTGCCATTGCTGCAAGCGCAGAGATGATCTGCAACACCATGGCGATATCGCTCGGCAAGCCGGACTTGTGAAAGGCCGCAAACACGGTCGGCATTTTGTGAATTGGATAGATAGCATCCTTCACGCCGCCACCAACATTGATGATGCTCTCAATAAAGGCCGTCCATGTCTCAAGGCCGAACACCATGACGCTGGCAAAAGCGAGAGCAATCGCCGTCAATGCCGCGCTGAAGAAAGCGCGCCAGCAACCGGCAGCGATAAAGGCAACAGGCAGAAGAATGCCCAGCTGTGGCTTGAAGGTTAACAAGCCTGCCGCAACACCTGCCAGAATGGGCCTCTTGTCAGGATAAGCTGCTGCCAGAACCAGAAGGGAAGCCGTCAGGAAACCGTTCTGCCCGGTGATAACTGCGTTGAACATGACCGGCGCAGCAAAAAGAATGAGCAAGCCGGCCCATTCAAGTCTGCACACACGTGACAGGACAAAGATAAAGAGGACCATCGTCCCGCCAGACCAGAGCACATAGCCCGGGAAAAACGGTAATGCCGCCAACGGCATGATGAAGAAGTAATATGTAGGCGGATATTGCCACGTCAAACCGAAGCGCTCGCGCGGCATGGCATTATCCAGAAGATAGGCTTCAAAAACCTGCATCTGGTAAATATCAGCGGCAAGACCATCCAGCACAGCCCGCGCTGCCCCCCAGAAAGCCACAAAATCCCCCCCTACAGGCGGGCCTGCCTGAAGGTTCATGTTTTCTGCGGTGAGAATAGCATGGATGTAAACGCCATAACTCATCAGCACGAGCAAGCCACAGGTAATCAGCACGCGCTCAGGTGTGAGCAAAAGCGTGCCATCAATCGGGGTGATATTTTTAAGCCGTGAATACATCATTAGTCTTTTTACGGCAGTATGGTGAACAAAGAATTATGGCATTTTCAAATATGCCACCTGTACAGATTAACACGTTGGTAAGCATCATGAACGCAACCCAAACAAGCCCGACCCCACGCAACGAAGAGCGCCCGCAACTGCTCTCAATCGTATGCCCTGCCTACAATGAGGAAGAAGTGCTGGCTCTGTTCCATCGCCGGGTGCGCAAGGCCATGGCTGATATAGATCAGCCTTTCGAAGTCGTTTTCGTGAATGATGGCAGTCGCGACACGACACTGCCCCTCATGCAGAAAATTCGTGAGCGACACAGCAACACAACTATCGTTGATCTCAGCCGTAACTTTGGCAAGGAGATCGCCCTGACCGCTGGCCTGGATGCCACCAAGGGTGATGCCATCGTTGTGATAGATGCCGACTTGCAGGATCCGCCCGAACTGATCGGTGAGCTGATTGAAGGTTGGCAGGAAGGATACGACGTTGTCTATGCCCAGCGTGCACAGCGCCTGGGCGAAAGCTGGCTGAAGAAAAAGACCGCCGCCGCCTTTTATCGCCTTATGCGCAATATCGGCACTGTAGCACTGCCGGAGAATACCGGCGACTTCCGCCTGATGAGCCGCAAGGTTGTCGATGCCGTGTGCGAATTGCGCGAACGCCACCGCTTCATGAAAGGTGTTTTCGCCTGGGTCGGCTTCCCGTCCAAGGCAGTTACTTATGACCGCGATCCACGGGCAGCAGGTTCCACCAAGTGGAATTACTGGAAGCTATGGAACCTGTCGATTGAAGGGCTGACATCCTTCACCATCGCGCCCCTGAAGTTTTCTTCCTATCTCGGATTTGCCACGGCGGCGCTCGCGATCATCGCTGGCATATACTACATGGCAAAAGCATTCCTGTTCGGTGACCCGGTGGCGGGCTTCCCCACGCTTATTACTGTGATGCTTTTCCTGGGCGGTGTGCAGCTCGCCGTGCTCGGCGTCATGGGCGAGTATCTGGGGCGCATATTCAATGAAACAAAAGCGCGCCCGCTTTACTTTGCCAATAAGGTGCTGCCGTCAGAGATACCAGATGCGACGGAAGAAGCTGATCGCCCGATCCTCAGCCAGACGGGCGTTGCCGTATCAGATGGCGTCAGCGTTCCGGCGTCCTTAAGATAATTACAGCACTTATCGGCCTACTCCATACCGCAGGCCGAATCGGCCTACTTCTCTGGAATGAAACAGAACATTCTGGAAACAACCGCAGGCGCCGTTCAAAATAGTGCCGCGATGCCCTCAGGTTGGACGCTGCTTGGCTGGGCACTCGCGATCGCTCTTGGCATCGCCCTCCTCATCATAAGAAGCCGTCTTGCCAAGCTTGCCGCAGAGCACCAACAAGGGGCGGTCGAACAGGCACGCCTTACTTCCAAGCTGGAGGAGTTTGACGCAGTTCAGGATGCCCTGAGCTTTGAGCGAGACAAGTCAGCAACCCTCGAGAAAAAACAGGTTGAACTGACAACGCAACTTCAGGAGCGCGAACGGCATCTGACCGAAATGCGCCAACGCTTTGAAAATGACTTTCAGGCCATTGCATCGCGCCTTCTGGGCTCAGCCCATGAAACATTTCTGGAGCGCGCCAATGAGACCTTCGAGAAGCACAATGCCGCTGCACGGAATAGTTTCGAGAATCGTCAGAAGGCAGTTGATGACCTCATCAAGCCAATGCGCGAGACCCTTGTCCGCTATGAAGCGGGCTTGCGTGAAATGCGCGACACACAAAAGAAAGCACAAGGCGAACTCAGTGGGCAGATCGAAATTCTTGCCAAGTCCGCCTCGGATGTTCAGACGGAAGCAGCCAAACTTGCGTCAGCCCTGAAGTCAGGCTCACGCACAAGAGGACGCTGGGGCGAGGAACAGCTACGCAATGTCGTCGAAATGACCGGCCTGTCCGCTTATTGCGATTTCACCGAGCAAAAGTCCGTACAGGACGGAGAAAAACTGAAAATGCCGGATATGGTTGTGCGCCTGCCCGGCGAGCGGGTCATCGCGGTTGATTCAAAAGTTTCCCTCAACGCCTATCTTGATGCTGCCGCAGAGACAGATGATACAGCGCGCCAGGTTCACCTTCTGAAACATGCAGAAGAAATGCGGGCGCATGTCCGCTCACTTGCCTCCAAGGATTATGCGGGCGCTTTACGCAAAGCCAATTCCCTCGATTTTGTCGTTATGTTTATTCCGGGTGAAAACTTTTTCGCTGCGGCTCTCGAGGCGCGCCCGGAGCTGTTTCAGGAAGCCTTTGACAAGGGTGTGCTGATGGCAACACCGACGACACTGATCGCCATCCTCAAATCCATCGCTTATGGCTGGCGTCAGGAGAAAGCCTCGGAGAATGCCCATAAGGTCGCTGGATTGGCTCAGGAACTTTATGGCTCCATGCGCTTGATGGGCACTAACCTCGCTGCGATTGGTAAGTCGCTCGAAACAACCGTCAAAAATTATAACAAGACGCTGGGTAACATTGAGGGCAGCGTCATGCCGAAAGCGCGGAAGTTTGCCGAATACGAAATGCCCGGCACGGAAGAAGACCTGAAGTTGCTGGAACCTCTGGAGACAGATGTGCGGGAGTTACGCCAGGATCGGGATTTGCTCTTTGATGAAGAAGACTTGCCGCGCCGAGCTTTAAGCTGACGCGGGCAAAATCTTATCTCAAATTGTCAGGCCGCGGGTTCTTGTCATCATACAAAGCCGGTTCCTGCTGGCCCTTGTCGCGTGACTGATCTGCCGACCTGCCCGGCCACTCAGGCTTATTGTCATACAAATGATCCATCAGAGCATGATGCACTGAATGACTGGAAGAAGACTCTGTCTGACGGCTACTGCCGGTTCGGTTCACGACCTTGTTTGTCGCATCCAGCAGGGAGCGTAACTCATCCTGTGTCTTTTCAAAGTTCTGGGCCAGGACGCTGGCGCGGGAGCGCAAGGCCTCTACCTCTGACATCGCCTCGTCTGCCTCGCGCCGAACCGCTTCTGCGCTTGTCCGATCACGATTATCGCGCAGCACACCACGCAGGGTTTGAAGTGTGCCCATCAAAGTGGATGGTGAAACAATCCAGACGCGCGCCCGGAAGCTGTCACGCACAAGATCAGGGAAGCGGGCGTGAAGAGCCGTGTAGATCGCTTCTGTCGGCAGGAACAGCAATGCAGAATCGGCTGTTTCTCCTGGCACGATGTAACGCTCTGCGACATCAATAATATGTCGCAGCACAGAACGTCGGAAGGAGTCCTCCGCAGCCTTAGCTTGCGCGGTACCACGCGCGACATCTTCACGTGCTGGCAAGGCATTGAAAGCATCAAGCGGGAACTTGGTATCTATGACGATGGCACCGGGTGGGTGTGGTAGACGGATCAGACAATCGGCGCGATTATTGTTGTTCAGAAGCGCCTTGAATTCATAATCTTCCGGCGACAGGGAGGAGCGAATAACGTCACTCAGTTGAACATCTGCCATGACATCCTGGTGCGCACGATCAATGATGGACTGCTCCAGTTTATCAAGCTTGTTCGTGAACGCCTCAATCCGCTCACTGATTGAGCGCACTTCCCCATAAACATGGGAGACGCTGTCAAGGCGATCATCAAGAATCTGCGTGATCGCCCTGATGCGTTGTCCCTGGTTGTCCATCGTAGACTGCAGCGAGGAAATCTTGCCTGTCACTTCCGGGGACAGAGAAGCAGGTGGCTGCTGACTGTTATCCTTCTGACCTTGGCGAGTAAGGTCAGCGAGGTTTTCGATTTTTCTGTCGAGCGCGTTGATAATAAGGTCCAGGCGATTGTTGTTTTCCGCCTTCATGGACGTAATCTGACGCGTCATATCCTCGCGAAGTTGGTCGATGCGTGCAGCATGATGCTGTTCCATCTTCTCCATGTCTTCGCGCAAAACAGTCGGTGCGATATAGGGGCGACTGCGATATTCATCAGACTGCACCTTTTCAGGTTCTGATCGTTCTGTCACTTCCGGCTCGGACCAGACCGACTTTTCTTCCGGTTCATCTTCTGTGATTCCGGAAAAACTGACAGGCGCGCGGGGGGTCGCTGCAAACGCGTATCGGACGTTGCTGTCTTCCTGCTCCAGCTCTTCTGATGCAGTTTCCTCTTCGTCCTGTTCCTGCACATCATAGGAAACAGCGTAATCAGGATCAGCTTCCTCCGTGTCCAGAGACTCTCCCTCCGGCTCTTCATCTTCGGCACGCGTTGTCAGATGAATAATATTTTCACTCTCCAGATAGTCATCCCGATCTGATTCATCATGTGCCTCAGCTTCGTGCTCACCATCGTACTCTGCCAGGACTTCTTCTGGCTCTTCGGGCAACTGCTCATCCTCAAAATAAGCTGTTGCTTGGTGTTCTTCATCGTTCGCTTCCCTGAAAGCAAACTCAGGCTCTATACGCTCATCCGAAACTTCCAGATCTGCCAGCATTGAAGGTTCCTGATACTCATCCTGATCTTCCTGCCTTTCATCAGAATCTGGCCCTTCCGTGACGATAGAAATTTCTTCGTCATGAACAGCAAACTGATCCTCGAAGTGGGGGGTATCTTCGATGTTGACCTCTGCCTCACGGTTGCTGCGGACAATGCGCCCAAGAAACCAGAGCATCAATAGCGCAACCAGAATGATGGCGCCTACGAACAGCCAGACCATGAGGTTACCGCTGCCATCAGCAGTGCCTGATTGCAGCGCTGCAGCAGCTTGCTGCGCCTGGCGTTCTCCCGCCTGCATCAGTTCATCGACCTCGTTTTCAATGCGAGATTGTACATGCCCGGACTGAAGAAGGCCTGCTAAAGCCTCTCCCGGAACCTGGGCAAAAAGATTCCGTCCATACTCAAAAAAAGACATATCTACCACACGATTGTCCATATCCCCGCTACACCAGTGTAAATTTATAACAAATTTACGCAAAAAGCGAGCATACCATCACCTATGGTTAAGCATGGATCGTGCCAGCTATCTTGTTGACGTGCGCGGCTTCGATTATTAGGTCGAAGAATATGACTATCAGAGAAATCTTAACCGCCCCTGATGAGCGTCTGCGCGTTGTTTCCGAACCCGTAGAACAGGTGGATGACGCGCTGCGCACCCTTATGGATGACATGCTGGAGACGATGTATGACGCACCGGGCATTGGTCTTGCCGCAATCCAGATCGGCGTGCCCAAACGGGTCATCGTGATGGACCTTGCAGGGCCTGAGGAAGAGCCCGAGCCGCGCTATTTCGTTAACCCTGAAATCCTGAATTCCTCAGAAGATACAAAGCCTTACGAGGAAGGATGCTTGTCTGTTCCCGAGTTTTACGAGGAAGTGGATCGGCCTGCGGCCTGTACCGTCAGGTATCTCGACTATGACGGTGAGGAACAAATACTGGAAGCAGAGGGATTGCTGGCTGTGTGTATTCAGCACGAGATGGATCACCTTGAGGGTGTCCTTTTTGTGGACTACCTGTCACGGCTTAAGCGCGAGCGCATTCTCAAGAAGCTGAAAAAAGAACAGAAACTCGCCAACGCATCCTGATTGCGCGGCATTGGCAGGGCGCGCCTGCTGCTAGGAGAGACTATGCGTCTGGCTTTCATGGGCACACCCGACTTTGCCGGGCCGGGCCTAAGCGAGATTATCGCCGCCGGTCACGACGTCGTCGCTGTTTATACACAGCCCCCGCGACCAGCAGGCCGAGGCCATAAATTGCGCAAGTCGCCAGTTCATGATCTCGCAGAGAGCCTGGGCCTTGAGGTGCGCACGCCTGAAAATTTCAAGGCTGCTGACGAGAAACAGGCCTTTGCTGACCTTGATCTCGATCTTGCCATTGTCATCGCATATGGGCTGATCCTGCCGAAAGCTATTTTGGAAA
>JALEGJ010000002.1 GCA_022763115.1 Aquisalinus sp.
CCTCTTCTTGGATTTCCTCCTCTTTTCTGCGCGCCGCCGCAAGGTCCCAGCCCATGCTCTCTTTCAGCTCTTCCAGTTTTTGATAGGAGCGGATGTGACTGGCGATGAGGCGGACCTGATCCTGCAACAGGCGGACGTCTTTTTCGTCCGGTTTGACGAGGCTTTCCTCACTGGCAATCTGCACGGTGAGCCTGTCGAGGGCGGATTCCAGCAGTCTGATGCGGTTCAGCGGGGCGAGGTCATCATCCTCGATGGTCCGGATTTCGGGGGCGTGTATCATGGGACATCTCCTTTTTTTGGGCGCGGATTGCGCAAGGAGAGGCAGCCTAAAGGCTGGCCGGAGGGGGCCCATAAGTTTTTTGGAGGGGGGGTATTGGGACAGTTGGCGGGGCGTCATCCTGAACAAGCATTGCAGCGCAATGCGCAGATTCAGGATCCATGGATCATGTGGTCTATTCCCGGAGAGGTGGTGGGCATGCTTTTGCTGGCGCAGCGCGATACACGCACATCGTTCCTGAACACTGTCTTGGCCATGGGTCCTGAATGATTGCTTGCGCAATCTTCAGGATGACGGGCTGGAGGAGGCTGAGCCGTGGCTGGCGCAGTCTTCGGGATGACGGGGGAGAAGCGCGATTAGTCAGATTTAATCAGCTTTTTCACGTCCTCGGTGCCAAACGGGAAGACGATGGTGTTGGACTTCTCGTTGGCGATTTCCTGCAGGGTGTTCAGATAGCGCAGCTGCATAGCACCATCCTGACTGCTGAGAACCTCTGCGGCTTCGGACAGTTTGGCCGCAGCCTGAAATTCACCTTCTGCCAGGATGACCTTGGAGCGCCGTTCCCGCTCGGCTTCAGCCTGCTTGGCGATGGCGCGGATCATGGACTGGTCCACATCCACATGCTTGATTTCGACATTGGCGACCTTGATGCCCCAGGCTTCGGTCTGGGCATCGAGGATTTCCTGAATGTCCTTGTTCAGCTTGTCGCGCTCCTGCAGCATCTCGTCGAGTTCATGCTTACCGAGCACGGAACGCAGGGTGGTCTGGGCCAGTTGCGAGGTGGCCGCGATGTAGTTCTCTACCTGCACGACGGCGCGGACCGCATCGACGACGCGATAATAGATGACGGCATTCACCTTGACCGAGACGTTATCGCGCGAGATCACGTCCTGGCTTGGCACGTCATGCACGAGGGTGCGCATGTCCACCTTGCGCATTTGCTGGACGAGCGGGATCAGCAGAACGATACCGGGGCCAGCGGCCTTGTTGCTCACGCGGCCAAGGGTGAAGATAACAGCGCGCTCATATTCTTTGAGGATCTTGAAGATCGACGTGATGAGCACAACGGCGAATGCCAGCAGAATAATAATACCGGGAAGTCCAGACATTTTTCTCTCCTCGCGAGGCCCGACGGAGCCTCTGGTTTAATTAAGCACGACCGGGAATGAAGCGGGATAGGCCCGGTTCTGCTAATGCAGACTTAACGTCGAGCACCAGCCCGTCCATATCGATTACTTTAATGCGGTCACCGGGCTGCAGCGGGGTCTTGGAGCGGGCGCGCCAGCGCTCACCATCCACAATGACCATGCCTTCGCCTTTATCATTGTCCCATTCCTCGACCTTGCCGTCGCGCTTGCGGATGGCTTCGGCCCCGATCAGCGGGCCGTGACTGCGCGAGCGCACCAGCGCAATCAGGATCGCGCCCAGTATGACAGCGCCAGAGGCAAGGATGCCGAAGATAACCGTTGGGGAGACCCGGCCCACATCTTCCGGGAACAGGAACCACAAGCCGACACCAAAAAGCGCGAGGCCCATCAAGCCGGAGATGCCGAAACTAGGCGTATAGGCCTCAAGAATAATCAGAAGAACGCCGACCCCCATCACGGCAAGCCACAGGCCCTCGAAAGGCAGGATGGAGAAGGAATAAAATGCCAGTAACAGGCAGATGAGGCCGACTGTGCCGGGGAAAATCGAGCCGGGGTTCCAGATTTCTGCGGTAATGCCGAGGGTGCCGATGGATAGAAGGATCGCGGCGATGGTCGGGTCGGTGATGATCGAAAGGATAACTTCCCACAATTTCGGTTCAACCCGGGTCAGCTGCATGCCTTCCGTGGCGATCGTGACTTCGCCCGAGGCTGTCTCGACCACGCGGCCATCTATCTGTGTCAGCAGGTCGTCGAGGTCCTCTGCCATCAGGTCGATCACGTTCAGTTCCAGCGCTTCATTGGCGGTGACGCTGACAGCTTCCCGCACCGCACGCTCGGCCCAGTCGGCATTGCGGCCGCGTTTCTCGGCGAGGGAGCGGATGTAAGCGACAGAATCATTCACGATCTTGCGGCGCATGGCATCTTCGCTGGAGTCAGCCGGAAATTCCTCAAGCGCGCGGTCTTCCAGTGTGTCCTGTGCATCTTCGCGAACGGTCCCGGCGTCGCCTTCGGAGGCTGTCTCTTCGCTGGCCTCGCCCAAAGCAGGTTCCGCTTCGGTTGAGTCAGCAGGTGCTTCGTCAGTTGCTTCCTCGGCAGGCTCTTCCTGCTCAAGCTCCGGGAAAAACGGCTCCTCGCTGCCATCGCCGCCGTCACCGCCCATATTCACCGGCGTCGCAGCGCCCGTATTGGTCGCCGGGGCCATGGCCGAGACATGGGCGGAGTACATTATATAGAGACCTGCGCTCGCTGACTGGGAGCCTTGCGGCGAGACAAACGTCACCACCGGTATGTCGGATGCCAGAATGCTCTTGATGATGTCGCGCATGGAGGTCACGAGCCCGCCAGGCGTGTCAATTTCGATAATCACCAGGTCCGCACCAGTATCATTGGCCGTCTCGATCTCGCGGGTGAGATAGCCAGCGACGGTTGGCTCCACGACGCCGTTCAGTTCCAGCACCACCGCATTGCGGCCACCATTCTGCGCGAAAAGGTTCGAGATGGCGCCAAGGAATAGCGAGGCGAACCCGGCCATTATAAGCAGCAGGAAGAAACTGCGGTTACTGCGCGACTGTTGCATACCTCTCACCATCCCCTCAGGACTTGCTTGTTAACATTTAACCACTTTTTCCCGACTTTCAACGCGAAAGCAGTGGCGGGGCGGGGCGCAGGCCTTATGTTGCCGAAATGACCCATGATTATACGCCTGGCCCTTACGCGCCAGCGCCCGTCCACACGGACCTTGGTCCTGACTTTTATGATGCGGTATCCGCCGCAGATTTTCCGCAAGCGACCTTGCGCTTTCGCAATGACCGGGCGGCGGCATCTGTCGGTCTTGAGGGCTTGAGCGACGAGGACTGGATCAACCGCTTCGCGCGGTTTCAGCCGCTGGCCGATAATCTGCCGCAGCCGCTGGCGCTGCGCTATCACGGCCACCAGTTCCGCTCCTATAATCCTGACCTGGGGGACGGGCGCGGCTTTCTCTTTGCGCAACTGCGCGACGGGCAGGGGCGGCTGCTTGACCTTGGCACCAAGGGCTCTGGCCAGACGCCATACTCCCGGCGCGGCGACGGGCGCCTGACACTGAAAGGCGGCGTGCGGGAAATTCTGGCGACCGAAATGCTGGAGGCGTTGGGCGTTGAAACGTCCAGAACCTTCTCCCTGATCGAGACGGGCGAGGCGCTGGAGCGCGGCGATGAGCCAAGCCCGACACGCTCCGCCGTAATGGTGCGGCTCAACCATTCGCATATCCGCTTCGGGACGTTCCAGTATCTTGCCTATCACGACCGGCAGGATGAAATCCTGCGGCTGATAGACCATTGTATCATGCATTACTTTCCTGAATTGGCGGCATGTGAGGGTGATGATCGCGTCATCGGCTTTTTTGAGGAGGTTATCCGCCGCAGCGGGCGGCTGGTTGCCGGGTGGATGGCAGCAGGTTTTGTGCATGGTGTTCTGAATACAGATAATATGAACATCACCGGAGAGAGCTTTGACTATGGCCCCTGGCGTTTCTTACCCTCTGTCCAGCCGGGCTTTACGGCGGCTTATTTCGATCATTCCGGCCTTTATGCCTATGCGCGCCAGCCAGAGGCCGTGGGCTGGAACATCGCTCAACTGGGCGGCACACTGACCAAAATTGTGCCGGAAGACCGCCTGAACGAGGCATTGAAGCTCTATCCGGCTGCCTATGAAGATGCGATGGCTGAGGCGTTCTCCCGCCGGCTTGGCGTTTCCGGCCTGACGAGTGAGTTTGTCGGCCTGCTACTGCGCTGGATGAATGAGACCAGCATGCCCTTTGAACAGCTGTTCTTTGACTGGTTCGGCGGCGAAGCCTCTGTGGCGCGCGCGGCAAAAAGTCCGTCAGCAGATTTATATGCGCGCGACGACTGGCGCGACCTGGAGAAAAAACTTCTCGCCGCAGAGCCTGTCCATCGGGAGCGGCTACAGCATGACTATTTCAGCAACCGCCGCCCCTGCAGTATGCTGATTGAAGAAGTGGAAGACATCTGGGCGCCCATCGCCGAGCACGATGATTGGTCAGCGTTTGAGCAAAAGCTGGTGGCGATTGGGCAGGCGGGGGAAGCCGTTTAGTATGGTTGAGGGAGCAGGTTCAAAAAAGGGAAAGACTTACCTTGTGAGCATAGGCGTCAAAGGGAGCAGATCACTTGCTCTAACTCCTCACAGCATAATGAAGACCATCACTTCGTCCGATATCAACGATAATTCCCCCCAGTCGCCTTCTATAAAAATTTTATTCCCCTTACGGTAGAAGGCGTCAATATTGCAGTAGTCTTTATCTTCTAGGCGCGGTCTTACCGCATATGGCTTGTTCTCCCAATCAATATCGACGCAATTTTTCAGTCGGATGATCCCTTTTCGATAGCAATACATCTCATCGCTTTTGGGCTCGGTGTAGTAAGGATGGTCTTCTCGCAGCACAAACTCCATTTCGAACTCGATCTCTGAAGCCCGCTCACGTATTTCCAGTACATAAGAATCTTCCAAGTAGATATCCGAAAGAGCTTCTATCCATTCAAAGTACTTCATTTTTAGTTACGATCATCAATTATGGGGGTGTGGTTTTCTGGACTTTTCCTTGTCACGGGATCGCCCGCAGGATTTACCCTTTGGCCGTCAGATCTTCTGAGTTCAACGTGAGGGCCTTCACTTCCTTGAGTCCGCGCACTGCCACTCTTAATGGTAACTCTATCTACTCCGTTTTCATCTTTGAATTTTAGAGGACCATTTTTCGTTTGTGAGCGAGTAAAGCCAACTTCTTCTGCCTTGGCAATAATATCACTTGCTTTGGTCGTGCCACCAGAGTCGATAATATCACCAACTTGCTTTCCTCTTTTTAGAATTTTCCCGTAAGGGATAATGCCAACAGCGTTTATGAGGCTTGGGTCATTTGCAAATTCAGCTCCGCCTTTGATTGATCCTATTATAGGTGTGAAATCTGCAACCACTGAACCTATAGCAAGCTTGTCTTCTGCCGGAAGAGCCGCGAACGCATCTGCACGACGATCAATTGCGGGATTGCGACCTGTTGGGTCAGTTAAATTGACGGGGTCGTTGAATGTATAGACGTATCTATTAAAGAACCGAGGGTCTTCGCCACTCTCAACGAACCCCACGGGGTCGATACTGAGGAACCTGCCGATGACGGGGTCATAGAAGCGGGCCTGCATATAGGTGAGGCCTGATGCGTCATCATGGATGTGGCCGGTGAAGGCAGGGCGGTCGAGATTGCCGGCAACGCTGTTCAGCTTCTCGCCATAGGGGGAGTAGCGCTCACGCCACTGCAAGGTGCCACTGGCATTGGCCTCAACCACCGGAGAGCCCAAGTGGTCCTTGTGGACCCAGCTGAGGGTGCCGCTGCCGCTGGAGCCGGCCCCCACATTCTTCACCCTGACAGAGCCACCGGGAATGGAGATATAGTCCGTGCGCTCATTGTCGGTGATGTTATCGCGCAGGACGAGGGCGCCTGAAGCATCATAGACAGAGTAGATGGTCTTGCCATCCATGACCTGCTTCACCCGTTTTAGGTTACCATCATAAGTGAAGCTGCCGAGGGCCGTTGGTTAAGGCAAGATCGATCCCAATCGGCAGCCCTGACCCTGCTGTCGAACCCATCTTCTTTTTCGCATGATGTCCATTTGCTCATGTGCTGTGGTTCAGGTAGAGCGACGTATAAGGAAACCCGGGACTTGTTATGAACCTGATACTGAGAACCATGGCTGCAGCTGCGTTGGCTGCTGTGTCTGTTAACGGCGCAGCTCAGGCGCTGCCTGATACATCTGCAGAGCTGCTCGAGCTTATCAACGCTGATTATGGTGGTGACCCGAATGCCTATGTTGAGGCGGAATTTCGCGGCGATTATCGCACGCTTGGGTGCCGGGGGCGGACTGACCTGCTTCAGGCGCTCCTTGATGCCGGGTTGAAACTTGAGGACGTGCCGCCAGCCGGCACCAGCAACATGCTGCGATGCGCTTATGGGCGTGGCCATCTGGACGTTTTCAGGCTGGGGCTTACCCCTGAAGGGTTGCGCACTTACGAGAATTATAAAGCACAGTCTGTTGATGATGCATCGCTGTTGAACCAGACCGTCTGGGACAATGATTATGCTTTTACCCTGGCGCTTCTTGAAAACGGAACATCACTCTTTAATGCTTCTGATGGTGCTTATGTCGCGCTGACCCGGGAAGGTCAGTATCTGCGGGTAGCGATTGTGGCGCAGGAAAAGAACTTCCGCAATGTGACGCGCGCCCTGAAAGAGGCGGGCTATGGCGATATTGTCGAAGATGCGCGCCGTCCTGGCATCAAGAAAGCCTTCTTCAACGCACGCATTGCCTGGGCCGACCATATTGATGCCTATAACCCGACAGTTCTTGACCGAATGATCCGCGGTGCCTCGAAAAGCGGCTTGGCTGATCTGGCAATTGGCGCGGCAGTCGGTGGGGATGTGGGGGCGATCCTGTCAGTCGCCGGCGCTGCAGAAATGGCGCTTGGTGACGCACCGTCGGCAGTTGAGGATTCCGGTTTCGATTTTTCCCGCTACCTTCGCGGGTATCAGAGTGCAGCGGCAATTTCAGCTGAGGCCGAGCAGGGCTCCCCGGCGGAAGCAGGCGGGGATGCGACCTCGACCCTGGTGCAACTGGAGCAGCTTGCGGATCTGCGGGATCGCGGTGCAATCACCAAGGAAGAATTCGACCTGTTCAAGCGCCGCATTCTCGATGCCGAGTTTGAAGATTAATACCTTGTCTTGTTTCCGGTAAGTCAGCACCGTGTTTGTGGCCAGGCATACGTGGTCCCGGGGGCGCTCATAGCAGCACTAAAACTGGCGGAGATTGGGGGAGACCCATCAAATAGTCCGCCTTCGCTGCGCGACGGCGCGGCATCCGTTTCGAACGCTTCAGCCTATCGCGCTGAAGCCGGATTTTGGTTTTGGCAAAATCAGCGATGAGTGGCTGGCGACCCCGACAGGATTCGAACCTGTGGCCCCCAGATTAGGAATCTGGTGCTCTATCCTGCTGAGCTACGGGGCCGCACACCTCTGACTTAACCTGACCCCGGTATCACGCGCAAGGCGCTGCGGCTTCGTCACTATTCCGGCAATTAGGCGTAGGAAAATGGCCTGAACCGCGCCATAAATGTGCCATGGACCGGGGGGCTTAATCTGGTTATCCGGGAGAAGGCGGCGTGAAGTATAGTCTGCGCCTGCCACAATTCAGCTGTCTGCTGGCATTTGCAGGAGGAGAACGTCCATGTTCGGGAAAAGTCTGGTCACCAGTGTTATTGCGCTTGCTGTCGCCTTCGCGGCGGGATTGTTCATCGGGCAGGTCGGTTTTCGCGATATTGAAGCCAATACGTTCCAGCCACCGGTTGGTGAGGCAACCGAGCTGACAGACCAGCAACGGGCGAACATCCCCTTGCGCGACTATGAAACCGTGCGGGGGGCTGATGCCGAGCGGGCACAGCCGCCGGTTCCGGCAGAATTCGGGTTTGCCCGGCTGACGCTCGATACAAGTGACGACACGCCGAAGGCCTGCTTCTCCTTCACGCGGGACCTCTCGACCGACACCAACTATGCCGATTTTGTGGAGCTTGAGCCGGACGCCCAGGTTGTTGCGAGCATCACCGGAGACACCGCCTGTCTTGCCGGGCTGGACTTCAACAAGGACTATCAGGTGAGCTTGCGGCCCGGCCTGCCAAGCGCCGAGGGCGAAGAACTTGGCCGTCGTGAGGTGGTCACGGTGTCTTTCGGTGACAAGCCGGCCTATGTGGGCTTTGCCGGCAACGGGGTCATCCTGCCACAGCTTGAGGCGGATGGCCTTGGGCTGGAAACCGTGAATGTTGACCGGCTGAAGATCAGTATTCACCGGGTTGGTGAACGGGCACTGGCCTACAAGAGCATCATGGAAGGCGATACGATTGCCGAGGATCGCTATGGCTACCCATGGGATCAGGAAGACGGTCAGGATGTTGGTGTCAAGCTGTGGGAAGGCCAGC
>JALEGJ010000019.1 GCA_022763115.1 Aquisalinus sp.
AATACCTGCCGGAAGAAGGTGCGCGTCAGGTTCAGAAATTTGTACAGAACAACCTGATCAATCAGGCCGCGCGTATCGTGCTGGCAAACTCTGGCGCGGCAGGTGGCGGTGTTATCAGGGCAAGCTTTGATCCAGAAACGGATGACTTCAGTTGGTCTTTTGAAGAATATCAAACTTCTACGGAAGATGTGGCGGCATGAATGACAAGCGCGCAGATGACAGCCTTAAGGCAGCCCAGGCGGCCTTGAAGGCACAAAAGCATCAGGCGCGCCAGGCAGAGGCAGCCGCCGAGCACGAACAGGCCACCACTGATGCTGCAGAATTCCTGAAAAAAATCTGGGGCGGCTTTCGCATTTTTGAGAAAGCGGGCGCAGGTCTCAAAGATGTCTGGAATAGCTGGTTCAAGCCGGTGGCCGTTCTGCTCAACCCGCTGTTTCGTCGCCTTGCACGTCTTTACAGCTGGATTTATCGAAAAGTTGCTTATGTGAAAGGGGAAGCGGGCGAGAAGTTGCATGACACACGCCGCGCTGGCATCGCGATCCTGTTGTTGGTTGCGCTGACAGTTTTTGGTCCTATTCTCCTTGTGCGCAGCATTATCCCCGGCACCATGAACACGATTTATGATGCCGTCATGCTGACCCTCACCAAAGAAGATCAGCTTTATTTAAGCCGCATGGATATTATCGATGCAGACCGGGATCTTTATCAGGTCATGGGGTGCCGGGATATCAAAGGTTGCGATGGTGGCGATAACACCACAAACTTCCGGTTGCGCCCAAATATCATTCTCGGCGCAAAATACTGGTTCACAAGGTTCGAGCCATATGATCCGGCAGAGATCGGCGGGGCTATGGTCTCGGAGTTGAATGACTGCAAAATTCAGTATTATGGACGGCGCGTTAAAGCCTTCGGCTGGTATCCATATATCATATCAGCGAGTTGCGTGCCTGTCGGGCAGCTGCCGTCATAAAAATGTTACTTGCGGTTTCACTAGGCTTGAAGAGACTAACCCCATGAAAAAAAATCTGCCCAACCGCCGCTCTGTTCTCACTTCACTTGGCGTTGTGCCGTTCATCGCTGCCTGTGAGCGTAACTACCTTACCACCTCACTGACAGATAATGTAACCAAAGACATGTCGGCGATGCGGGTTCAATCCAGGCCACTCATCATCGCCCATCGGGGTGCTTCTGGCTATCGCCCTGAGCATACACTGGAAAGTTACAAACTTGCGATAGACATGGGTGCTGATTATATAGAACCGGATCTGGTGTTCACCAAAGATGGCGAGTTGATCGCCCGCCACGATATCTATCTTTCGAGCACGACAGATGTGGCAGACCGGCCCGAATTTGCAGATCGCAAAAAAACGGTGAATGGTCGGGCCGATTGGTTCAGCGAAGACTTCACGCTGACAGAGATCAAAACCCTGCGGGCCAGACAAGCCTATCCCGGGCGTTCAACTGAGTATGATGGGCAATTTTCGATCCCGAGTCTCGAAGAAGTCATTGCACTCGCCAAAATGGAAAGTGCGCGTGCCGGTCGTGAAATTGGAATCTATCCGGAAACCAAGGCCCCGGGCTATTTCAAGGAGAGGGGATATGATTATGCTCGTGTCCTCATCGAAAAGCTGTCGGCTACGGGAATGAACCTGCCCACATCCCCGGTCTTTATTCAGTCCTTCGAAAAGCCCGTATTAAAGGAAATGCGCGACGGCACCCCGCTACCGCTGGTCTACCTCACCTCCTCCATTAGCGGTTTCAGGGTTCAGGAGATTGCGGAATACTGTCAGGGGTTGGGGCCGAACAAGGGACTGCTCATCAACAGAGACAAAACGTCAACGGGTTTACTGGAAAAAGCACATGAGCAAGGCTTGCAGGTTCATCCCTGGACCTTCCGAAACGATCAGTTACCGGAGATTTTTGCAATGCCTGAAGAAGAGTATCAGTTCTATTTTTCTATGGGCGTGGATGGCGTCTTCACGGATTTCCCGGATACGAGTGTTGCAGCGAGAGACGTATAAACCCTCTCCCGTTCGCGGGAGAGGGTGGGCCGCGCAAGCGGACCGGGTGAGGGCAAATGAGCCTTCAACGAGGACACTCGTCACGCTGTGGTAAGATAATCGCCCTCATCCGCTTGCGTCTGCAGTTCAGGCGCTTTCTCCTGCGGCTGGGACACGGAGGAACAGTGTTGATGTTCTCGTTCTGGCAACAGTGTTTTGATGTGCTGTGTCTGGATCGAGTTTCCTGATCAGCGTAGATGTACCTTCAAAGGAGATAAAAAGATGACCCAACTGAACGCACATCCGCACCACATTCAGGACCCGGCAAGCCTGGATATTGTCATCGCGCCGCGCGCGCGTGACATAGGCGGTTTTGAAGTACGTCGTGCACTGCCCTACGCCAAGCGCCGTATGGTCGGGCCCTTTATCTTTTTCGATCAAATGGGCCCAGCCGAGTTTGCCGCTGGTAAAGGTATAGATGTACGTCCGCATCCGCATATTGGTCTTGGTACGGTGACTTATCTTTTTGACGGCAAAATTCATCATAAAGATTCCCTTGGTTCCGCACTCGACATTGAGCCAGGTGCTGTCAACTGGATGATTGCGGGTAAGGGCATAACCCATTCCGAGCGCTCACCGGATGACTTCCGGGCTGCTGAGGCCGCGCCGCTCTCCGGTATCCAGACCTGGCTTGCCCTCCCCGAGGACAAGGAGGATATGGACCCGGCCTTTTACCATCACGGTAAGGATGAACTACCGGTTCTGCAGGCAGAGGGCAAAAATCTTCGGCTCATACTGGGTGATGCCTATGGTGAGCGTGCGCCGGTAAACACTCAGTCCGAGATTTTCTACCTTGATGCACAGCTTGATGCCGGCGCGACACTGCCCCTGCCGGATAACCATGAGGAGCGCGGCGTTTATGTCGTGCACGGTGAAATCCGTTCGTCTGGCGATGTGTTTGGGGAAGGCAAGATGCTGATCTACCGCCCGGGAGACCGGATCAGCATCACGGCGGGCGAGCGGGGTGCCAGAGTGATGCTCTTTGGTGGAGCAGCCCTGGAGGGGCCACGCTTCATCTGGTGGAACCTTGTGTCGTCCTCACAGGAGAAAATCGAACAGGCCAAAGAGGAATGGAAGCAACGCAAGTGGGGCGAGGGGCAGTTTTCCCTGCCCCCCGGCGACGATCAGGAATTTATTCCTTTGCCGGAAGGTTGATTAAGCCGATCAATGGCCCTGATGACCACCGTTTGCCCTCCGGGCAACAGCTTCAACCACCACATCGCCGGCATTTTCGAATGTCAGGGTAACCGGCACGACCGTATCTGGCGCTATGTCACCGTTCACGTTGATTAGCATGACATGATAGCTGCCTGGCTCCAGTGAAACATCTCCTCCAGCCGGGATTTCAAGCTGACGAATGCGACGCATCATGGCGACACCATCTTGCTCCAGAGACTGGTGAATCTCGCTCACTTCTGCAGCGCCCGAGCGAACCGAAAGCAGCGTATCGCTTGTCGCCCCATCATTGCGGATTTCCATGTAGACCGCGCTTGTTTTTGCGGGAGCATCGACAGCGCGCGCCCAGCTGCTGCTAATAGTGAGATCGCCGGCAGTGATTTGCGCACCGGTTTTCATGTTATGGTTTGAGTGGTCCCCACACGCTGCCAGCGAAAGCGCGAAGATAATCGCAGTCAAAAACTTGGCAAATGGTGTCAGGCTCGTCATATCACAGTATCCTTTTCAATAATCGATCAGTTGAAAGTCGCGAATCCGGATAACGACTAGGGGAATGCTGGTCCAGAGATATTTCAGGAGACACATATGAATCTCGTAGAAATTGCACGTTTGCAGCTTTACCTTCGCGACCGCTTTAATGATCAGGCTCTGGAGGTGCGTCCTCGCACAAATAAGGATGACTCCGCTGAAGTTTATATAGGGGAGGAGTTTATCGGTGTCCTCTTCCGGGACGAAGATGAAGGTGAGACTTCCTACGATTTCAACATGGCAATTCTGGAAATTGATCTGCCGGAAGCGGGCAGCGCCTGAGATTGACCCTGATGAAGGCGGGTAACCAAATAGCGCAACCAGGTCTGTTCATTGTCAGGCGGCCGCTTCTAACATTGTTGATCCTGCTGGGTGTTTTGGTTCTTGTCGGTTTTGATGATGGAGCCCTCCTGTCACAGGAAATCAGAGGGCAGGCATTTACCCAGCTTTCTGTTCTTGGCATTGCGGTATTCTCTGTCTGCGGGTTTTGTCTGCTGCCTGCCATCTCGCCCGCCTCGGGCTGGCCGCGCGCCATGCTCTCTTTCGGTATATTGATCGCAACCACTATTCTGGTTGTTTTTGGACAGGGTGGGGAAGGGCAGTCGCTGTCAGAGGCGCAGATCGGTCTGATCTTCTTTGCCGGTCTTGCTATCGCCGCCATGGTGCAAATCAGCCCGATGACAGGTCGGGCCTATCCGGTGGCGGGACTGCTTGCCGTGCCTTTTACGCTTGTTGGTGTTTTGATGATGACGGCCTGGGTGATCAGAACTGGTGCTGGCGTCACTCCTGATCTGTTTTTATTGCTGACGCTCTCGGTGGCTTTTTCAATCATGATCAGTATGGGGTTTACAGCACGCCTTGTTAGCCTGGAGGCGGAACACGGTATTGGCAGTCGCCTTGCAACGGCTCTTTCCTTCAACAATCTGATTCGTGATTGCATTCTCGGTTTACTGGCGCTGGGACTTTTCTTCTGGTTTTACCCATTACCAGCCTCGGGAAACACTGCGATGGCTGGAATAACGGTTCCGTTGAGTGTTATGGCATTCACCTGCATTCCGGCACTGGCCGTCGTTGCATCAGCATACGCGCTAACAGGTCGAGCTGACTTCAAGTTTCAAGGCTGGCAAGCAGCGCAGAAACGGGCGCACACAGTTTTCAGACAAGCGCTTAAACCGGCAAAGCCGTCCGTGCTCTCTGCAGCACTGGCCATCGCAGGGATTTTGAGTCTGATGGCGTTCGTGGAAACACCACTTACTCGCTGGAGTACGCTCGCATCGGACGGAGCGTTGACAGGCATATTCCGGTTCGTCCTCTTTTACCTGCTCTTATTCTGTCTTGTTGCTGTAACTTACGCTTCTTTGCGCATGGGGATTGTTGTGGCGCTGACGCTTCTTTTGGCTGACGGCGTAGTTATCGGCCTTATGAACGTCATCGCACCGTCAGTCGGCAGCGTTTATGTCTTGCTGGATCTGATTCCGCGGTTCCTCGTCTTGATGATTCTGGTCAGTATCGCGCGGCAATGGGCCGACATCCTTCACGACCGACACATTCAGCGGTATCAGATTACAAAGACCCTGACCCGATCTGCAGTGCCAGCGATTTTTGGTGGCCTTTGCAGTTTGCTACTGTTCATAATGATCGGGTTGCTCGCCAGTGAGAAGGCGGATGAAATGCTTTACATTGCACAACGGTTAAGCCTTCAGACGACTTTGGCTTTGCTCATCCTGCCATGCGCCATGAGTGTGATGGCTGGCCTGAGAGCAAAATTATAGGTCAGATGAAATCAGGCTCCCGCAGCGTCTGTCAGCGTGATGATGAACCGACGTACCTGTGTATCAATTTCACGCCAGTCTGGCAGATAAGCACGGTCAAAAGCGTAACGGATTGAGACGTTCTCGCTAAAGTCCAGTCGCCTGTAGCATTGCGAGGGGATCGTTTTCTCCTCCTGATCCTTGTAGCAAAACAGAACCAGCAATTCACCATCGGCCGCTTCACCGATATACATGTCCTTACCGGCATAACCATTGGTCGGTGCGTTGGCGCGAGCCTCCTTGAAGGTGAACTGCGTCAACTGGTAATCACTTGGTTGTCCTGCCTTGTCGACAACGTGAGGCAGGTATAATTGTTCAAGACGCTGCTGCTCTGAGAAAACTGAATCGCGTCGCCTGATCTGCACATCGATGCGTCTGCTGCCCGGTTCATCCTCAATGAAATCCTGTCGACGCGCGGGCGTATAACCGTTCATCGTCGGCCAGATGGCATAGAGATGCAAATCCTCGGTCACTTTTTCTCGACGATCTTTCGGATAGATTGTGTGGTTGGCCGGGACGAAGAATATTCTGTCACCAACAGTAATGCGGACACGTTCCTCGCTGATGGTCGGATTAGGTGTGGAGCCTTGCAGATCATCAACGCTTGGACCAACGTAGTGATAAAGAAATACAGCGCACAGCAGAAGGGTTGCGACGAAAATGCCTAGCGGATATCGCCAGCTTGATTCTTCGCGGATTTCTTCACCACCAAAGCCATAGCTGTTGCTCATGCTGTCACTCCTCAGGGACGGTATGGTAGAACATAGCGCTCATACCATACCATAGGCAGCAGGTGAACGGTCAAGTATCCGACTTACAGAACCCCAATCATCTCGGCGACCAGAGGATGTCTGACCACATCCTTGTCACTGAAGTTGATGACCTTGATGGTGTCCAGTTTGTCCAGCTTGTTTGCAATATCTTCAAGTCCGGACATGCCCGGCAGCAGGTCAGACTGTTGCGGATCCCCGGTGATAACCATTGTTGAATGCCATCCAAGCCGTGTCAGCAGCATCTTGAGTTGGACATAGGTGCAATTCTGGGCCTCATCAATTACCACATATGCGTTATTCAGTGTACGTCCACGCATATAGGCGATTGGTGCAATTTCTATGATGTTCTCTGCCATGAGTGCTTTCAGCCTTTTGGTGGAAAGTCTGTCGCTGAGCGCATCGTAGAGTGGTCTGAGATACGGGGAGAGTTTTTCTTCCATGTCTCCTGGCAGAAAGCCAAGGCTCTCACCGGCCTCAACGGCAGGTCTCGAAAGGACAATGCGGCTTACCTGTCCTTTTTCCAGGGCCTCGACAGCTTTGGCGACCGCAACGTATGTCTTGCCAGTGCCTGCGGGGCCGGATGCGATGACTAGAGAGTGCTCGTCAAGAGCGTCCATAAATTGTTGCTGTGACTCATTTTGTGCTTTGATGTTCTTTCGATACTTTGTGTCTCGCTGCTCCTGTTTGGCATTCCCGCGCTTGTTGCCGTAGTTCTCATCGACAGGTGACCAGCTATCTGCATCAAATAGCGAGTGCACATTGCCGCCATTATACTCACCGGTTTCGAAAGTCTCGCGCGCAAGGCGCTTTGCTGACTTGCGGGTTGCACGTTTTGCCATGACAGGACTCCTTTGTGGCTATGCGGAAAAATTGCAGCGTGGTCGTATCGCGTGAAGATGAGCCAAAGGCATCATCTTTATAAGGATGAGGCCGTGCGCTGATAAAAGGGAGTGTCGAGGTCTGTGGAAGCGGAAAGGCTTCCGGGAAGATAGTGTGAATATTTTTGCAGGTAACCAAATCAAGTCCTGAAAACGAATCACTCATTAATACTGAGGATAGACTCAATCTGGCTCAATAGCGACCGATTTATCAACCGTCACAAAAGTTTCTCGCTTGTTAACAAGTGGTTAATGTAATCTTGTCTCAGGCGGCTTGTTTCAGCCAGGATTTTGTCAGCTTGCTGTGCATTTCAGGGGTGAAGTTTTGCCAGTCGCTGCGTCCCCGCTTGGTGTCTATCACGAATACTGGTTCACGAACATGCAGGTGAGGTGCGATGGTATTTTTAATGCCGGTAACACTCTGTTCCGACATGACAGTCCAGACGTTTTCGGTGAGCCTGAAAGCCGGTCCTATATTCCGTACAATGTGCTCAAGGCGTGTCGCTGCGCCACTGAGTACATCAAAGATGATGACAAAGTTAGAAATTGCTCCATCCCGTAATGTGTCTTGACCTGCAGGTGTGTTGCTGCGCCCAAAGCTCTTTGTGGACTTCGGTTTGTCGGCGCTTAAAAGTTCTGCGATAATAGGATATTGATTCGCAGGCCGCCACACTTTGCCACCTGCTGGCGCGATCATGGATTGCGGGCTCAGGCGCCCCTCTGCGGCAAAGGCTTCCAGTTGCTTGGTCGTGTAAGGACCATAAATCCGTTCTGCTACCTTTAGGCACCAATTGTCTGTTGAAAGCATGTCTACCTACCGATTCCGTTTTTTGTTTGCGGTGTGAATTCTATGCCGACACCATCAGGGTGATGTCGAACGACGCGGCCTTGTATTTTCCCGATTGTGATGATGCTATCAATGTCCGGAAGAGGCGTGATCTCGATTGATGCACCGGTCACAGAGATATCGATCACTTCGCAGCGAACTTCCCTGCCATCAGCCAGATTTGCTGTGGTGCATTTTTCCTTGCTTACGCGATCCGCCTTGCGTCGATTGAAAAACTCTCCGGCGTCGTTGCAAAGCCAGAGAAGGGTGTCGGCTAAACGGCGAAGCCGCGTTCTATTGGCCTCCAGTTCAATTGCGATAACAGTGTCTTCTACACTGACAACTGTGCCTTCCATTTTGCCAAGTTGCTTGGACGTAACGTGGATTTTGGTGCCTGTTTCGACCTGCGCTGAGGTCTTAATTAGAATACCACCTGCAGAAACATTGATTGTATGTCCATTGTGCTCTGTGCCGTCAGGCAGCAGAATCTTCACAGGCAACGGCAAATGCACACGACGATGCTTGCGCTGGTCGTCTGATACGTGCAGTTTATCCGTTTTATCTGCGTTGGTTTTATTCACGGTTATCTCAGGCTATTGCACAGAACTGTCCGGTCTTGTTACAGTCAGTTGGTGAATAAATGTTTGCTGAAGCCTCATTTTGAGGCATTTCGGGTGTAAAATATGTACACAGTCACAATAATCCCGGAATGGAACACCATTCATTTTTTATACCATATAAATTATGCGGAAAGTTGTTCCGAACAGGGACAGGTTTGTTGATGCAGTCTCGACCTTCATCAAAGCCGGTTTTGGAAGTGCATCAAAAGACACCAGGTTTATGGTGGCCGCCGGCATTAATCATCCTGCTGCTAATTTCTGTTTTTGGCCTTGTTCACATTGTCCATTTCCTCATGCCTTCAGAGTGGTCAATGGTCTTTGTGGAGCGTTTTTCTTTATCTCCGATGAGCGTCAGTGGACAACATGCCGATGCAACCGGCAATGGCGTAATTCATACATTCCTGACGCATGCATTTCTACATGCGGATTGGGCGCATCTCGTACTGAACTGCTTTTGGTTCTATGTTTTTGCACAACCCCTGGCAACGAGGTTCGGTGCAGGTCGCCACGCGCCGCTTTTGCAACAGCTTTCAGGCTCATTTATATTTCTGGCCTTTTTTCTGTCTGCTGCTGTACTGTCCGGGTTTGTTTATGTGCTGATAAACCTGCAAGCCCATGTTGCGCTTGTTGGAGCGTCCGGTGCTATTTCTGCCGTTATGGGAGCAGCCATTCGTGTTGGGTTGCGCCGTTTTCAGCCTGGGGGATTGGAGAAGGGCAGAGCGCTTTCAATTTTAGACCCCAAGGTCTTGGTGGTGACTGCTTTGTTTGTCGGTTCCAATCTCGTTATTCTGACGACAGCCGGACATTTTCTCTTGTTCGGGGCGGAGGCCGGGCAGGTTGCCTGGGAGGCGCATATCGCCGGGTTTCTCTATGGCCTGATCATTTTTTCCTATTTTGACCGGTTAACCCTGTCAGGTCGATAATCTTGCCAAAAATGATTTCTTGGCGCATACTTATGCCATCAAAGTAGTCGCGTATGTGCGATCCTTTTACTTTGCACATGCGACACGCTTATAACATAAGTGAGAGGAACGCATGAAAATACAACATATGCTGGATCAGAAAGGCCATGACGTCCATGCGATAAGCAGGCGCTCAACGATGGAACAGGCTGTTGGTGTTCTTGGGGAGAAGAATATCGGTGCAGTGGTAGTCACCGATGATGACGGCGCTGTCTGCGGCATTTTATCCGAAAGAGATGTCGTCCGTCACATGTCACGTTCCGGCGCGGGCATCCTGTCATCTTCTGTCGATGAATATATGACAAAGAATGTTGTCACCTGCGGCCTCGACGGTGATTTGCAGGACATCATGCAAATCATGTCCACGCGTCGCATCCGGCACCTGCCTGTTGTCGAAGATGGCAAGTTGACCGGCATTGTCTCTATCGGTGACGTGGTGAAGCGTAAAATCGAACTCGCTGAAAAAGAGGCAGAGTCCCTGAAGCAGTATATTGCCGCTGGATAATCATCAGTAGACTGTCCTACTCAAAGTTGTCTGTTTCATCATTCTTTCCGAGGACGGATAGAGCATTTTTTATAAACGGTAGCTGGTGGTCAACACACTGTTTGCCAAGTTCAATAAGTTCATCCGCCTTGTCGAAATCAAGCAATGCGATGTGACCGATGCTTGGTAAAAGACTTACATCAGCCGGATCGCCAGCGAGGCGTGAGCGCGTCAGTCGATCCATGACGATGTTCAGTGAGGCGAGCATCACGGTTCCCATGCTTGGTGTTTTCTCACCAACTCCAAATAATTGTTTGAGCATGGCAGACTTGCCGCCTTCGTCCTGATCGGTTTCACGCAAGCCCTGACCCTCAACAAACTCAAAATCATCGTATCGTTCTGCGCGAGAAACTGCGGCGCGCCCGAAGGCATCAGCATGCAGACCAACTGCGATGACCAGTCTCGCCCCCATGGCCCGGCAGACAGATACGGGCAACGGGTTGACCAGCGCGCCGTCAATCAGCCAGCGCCCCATGATCTTACGCGGCGGGAAAACACCGGGCAGGGCGTAGGCGGCCTGAATGGCTTCAACCAGAGAGCCTGAGCGCAGCCACGCCTCATGCCCGGTCGCCAATTCTGAGGTAACAGCTGTGAATGGCTGTGGCAGGTCCTCAATCAATATATCGCCAAGATGCCGTTGCAGCACCTTTTCCAGCTTTTTGCCGCCGATAATGCCAGTGCCGTTGATGAGAAAATCAAAATAGCCCGCCATGCGGCGGCGATTGAGGCTGCGCGCCCATTCTTCCAGCGTATCAAGACGTCCTGCCAGATAACAACCGCCCACAAGCGCACCGACTGACGTGCCGGCTACAAGATCAGGTCTGATGCCATGTTCAAGTAATCGCTGGATCACACCAATATGCGCCCATCCGCGACCGACACCTCCACCAAGGGCTAGACCAATTTTGGGTTTGGGCCAGGCTTGTGCGTTCTGGCTGGCTTCAGCACCTGCAGGCGAGGGGGATTTGGTCGGGTCTGCCATGCTCATGCCTTTTCACTTCTTTTCATAAGCCATGATTATGCTGCTTTGTGTCGCCTATCAAACAACCAGAGAGAGAAATTAACCACTTATCCACATCTGCCGGGCGAAAAAACAAACCAAAACAATGCCTTAGTGATTTGCGGCTCGCGGGTTTTTGTTAAGTGAAAATTTACCCTCCGTGAGGGCAAAAAAAGCTTGAACGTTCTGAATCAGCCCCCTATATCTGCTTTTCTCAGCGTCATTGAGAACGTCGGTCGGAACACAGTTTCTGATGCAGATTTCTTTGCGCCAATTGCCGAAATATCGGCAACAAAATTGGATGCAAAAAAAAGTTCAAAAATTTCGTTGACACCGAAGATAGGGATCGTTAGACACCCGCTTCACCGACGCAGCCGGAGCGGCTGCCCCAGACCGGAAACGG
>JALEGJ010000020.1 GCA_022763115.1 Aquisalinus sp.
AGAACATATATAGAACATATATAGAACAAATATATGAGAAAGTCAATTACTATTTTAGAATTCTTCGGTGAATAGTACTCCCGCTTCTCTGCGGCGATAGTTCGGGGCAAGCACACCCTAGGGTCCTGACCCTAAAGCACAGGCTTGCGGGGGCGGCTTTTTTGCCGGTTACCTGACTGTCTGATCTTTTCTGCCCGCGCCTGATGGCCAGCAACGCCCTCTGTTACAGGCCCTGCATTCGACCCACTGACGGAAAGACCGCTCAGGCGACGTGTGAGCGTATGAACAGAGCTCATCATATAAAGCACCAGCCCAAATGCGAGCACTGCAGCAAACCCCCAAAGCAGACCGCCGTGATTAGTCAAATCTTCGCTCAACAGGCTGAGAACTTCAGCTTCCGACATGTCTACCCCACTTCATACCATCACAATATGGATCGTTCCACATCGTTCAGAGATGCCAAAATGATTCTAAAACCGCAAGTGGAAAGTTTATAACCCTAATAATTCCACATATACAGCATTTTCTGCTTTTATATATTGCGATGCACAATTTTGTGCTCTAGCGTCGATCCCCGGATGCCTGCCCTTGCGGCAGGCCATCACCAAAACAAAAGCAACCTTTGAAGAGGGGTATCACGCAATGAAACTGAAACGACTTGGCTGGGCTCTGGTGCCCGCACTTTTACTGTCGGTCGGCAGTGCACACGCACAGGAGGCGGTGACGCCGGACATTACGTTCGTCTTCAACACGCTCCTGTTCCTGATCATGGGTATGGTGGTCATGTTCATGGCCTGCGGCTTCGCCATGCTGGAGGCAGGGTCTGTCCGCTCCAAAAACGCCGCCTCAATCTGCCTGAAGAACATCACGCTTTACGCCATTGCCTCCATCATGGTGTGGCTGATTGGCTATAACGTCATCTATGGTGTGAGCGAGGGCGGCTGGATCGGCACCCTGGCCCCATGGAGCGCTGACGATACGGAGGCACTGGCCACAGGTTACGCTGCTTCTTCAGACTGGTTCTTCCAGATGGTCTTTGTCGCAACGGCTGCTTCCATTGTTTCCGGTACGCTGGCAGAGCGCATCCGCCTGTGGCCATTCTTCCTGTTCACCGCTTTACTCACCGGGCTGATCTATCCAATCCAGGCTTCCTGGGAATGGGGCGGCGGCTGGCTGGATGCCCGTTATGGCTTCTCCGATTTTGCAGGCTCGACACTCGTGCATGCAACTGGCGGCTGGGCTGCACTGGCAGGCGCCATCGCGCTGGGACCGCGCAAAGGCAAATACACGACCGATGGCAAGATCGTGACTTTCCACGGCTCATCCATGCCCCTGGCCACACTGGGTGTGTTCATTCTCTGGCTTGGCTGGTTCGGCTTTAATGGCGGCTCTCAACTGGCGCTCGGCTCCGTTGATGACGCGATCTCTGTCTCGAACATCTTCGTCAACACCAACACGGCAGCTGCCGCTGGCGTTATCACCGTCGTTGTTCTGTGTACGCTGCTAAAAGGCAAGATTGATCTACCCATGGTGCTGAATGGCGCAATTGGCGGGCTCGTCGCTATTACGGCTGAACCGCTGATGCCGCAAATCTGGCAAGCTGCGCTTATTGGTGCTGTGGGGGGCGGGCTGATCTTCCTCGCGACACCATTGCTGGAAGCGGCGCGTATTGATGATGTGGTTGGCGCTATCCCGGCGCACCTTGTCTGTGGCATCTGGGGTACGATTGTCGTGCCATTTACCAATCCGGAAGCGACCTTCGTCGGACAGGGCGTCGGCATTGTCGCCAATGCGGTGTTCGTCTTTGCGATCAGCTTTGTCGCATGGATGCTGCTGAAATATACGATTGGTATACGCGCAGCAGAAGCTGATGAAGATGCCGGGCTTGATTCGTCCGAACTTGGTCAGCCCGGATATCCGGAATTTACACTAAACCACCCGGCACCTGGCCTCGCGGAATAGCCGCCAGCTGCCGCACCTTCCCTGAGAGAGAAGGAGAGAAGCCCTGCCAGACCCCGGCAGGGCTTTTTTATGGTATTATTCCGTATCCATCTCTTCCGGCATACCGACAATATGGAAGCCCGCATCCACATGGTGCGTTTCGCCCGTGCAGGACTTGCCAAGATCTGACAACAGATAAAGCGCAGCACCTGCGACACCAGCGGGGTCCGTATTCTCGCGCAACGGGGCCCAAGCCTTGCCTTCAGACAGAAGGCTGCGGGCACCAGATATACCGCCCAAGGATAATGTCTTGATAGCGCCTGCTGAAATGGCGTTCACGCGGATACCCTTTGGCCCGAGATCGCGCGCGATGTAGCGGGTCGCGGCTTCCAGGGCCGCTTTGGCAACGCCCATAACATTGTAATTTGGAATGACCCGCTCTGAGCCAAGATAGGTGAGCGTAATCATCGAGCCACCATTCGACATCAGCTTTGCCGCACGATTGGCAGAATCAACAAACGAGAAGGCCGACACATCCATCGCGGTCTTGAAAATATCCCGCGTGGTGTTCTCGACGAAAGAGCCTTTCAGCGCATCCTTGTCAGCGAAGGCGATGGAGTGCACGAGAAAGTCCATCGTGCCCCATTGGTCCTCGATGGCCTTGAAAGTCGCCTCCATGGAGGCATCATCTGTGACGTCGCAATCAAGAATAATCGGCGCATTGAGGCTTTCGGCCAGCGGGCGCACCCGGCGCTCGAGTGCTTCGCCGACATAGGTGAAAGCCAGCTCTGCTCCTTGCGCATGAAGCTGCTGGGCAATGGACCAGGCGATGGAGTTCTTGTTGGCAACGCCCATGATAAGGCCACGCTTGCCTTTCAGCAGGTCTCCGGCAGGAAAATCAGTTTCGGCTTGGCTCATGGCGGCTCTCCTTATTTCTTGTCTGGCCTTGCGTTATAAGCGCCGCGATCAGTCGGTCCAGCGTATTCTGGCAAGCACGTTGGTGGAGCGGGTAACGGGAATCGAACCCGTAACTTAAGCTTGGGAAGCTCGCGTGATACCTTTTCACCATACCCGCAATGAAAGCGGCTTATGGGCCGCAGAAGGGCATTGCGTCAAGATTTCCTGCATTACTGGCTCACGGTGAGTTTATTGATCGACGGCAATCACCCGTTTGCAACAACAGCCAGTTGCTTTAGGGTCAATCCCTAATATCAGCCCATTTTGGGGGCGGCATCGAGGCAAGGCAGATTTATGGCTGACGGAACAGCATTGACGAAATGGGCAGATCCGGATTTTACCGCTGACGGGACACGCCGGGCAGCTGTGGGCTTGAAACAGCTGGAGACACTTTGGTTCAACACCGGAACCCTGTGCAACATTGAATGCGTCAACTGCTATATTGAGAGCTCGCCAACTAATGACCGTCTCGTTTATCTGACGCCGGAAGACGTTGCTCCGTATCTTGCCGAAGCGAAGGAAATGGGCACGCGTGAAATCGGTTTTACCGGCGGCGAGCCGATGATGAACAAGGATATTATCCGCATACTGGAAATGACGCTGGAGCACGAATTCGAGACACTGGTACTGACCAATGCGATGAAGCCGCTGATGCGCCCGCGTGTTCAGGAAGGACTTTTGAACCTGAAAGAACGGTTTGGCAGCCAGCTGACACTGCGCATCAGTCTCGATCACTATTCCAAAGAGCTGCATGAAAAAGAACGCGGCAAGGATACATATCAGCCTGCGCTCGACGGGATGCAGTGGCTGGCCGAGAACGGCTTCACCCTGACCGCTGCCGGTCGCACCTGCTGGGGCGAGGATGAAGCAGAGGCGCGGCAAGGATATAAAAAGGTTTTTGACTCAATCGGTGTGCAGATTGATGTGAATAATCCGGAGGCACTGGTATTGTTCCCCGAGATGAATGACGGTGGCGACCCGCCGGAGATTACGGTGGAGTGCTGGGGTATCCTCAACAAGAAGCCATCCGACATCATGTGTGCCTCATCCCGCATGGTTGTACGCCATAAGGGGGCAGGCAGAGCTGAAGTGCAGGCCTGCACGCTTCTTGCCTATGATCAGCAGTTCAATCTGGGCGGGTCACTAAAAGAAGCATCGCAGCCTGTAAAACTGAACCACCCACATTGCGCGACATTCTGTGTACTTGGTGGCGGCTCCTGCTCCTGATCTGCCATGACTGATGCACCTTATCAGAAAGGCGAAAGCGGCAAGGAAATCGCACTGGAAGCGCGGGCCAGCGAAGCTGATCGCCTTTCTTCCCCGTCAGTGGCCCGCAACCGCGATGCGATTCGCGACGTTTTTCGTCAGTATATGCCTGATATGGGCGCATTACTTGAAGTCGGTTCTGGAACTGGTGAACATGCCGTTCATATTGCTGCAAGTCTGCCGGAGCTGACGTGGTTTCCGTCAGACCCCGATGCAACCTCGCGCGCAAGCATTGCTGCATGGGCCGAATATCTTGACCTTGCGAATGTTCATGCGCCACTGAACCTCGATGTTTCTGCTCAAAACTGGTTTGATCGTGTAGACATACCAAAGCCATTAATCGGGATGATGTCCGTGAACATGATCCATATTGCACCGTTCGAGGCGGCAGAAGGATTATTCACTGGCGCGGGCGCATTGCTACAGCAAGATGGCAGGCTGTTCCTGTATGGCCCCTTCCTGCGAAACGGTAATACGGCTGATTCCAATCTTGCTTTTGATGAGAGCCTGAAATCCCGTGACCCGAGATGGGGCGTGCGCGACCTTGATCGCGAGATCATGCCCCTGGCAGCAGCGGCAGGCCTTACCTTGCAGAAAGTCATTGAGATGCCAGCCAATAATCTCTCGGTGATCTTTCATAAAAGCTGATTGCAAGGTAACGTTGGCGCTTTGACATTCAGAACAGCCCGGCACAGGATTGCCACTAGCGGGAGGGAAAACGAGATGTTGGAGAATATCGTCAATACACTTGGTGGGGCAAACATGATCTGGTGGCTGGCCGGTGCCTATTTTGGCATGGTTATAGTGGAGAGGCTCTGGTACCTGATTACGCGACGCGGCGAATATAATAATGGCGATGCCTTGTGCAGTATCGGTCTTAATCTCATGAACAGCGTTATTGGCATGGCGGCAGGTATCCTTCTACCGCTTGCGCTCTATGTGCTCGTGTTTGAGAATTTCCGACTGTTTACCATATCGAACCTGCTTATAAGCCTGCCTGTTGCATTTATTGTGCACGAACTATCATATTACTGGGAACATCGACTGGGGCATCGGGTTGGCCTGTTTTGGGCATTTCATTCGATTCACCATTCTTCCAACGAGTTCAATCATACGACGGCGGCCCGCGGTTTCTATCTGGATGGGAAACTACAGGCTGTTGGGGCACTGACAGCCGCTTTTCTAGGTGTGCCACTGATTGCCTATCTCGCGATTGTCGTGGTGAAGAGTGCTTTTGGCATCTGGAACCACGCGAGTTATGTGGGCAACCTCGGCTGGATGGAACAAGTCTTCGCGACACCGCGCAATCACATGGTGCACCATGCGAGCCAGCCCAAATATATCGACAAGAATTACTCCCAGGTACTGATTATCTGGGACAGGCTGTTTGGCACATTTGAGCCGTATGATGAGCGCCCCGTTGTTGGCCTGGTTCGGCCAGTGCATAATAATAATCCGTTGACTGCCCAGTTTGCCGGCTTTCAGCAGTTGTGGGATCGCATGAAAACAGCTGATAAATGGACCGACCGGCTGGCATATCTATGGCACCCGCCCGAGTGGTCACATGATGGTGTATGTCGCAGTGACTGCCCCAAATATGCTGCACAGGCACAAGCTGAATAACCACCGACAACAGAACAATGGGCCAAAATAAGGAGCGCATATTATGAAAAACAAACACTTTTTTCCAAGTTCCATTGCCATTTTGTTGCTTGCACTACAAGGCCTTTCGGTAGCAGAAGAAAACAGCGAGCAGGTTACCTATGACGCAGCGCTTGCCGAAAAGCTGGGGGCTGATGATTATGGCATGCGGCCCTATATCTTCGTGACACTGCTGACAGGCCCTGCCGAGATTACCGATGCCGACAAGCGCAACGAGCTGTTTCGCGGGCATTTCTCCAACATGGGCAAACTGGCGGAAGAAGGTAAGCTGGTGCTGGCCGGCCCGTTCATGGAGGCAGAACCAAAACGCGGCCTGTTCATCTTTGACGTGAGTACAATTGAAGATGCACAGGCATTGGTCGAGACGGACCCTGCAGTTGCTGCGGGCATTTTCGAAGCTGAGTACACAAAGTATTATGGCTCCGCCGCGCTGAAAATGGTCAATGACATTCACGGCACCATCCAGAAATCAGCGATTGACTAACTGATAGATCACCCCTGATCACGCCCAGCATGAGCCTCGAAGAACTCATCGCGTAGACTGACAGTCGACTCAACGCCCAGCTTGTCATAGCTCTTATCAAGCCATTGACGGGCTGAGGTACGACCGCGATCGCGCAATGACTTCAGGAATGTCCAATCAGTATTGTACTTCGTTGCAACTGATAAATCCTGCAGATACTGGTCAGCGCGGATATTATGAAAAAGAATATCCACGTAAGCGTCGCGAAATTCCTCTTTCAGCATATCCTTGCGAATAAGTTTCTGAACGAATGATACTGCTCTCATCTCTTTTAACAGGGACGAATTGAAGGATATCTCGTTGACCCGGTTATGAATCTCGGCAGCAGTTTTCGGGATTTCCTGTCGCTCAATCGGGTTAAGCATCACCACGAGAACGTCGCGACTCTCCCGGTCATAAAATAACGGCCACAAGGGCGGATTCCCGGTGAACCCACCATCCCAATAATGCTCGCCATCTATCTCCACAGCCTGATACAAATTCGGGAGGCAGGCGGAAGCCATTACCACATCAGCCGTCACCTCGCCCCTGCTGAAAACCTTGACCTTGCTGGTCCGCACATTGGTGGCAGAGATATAGAGTTTTGATGTGTTACCCGCGTGGAGCTGTTCGAAGTCCACATGTTGTTCGAGAATATCCTTGAGCGGATTGATGTTCATGGGATTGAACTGATAAGGCGATACAGCATGAGTGAATGTCCCCATCATCAGATAGTGCGACCACTCCTTCATGTCCTGAAGGTGCGGAAACATGTCATACATCACATCAGGCACGAACTGATCCCAGCTGAACTGGGCTCTCCCGATATCTTCCCAGAAATCATGCAGACTTTCACGCGCCTTTTCGGGGCCGCCAAGCGCCATACCATAACACATAACCGCCGCGTTCATGGCTCCTGCCGATGCGGCCGTAATACTGGAAAACTCGATGCGGCCATCTTCGAGCAGATAATCAAGTATGCCCCAGGCGAACGCGCCATGGGCACCGCCACCCTGCAAGGCAATATCAATCAGCTTACTGTTAGACCCAGCCACAGCAGTTTTCCTCGCTTATTGCGCGACCCAGCCGCCATCAATGTTGAAAGAGGCCCCATTTGCTCCGGCACCAGCATCTGAACACAAGTAAACCATCAGGCCATTAAGCTGCTCATAGGTGATAAACTGCCGTGTTGGCTGGGCTTTCAACATCACCTCGTTCTTCACTTCTTCTTCTGTCATACCTCGCGCTTTGGCGGTGTCTGCTATTTGTCCTGCCACCAAGGGTGTTTCAACATATCCCGGACAAATAGCATTGCAGGTGATGCCATACTCAGCGACTTCGAGCGCAACCGTTTTGGTCAACCCAATTATACCGTGCTTAGCTGCAACATACGCAGACTTGAAAGGGGATGCGACAAGGCCGTGCACAGAGGCAAGGTTGATGATACGGCCCGCACCCTGCTGTTTCATAATCGGCACAGAATGTTTGATCGTGTGAAACGCGGATGAGAGATTGATGGCGATAATCGCGTCCCATTTATCATCGGGGAACTCTTCGACAGGGGATACTTTCTGTATACCCGCGTTATTGACAACAATATCTACACTGCCAAAAGTTTCGTGAGCCTCCGCAACCAAAGCGGCTATCTCCGCCGGTTTGGTCATGTCGGCACCATTATAGATTGCCTTGACCCCATGAGCCTCGAGCGCCTGTCGGTGTTTCTCGATTTCTTCAGCGTCACCAAAGCCGTTCATCACAACATTCGCGCCTTCGCTTGCCAGGCCTTGCGCAAAACCGAGTCCGATACCGGAGGTGGATCCCGTTATGATTGCTGTTTTTCCCTGAAGTGCACTCATAGCTTTTATCTCCTGTCAGATTTTCATCTCGTGCCAGTCGTCCGACGACAGTCACGAATCGTCAGCCATGTAAGCGATTAAGCACGCACGGGGTGGAGTGCCAACACCTTGCTGCCACATTTTGACTTCGCGGCGGCATACTATCCGGTATTCTTCCAATTATCGCAGCAAAAACAGAAGGATAGCCCCTCACGCTTTCGTGACTGAGTAGACCGCCAGATGCAGTCTTTTGGCCACAATTGAACTGTTTGCTGGAGGATGCGTTAGACAGACGCAACATACCAGAAAGGGATACATCCCGAGGAGTTTGACATGAAGAATTTCAAAACCACTGCTGCCATCGCTGCCATGGGCCTTCTCGCTGTAGGCTGTACACAAACAGGCAACATTGAACGCAATGCTGCAGGCGGTGCCGCTGCTGGCGCGCTGGTTGGTGCCATCATTGGTAACAATGTTGGCGATGGCGACGCGGAAACCGGCGCCGCGATTGGCGCAGTTGTAGGTGGTGCTGCGGGTGCCCAGCGCGGGCGCGAGATGGATCAGCGCCAACAAGGCCAACAACAGCTCTATTTTGATCAGCGGGCACAACGCTATTACTATGTTGATCAGTATGGGAACACATACTGGCAGAACGGCGAGCGCCGCTCGTAATCATCAACACTCTTTGACTGAAGCATATGCCTCCCTAACGGGAGGTATATTGCTATTTCAGCAGGTCTTTCAGTGCTGGTACAGAATTAATGGCTTTGGCCATTACGTCTGGCCCGGCATTTTCAGAAATAAAATCCTTTACCACAGGCATCATATCTTGTGCCTGATCCATTGACAGACCGGTTTCCTTGAAGGCGGCCATCGCAGCCATGGCATCACCCATCTTGTTGCCACCGAGCATACCGCCCATTTTGCCCATCAATCCGCCAAGGCCGCCGCTTGCTCCCGGCTCATACTGGCTGGCCAGCTCTGCAGCACCAGGTATTTTTTCAAACAGGCTGCCAACGGCAGAGGGATCACCCTCCTTGTTGAGAAAGCCCATGACGACGCCAACCGCCCGACGTGCGATGCTTTCATCAATGCCAACCTTGCTGGCGATTTGCTGAATGAGTTGGTCAATCATGTGAAGATTCCTCTTTTTGTATCTGCGCCTTTTACAGAAGTTTTCCGGGATTCATAATGCCTTTCGGGTCTAGCGCCTGCTTTATCGCCTGCATCATCGCCATCTCTGTCGGTGATTTCCGCATTTTCAACTCGTCGCGCTTGAGGACGCCGATACCATGCTCGGCGGATATGGAGCCATCAAGGCTGGCAACAACATCATGTATAGCCCGTTGTAGCGCGGGTCGTCCTGCTTCAAAGGTCGACTGGTCTGCCCCTTCAGGCCCCAGAACATCGTAGTGAATATTGCCATCGCCCATATGACCGAAGGCTATGATACGCCCATGCTCTGTATGCGCCTTGACCACCTCATCTGCCCTCTGCAAGAACGTGGGAATATGATGTATTGGAACAGAAATATCGCATTTTACGGCACTAGCCGGATCACTGGCCATGGCAGGCGCTGCATTGTGGCGCAACTGCCATAGCTGTTCAGCCTGTGTTTCGTTTTCGGCGATCGTTGCATCAAGCAACAAACCCCTCTCGAACGCGGCAGATAATCCATCTTCGATTATACCCCTGAGGCCGCCAGGGGTGCCGGCAGAGAACTCCATGAGAGCATACCATGGCGCCCGGCTGTTAAGCGGCGATTTCAAGTTTGCAAACTGTGTACTGACCAGGTTGATGAGTTGTTGTGACATCAGCTCAAAACTGGTTGCGAGGCCTCCAGTCCTATCCTGCATCAATGCCATCAAATCAACAGCTGCCTGCGCCGTCGGCAAAGCCGCAAACGCAGTGGCCATTTCTCGCGGTTGCGGGAACAGTTTGAGTGTCGCTGCGGTAACAATACCCAGCGTGCCCTCCGCACCAATCAACAGGTGTTTCAGGTCATAACCGGTATTGTCCTTACGCAGCGCTTTGAGGCCATGCCAGATTTCTCCATTCGGCATGACAGCCTCAAGCCCCAGCACCAGGTCGCGCGTGTTGCCGTAGCGGATGACGTTGACCCCGCCTGCGTTAGTGGAAATGACACCGCCAATCTGGCATGTTCCCTCGGCACCAATAGATAATGGGAATAATCTGTCTGCTTCTTTTGCCACACCTTGTGCCTCAGCCAGCGTAACACCCGCCTCGACCGTCATGGCGTTATTCAACGGGGAGACTTCACGAATTTGCCGCAGACGCTTGAGGCTGATCAGGATCTCACCATGCGGCATCTGTCCGCCGACGAGGCCGGTATTTCCGCCCTGAGGGGTGATTCCTATGTCGTGCTGATGGCAGTAACTGACAATCCTTGCCACTTCTTGCGTGGTGCCGGGAGCCAGTAGCAAAGGGGACTCCCCTAGCCAGCGTTTGCGCCACTCTGTCAAATAAGACGCCTTGTCATCGTCCCGAATGAGGCCTTTGACATCCGTCAGCGACGACAGTGCGGCAATATGATCAGGAGCAGACTGCATAAGTGCCTAACATGATAAAAGATTCCTCTCGGAAAAACCGTTTGCGCTGAAGATATGCTTTATTCTTCCAGCGCTTCCTTACGCTTGAAACTGATCAGGAACCGATCTGTTTTACGCCGCACATCAGGATCGAAAACAGGTTTTTCGTAATCATCTTCCGGATTGCGCAAAATATCGCTTTGTTTGTACACACCAAGGCCAGCCTGTTCTGCAAGGTCGATGATAATCGCCGGGTCAATGCGATGTGTCGTGCCGCCGCTGGTTTCCGGCGTTCCTGGAGCTGCTGCATGATCGAGAACAATAAGCTGCCCATTGGGCGTGAGCATATCTTTCAGTCGGGAGAATGTTTCCAGTGGATCTCCAAAACCTTCCGGCTTGTTATCAGGCTGGAACCACAATTCATGTGGCCCAAGGATCCAGGTGATGATCTGGGCAGTTTCCGAATTGATGGGCACTTCATCGAAATCTGATTTCAGTACACGCACATTCCGCAGGCGGTTGTCGGCCAGGCGGTTGTCGGCCAGGCGGTTCGTCACCGCATCACCAAGGAAACTATCAAATTCAACAGGGTTTTGCATATAGACCACACCTGCAGGCTCAACAGCTCGCGAGAAAATTTCCGTGTAGTAGCCATCCCCGGCTTCAAGCTCCAGTACTGACCAGCCGCGCTGCAGGCCGATAAACTCCATGACCTCCAATGGCTTGCGCATAGGGTCAAGCGCGCGATCAGCTTCCGGCCTGTCTTCAGCAGCGAGAATAGCCGCATAATCCGGCCTGTTTGCACGCGCCGCCGGGCTGAGCCCATCATCTGCTATAGTTTCTACATATTCAGCAACATCAGTGACAGAGTCCGCACCGCCGGAGGATTCTGCTTGCGTGTTTTGATCGCCCTGCTCTGCGGTGCACGCGGCCAGCAAACCGAACAGCAGACCGGATGCTATCAGCTTCTTCATGAGATCACTCCTTTAACTGGGCGCAAAATAAGTTCGTCTGGGGATTTGTTCAACGGTTATATCATGGCCTGGGCGCGGCAGCCCGGCGAAGCCGATCATTGATCGCAAGGCCAAGCCCCTCCTCCGGTATCGGGGCAACGGCGATCCGATCGCCCAGCGCATCCAGTTCGTGCAGGTGGTTGAAGAGGTTGGCTGCTGCTTCCGTGAGATCACTGCCAGGGCTGAGGTTGCGGGTAGCGGACACATTTTCCGGGGTCGGCCCAAAGGCCAGGAAAAGCTCTCCTGGCGAAGGCGTCAATGCATCAAGGCGCAGCCGGGCTTGTGGCGCATAATGGCTTTCCATCATGCCAGGCGCCTGGATTTCAGGCCATTGCGGCTTTTCAAGCCGTACTCCTGCAACCCTCTCGATGGCTTCAACCGATAGTCCACCGGGGCGCAGTAGATAAATCTGGCCACCTTCAACGCGGATGATGGTCGACTCAACGCCGATGTCGCACGGACCGGCATCAAGGATGAGGTCCACTTTGTCAGAGAGTGTTTTTGCAGCGTGAGTCGCCCGTGTTGGGCTGATGCTGCCTGAACGATTGGCGCTTGGGGCTGCGAAAGGACGCCCCAAAGCAGCAAGAACAGCCTGTGCCGGGCCAGAAGCAGGGCAGCGCACGGCGACCGTATCGAGACCGGCTGACACGAGCCGGGAGAGCCTTGTGCCCGCCCGCCGGGGCAGAACAAGGGTCAGGGCACCGGGCCAGAATGCCGCGGCCAGCTTTTCGGCTAAAGGCGAGATTTCAGCCCATTCCCCAGCCATAGCAGCATTTTCGACGTGAATAATCAGGGGGTTAAAGGAGGGGCGCCCCTTGGCTTCAAAAATCCGCGCCACTGCGTTGTCGTTCGTTGCATCTGCTGCAAGGCCATAAACGGTCTCGGTCGGCACAACGACAAGACCGCCCTGCGCCAGCAAATCGGCTGCTTTAAGGGCCATTTCCGGCGTATATGGTGCGAACTCGGTCATTTAAGCGATTTCATGGGCCATCACTGCATTGGGTGCTACAAAAATCTCTCACGACGCGCCATATAGTGCCCAGAATTAAAGGAGCGATGACATGACATACGCGACGCCAGTGCGCGACATGCAATTTGTGCTGAACCACATGGTCGGGTTCGACGCCGTCAAGGAAACCGGCAAATTCGAGGACTTGAATGACGAACTTGTTGAAGCAGTGCTGGCGGAAGCCGGCAAGCTGGCGGATAATGTTGTCGCGCCCATGAACTGGCCACAGGACCAGCAAGGAGCCAAGCTGGAAAACGGGGTTGTGCGCACGCCTGATGGCTTCATAGAAGCCTATCAGCAATATGTCGAAGGCGGCTGGAACGCGCTTGCATTCCCGGAAGAGGTTGGCGGTCAGGGATTGCCGCAATCCCTGGCGCTGACTGTTTCTGACGCCTTGTTCTCCGCCTGCATAACGTGGTCGCTTTGCACAACACTTACGACCGGGGCAGTGAAGGCCCTGCTTGCTTTTGGCACGGACGAGCAGAAAGAGCTCTATCTGCCAAAAATGGTTTCCGGCGAATGGACCGGCACCATGAACCTGACAGAACCCCATGCGGGCTCTGACCTTTCCAGCCTGCGAACCAAGGCTGAGCCTGTCGGCGACGGGCGCTACAAGATTACCGGCAACAAGATCTACATCTCGTTTGGTGAGCACGACATGGCAGAAAATATCTGCCACCTCGTTCTGGCACGGTTGCCAGACGCACCGGAAGGTACGCGCGGCATCTCGATGTTCCTTGTACCGAAGTTCCACGTGAATGACGACGGCACCCTCGGTGCCCGCAATGACGTTAAGTGCACCGGGCTTGAAGAAAAACTTGGCCAGCATGGCGGGCCGACTTGCTCGATGGCTTATGGCGAGGCGGGCGAGTGCTACGGCACACTGGTCGGCAAGGAGAATGAAGGCCTGAAGAACATGTTCGTCATGATGAACGCCGCCCGGATTGATGTGGGCCAGCAGGGAGCCTCTGTGTCCGAGCGGGCATTCCAGGCTGCTCTCGCCTTCGCACAGGAGCGCAAGCAGGGTTACGCCTTTGGTGTTAAGTCCGGCGAGCCTGTAGATATTTATCAGCATCCGGATGTACGTCGAAATCTGTATACGATGCGGGCGCTAACAGACGCCTCCCGCGCCCTTTGCTATGCCGCAATGGTTGCGCACGATCTTTCCAAACATGCACCAGATGAAGAGGCCCGCAAGGTGGCGAAAGAGCGCGAAGAATTACTGACGCCAATTGCCAAATCATTTGCCACGGACCGCGCCAATGAAGTGACCTCCATCGGGGTGCAGGTACATGGCGGCATGGGGTTTGTTGAAGAGACCGGCGCTGCGCAGCATATGCGGGATATTCGCATTGCTGCCATTTACGAGGGCACGAACGGCATTCAGGCGATTGATCTGATTGGCCGCAAGCTCGGCATGGGCGGAGGCAAGCTGGCGCGTGATTTCATTGCAGAAGTTCGGGAAAATGTGACAGCGCTGGAGAATAGCAGCAACCCTGCCCTGCAGGCGATGAGCCGACGCCTCGGCGTCGCTGCCAACTCCCTGGAAACGACAACCGACTGGATGATTGAGGCCATGGCTCGCAATCCTCAGGATGCGCTTGCTGGCGCTACACCGTATCAGGATCAGTTTGGCTACGTCGCTGGTGCGCATTATCTTGCACGCGGCGCGCTTGCAGCAGCTGACTTCGTTACAAATGGCGAAGGCGACAAAGCCTATTACGAGACCAAAATCGCAATCGCCAGGTTCTATGCTGACAATTTACTGCCACGCGCTGAAGGCCTCGTACCATCTGTTACAGCAGGCGCTGACACGGTTGCCACGATGGAGCCTGAACTGTTGGCAAGCTGATTTTTTTTCGCGCGACCTAGCTTCGCTCTTTTTCCAGCAGCTGCTCCTTGCGCTTGATGCCCCAGCGATAGCCGCTCATGGCACCATCCTTACCGATTATGCGGTGGCACGGAATAACCACAGCAAGCCGATTGGCACCGCACGCACTGGCCACCGCGCGCACCGCTTTCGGCCTTCCGATGCTTTTCGCAATATCAGTATAAGTACGGGTCTCTCCCGGCTGAACGCGCATCAACGCGCGCCAGACCTGTTCCTGAAAGGCCGTCCCCCGTACATCAAGTGGCATGGACGGGACGGCAAGCGGCTGTTCAATAAAGGCGAGCGTCTGCTCCACCCAGTCGGCATAGGCCGAGCCTGTTTCGGCTTCCGTCAAATCCGCCAGCGGAAAGCGCGCACGCAGCGCTTCCATCATTTCTTCGTCCGTGTCGCCAAACTGGATGGAGCAGATGCCTTTTTCTGTTGCGGCAACCAGTGTGCGGCCCAGCCAGCTTTCGGCCAGTGTAAAGCGTACGTCCTCGCCCTGGCCCTTCTGGCGCGCCTTGCCCGGCGTCATGCCCAGTCTCTGACCGGACTGTTCATACATGCGCGAAGGCGCGTTGAAGCCAGCGTCATACACAGCATCCGTGACACGTGTGCCTGCGGCGAGCGCTGCCTGCAGCTTCCCGGCTCTCCTCGCTGTTGCATATTGCTTTGGGGTGACGCCGAGCTGCGCCTTGAAAAGGCGATGCAGATGATGCGGGCTGACACCGATTTTGTTGCTCAATTCATCCAGCGTCGGCGGTGTTTCGGCTTGTTCAATCATTTTGACGGCTTGCTCGACCAGTCGCGCCTGGCGCTCAGCCAGTGGTGGCTCATCCGGCTGGCAGCGCTTGCAAGGGCGGAAACCTGCGGCGCGGGCAGCAGCCCGCGTCTCATAGAAGACAATATTTTCACGTTTCGGCAAACGCGCCGGACAGCCGGGGCGGCAATAAACCCCTGTTGTGCTGACAGCAATCCAGAACGCCCCCTCCGCGGCAGCATTTCGGGCGCATATGGCCTGCCAGCGGGCCTCATCATTTGTGAATCGACTTTGGTGTAATTTTGACATTTTTCGATCTTAACGTCTGCTAACCCGCAGTTTTCTATCTCAAGAGCTGGCCAGCAACTTCCCGCTGCTTGCTTTCAAAACCTGTTTGCCGAAATTTTGTCGATTTTTCGCGCCATAATGCAGTTAACCAGCCGTTGTTGGTTTTGTGATATTGTCAATTGGCCTACCGGTGATATATCTAAATCTCGGGTTAATGGCTGAGGTGAAAGGAAATTCCGCCAGCAATGCTTGCGATTTTTCATCAGATTATGGGAAGTGTACTGGTTGTCGCCGGTATCGTTGTCCTTCCGCTACCAATTCCATTGGGCCTCCTGATGCTTGTTATCGGGCTCGCTCTGCTGGCACCTTATGTTATTCCGGTGCAAAATCTGGTGCGCTCTCTGCGTCGCAAAAACGCCAAACTGAATGAGCAACTGTTGCGCTGGCGCGAAAAATTCCCGCCGGTCATTCAGAAAACCATCGACCGTACCCACCCGTAGCGCTTCTTTATCGTCAGGCTTGTTACCGTTTATTTTAGAAGAACCAAGGCCTACCGGCTGAGTTATGCCCTTGCGTGATCAGGGCGTATTGGCTTTTGTAAACTTTATCAATTCAATCAAGACTTTGCCCAAGGTGCATTCATGAACAAACTGCTGCTTCTGCCTGTCCTGTTTTTGTTGCAAGGCTGCACGATCCAGACCCTTTTTGATAATCTGGGGCCGAAGGACCGCGGCTCACGCGTTGCAGAACGAAACATTTCCTTTGGGCCCCTCGACGAGCAGAGACTCGATATCTATGTGCCGCTGGAGAGCACAGGGAATGACCCTGTACTGATGTTCATTTATGGCGGCTCCTGGAAGAACGGAGACAAGGATGGCTATGACTTTGTTGGCCGTGCTTTTGCTGCTCGTGGCTTTGTCACCGTAATTGCAGATTATCGAAAAGTGCCGGATGTGGTTTTCCCTGCCTTTCTGGAAGACGGCGCATTGGCTGTGAAGTGGATTACAGAAAATATCGAGAACTGGAATGGTGATCCGTCGCGTATTTATCTGACCGGTCATTCAGCTGGCGGATATAATGCTGTGATGCTCGGGATTGACCACTCCTATCTTGAGACGTTGAACCTGGGCGCAGATACCATTGACGGCGTAGCGGGAATTGCCGGCCCATATGATTTTTACCCGTATGATGTGGAGGCAACTATCGATGCCTTCGGGCATGTTCAGGACCCGGATGTTACGCAGCCCATCAACCTGGCCACGCGAGACACACCACCCATGCTGCTCGTTATTGGCAGTGATGACACGGTCGTATTGCCGCGTAACATCCCGGCCCTGGAAGGGGCATTAGAGGCACAGGATGTGCGCGTCGAAACAAGGATTTATAGCGGGCTCGATCACATTGAACCTGTCACAGCGCTTTCCGTCACTTTCCGCAACAAAGCGCCGGTTCTGGACGACATTACAAGTTTCTTTCGCAGCATTGACGCGACACTTGCGGAGTAAGGGTTGACGCTGCTTCCAGCCATCACGCATCCTGACTTCTGATTTTCGCTTATTCGTGTTACTGTACGCCCGAGGGGATTGTTCTGTAGCAAAGACAGACACACTCTAGGAGAGCCATATGAGAAAGACCCTGCAATTAACCGCCCTGGCCAGCACGACCTGCCTGCTGCTTACCGCATGCGCTTCAACTGACGAAGAGCGGTCGAGTAAGATCGAAGCTGACGACCCACGGCTCGGTGAACAGGTCAATCGGATTTGCTTCACGCGCACGATCGACAATTTCAAGACTGTCTCTGATCGGCAGGTCATCCTGTCGGCCAGCCCGAGCCGGGAGTATCTTGTGGAAACAGGTGCCTGTTTTCAGCTCGATCGCGCCCAGCGCATTGGCCTGACGGATCGAGGCGGCAACTGTTTGACGCGCGGTGATATTATTCTGGTATCGGAGGATCTTTTCGCCAGCAGATCGAACGTGCAGCAGCCAGACCGGTGTTTTATCCGCAGCATGTATGAATGGGATGCTGATGCCACGGACGAGGAAGATGAGACTGAAGAGTGAGTTTTTGACCACTGCAGCTAACAAACCGCGTACACACTACGACCTTACACTTTAGAGCAGATCTGATATGCAGCCACTGATACTCCCTTTCCATGGAAAAACGCCGATTATTCATGACACAGCTTTCATTGCACCCGGTGCCGTACTGATCGGCGATGTGGAAGTCGGCGAAGATGCCAGCGTGTGGTATGGGTGTGTACTGAGGGCTGATACAAATCGTATTGCAGTCGGCAAAGGATCGAACATTCAGGACGGTACGATCATACATGTCGACGAACCGAGCATGGGCGGTACAGCCTGTATTATCGGGGAGAATGTGCTGGTCGGCCATCGGTGCATGTTGCACGGGTGTACGGTCGAAGATGGTGGGTTTGTCGGCATGTGCTCGACTGTTCTTGACGGGGCAGTGATTGAAAGCGGCGGCTTCCTTGCTGCTGGTGCTTTTCTGGGGCCGAGAAAGCGCATACCCGGCGGGGAGATGTGGGCAGGGCTGCCTGCGCGAAAGCTACGTGACTTACGCGACGGAGAAGACAAGATGGCGTTGATGGGGTCTGCCCATTATGTCGAGGAAGGGCGCGCCCACGCGAAAGCCCTGAGAGATCATGCGCTGGCCCCCGGCGCACCTGATATGAAATCAACGCAAGAGTGCTAGGCAAACCTAGTTTTTCATGTCCTTGACAATAGTATTGAAAGTTTGCCGGCGTGATTTAGTGTCCAGCAAGTCTACTATTTCTGCAACGAATAGGCGACGCAGAGCAAACAGATGCTTAGCACCTGTGTAGTCACCATTATTCATCTGCCCTTCATGCGCCATTCCCCAGTCATAAATATCGACGAGTATATCCAACACTTTCTGACGGTGGCCTTGATATACAGGGTGCTTCTCCAGCCCGTGTCCATCCCCGGTATCTTCATTAGGAATGAACATGCGCCCCTGATCGACTAGAGCCGAAATTCTCAAAAGTGAAGCCTTATAGATTGTCTCGAAATCATCAGGTCGCGGGATTGAAAGTATCGTCTCAAGCTTGGCGATCTCGCTGATTGCCTCAGCCCCCCAGTTCGCTACGTTTTCGTCATAACGGAGTAGCAAGTCCTGCTTTTGAAGGTCCTGACGCGTCGTGGAAAACATGACAGACACGAAAAAGGAAATTGCCGACAATGCCAGAGCAAACCATGAAATGATATCTGCATTCCCGGCCGCGACTGCTGATGGATCTGCCATTTTTCACCCCGTGACAGTTACTCGTTAAATCATCAAATCACTCTATGGTCGCTTGCGTCTGCTCCCTGACCTGTTCGGCAGTAACCCCGTCTGCCAACTCAGCTATCTTGAGACTACCTGCATCCTTGTCAACATCGAACACACCAAGCCCGGTAATGATGCGATCAACGCATCGCAGGCCTGTTAATGGCAAGGAACACTCTTTCAGGAGTTTTGGATCACCCTTTTTTGACACATGATCCATGAGCACAACCACGCGCTTGACACCGGCCACAAGGTCCATGGCGCCGCCCATGCCCTTGACCATTTTTCCGGGGATCATCCAGTTTGCCAGATCCCCATGCTCGGAGACTTCCATGGCACCGAGGATAGACAAGTCAATATGCCCCCCACGGATCATCCCGAAGGAGTCAGCCGACGAGAAATAGGACGTACGGCGTAATTCTGTGATAGTTTGCTTGCCGGCGTTGATAAGATCAGGGTCTACTTCATCATCATAGGGAAAAGGCCCCATGCCGAGCATGCCGTTCTCTGACTGAAGCGTAACGTCCACGCCGTCTGGTATGTAGTTGGCAACCAGTGTTGGAATGCCGATACCGAGATTGACGTAAAAGCCGTCTTCAAGTTCCTGTGCGGCACGCTCCGCCATCTGATTTCTGTCCCAGGCCATAATGTCTCTCCTAGCTCAGCTTCAAGCCGCGCGGTCGCGGGTTGTCCGCTGCTCAATGCGTTTTTCGAATGAGCCTTTTACAATGCGCTGCACGAAAATACCCGCCGTATGAATGTGATCGGGATCAAGCTCACCCACCTCGACCAACTCTTCCACTTCAGCAACCGTGATTCGCCCTGCAGTTGCCATCATCGGATTGAAATTTCGCGCCGTTTTCCGGAATACCAGATTGCCTTGCGTGTCACCTTTCCAGGCTTTGACGAGCGCCAAATCCGACCTGAGGCCGGTTTCCATGACGTATGTCTCGCCATCAAACTCCTTATGCTCTTTGCCCTCTGCGATCAGCGTGCCGACACCGGTTTTGGTGTAGAACCCGGGAATGCCTGCACCGCCAGCACGGATGCGCTCTGCCAGAGTTCCCTGTGGATTGAATTCGAGTTCAAGCTCACCGGATAAATACTGCTTCTCGAATGTAGCGTTTTCGCCCACATACGAAGAGACCATCTTTTTGATCTGACGCGTCTGCAACAGCAGGCCGAGGCCGAAGTCATCGACGCCTGCATTGTTCGAAATAGCCGTTACATCCGTCACGCCAGAATCCCGCAAGGCAATAATCAGATTTTCCGGGATACCACAGAGACCAAACCCGCCACACATCACAGTCATGCCATCAAAGGTCAGGCCAGCCAGCGCTGCTTCAGCGCTATCGTAAACTTTTTTCATCGCGCACTCTCCAGTCGTCGCCCTGTCATACAAGAAGAAATGGTAAATTCAACTCTGAGGCGAAGGCATAACGCCAAAACTGCTTGTGACAGGGGTGATAGGCATCGCGCCTAAAGTGTGCCAAGGTTATACTGAAAATAATAATCGGGAATACGAACATGCCCCTGGCACAAAGGCTCGCTGACTGGCTGGGCGGGATTAACAAGCCCTTGTGTCTTGCCGGGAGGAATCTGGCAGGAATATTATTGGCAGCCATGACAGCCATCGTGATGCTGCAGGTCGTAGCGCGATACGGCTTCAACAATTCTCCTTCCTGGACGGAAGAACTGTCAAAAACGCTCATGGTATGGACGGCTTTTCTGGTGGCCCCGTGGGCGTATCGGGAGGGCACGAATGTTTCGATCAGCTTTTTTGTCGAGGCTTTGCCGCGGGCACTGCGCTCAATCCTGCAGATAGTGCTGACATTGCTCGTCATCTGGATTTGTGGCGTGTTCTTTTTCGAAAGCCTTGATTTTGTTCTACGTGGTATGCAGAGCAGTTCACCAACGCTTCCTGTGCAAGTAGGCATCTTCTATCTAATCGTGCCTGTTGCATTTGCTTGCCTGATTCTGGTCGGGCTTGAAAACATTGCCCGCGAGATAACCGACATGGCAGCCACTGACGAAGTGCCTGCCAGAGAGGGCGAATAATCCGCCATGTCCCTCGCTTATTTTTGGATATTTCTTTTGTTACTGGCAGCGGGCGCACCAATAGTCTTTGCGCTGCTGATTGCGCCAGGTTTGAGCTTGACAGTCGACGGGCAGGAAGAGTTCTACACGTCCCTTCTCTCTCGCCTTTATAACGGCATGGATTCCTTCCCTCTGATGGCGGTGCCCTTTTTTATTCTGGCAGGCGAAGTCATGAATACGGGCGGAGTGACACAAGCACTGGTGCGCTTTGCCCAGAGCATTATCGGGCATGTGCGCGGCGGCCTTGCGCAGGTGAATATCATGTCCTCCATTCTGTTTGCCGGTTTGTCCGGCTCAGCTGTGGCTGACACATCCGCCCTCGGGAAGATGTTGATCCCTGCCATGGAGAAAGCCGGGTATTCCACACGCTTTGCTGCGGCTGTGACAGCAGCATCTTCCGTAATAGGACCGATAGTGCCGCCATCCGGGATCATGATCCTCTATGCTTTCGTCATGAATGTATCCGTTGCCGGGCTTTTTGCGGCAGGTATCGTACCCGGCATCCTTATTGGCGGGGGGTTGATGCTGGTCACATTCCTGCTGGCAAAAAAGCGGAATTATCCGGTAGCCAATGAAAAAGCGACCTGGAAAGAGAGACGTCTGACATTCTTTCAGACATTCCCCGCCCTGATGACACCTATTATTCTACTCGGTGGTATCCTGAGCGGTATTTTCACGCCGACGGAAGCAGCGGCAGTCGCAGCCACTTATGCGCTTTTTGTTTCCTACTTCATTATGCGCACAATCAGTGTCAGCGACCTGCCGCGAATATTTGTCAACGCTGCTGCGCAATCGGCAGTTATCCTGCTTCTGGTCGGTGCGGCCGTGACCTTCGCCTGGATTATCACAGTCTCCGGCATGGCAGGTAACATGGCCGACGGCCTGTCAGGCATGAGCAACAATGTGCTTGTCCTTCTGCTCCTGATAAACCTGTTCCTGTTTGTGGTCGGCATGTTCCTTGATGCTGGCCCTGCCATCCTGATCCTTGGTCCTGTACTCGCACCTTTAATGGTCAGTATGGGTGTCGATCCGATGCATTTTGCGATCGTAATGTGTGTGAACGTAACTGTCGGCTTGATAACGCCGCCCATGGGCCTTGTACTTTTCGTTGCCTCATCTGTTTCAGGTGAAAAACCGGAATCGATTGCTCTTGAGATGCTGCCCTTCCTTGCGCTGGAGGTTGCTGTCATCATCGCGATAACCCTGTTCCCGGCAATTTCTTTAACCCTGCCACGTTTGTTGGGCTACGCATAAGGCTGACCCGTATGACTCATTTTAGAAACCTTCTGTTCCTTGCCATAATCATTGGCTGTTCTTTTGGCATTTATCAGAGTGCGGCGGAAACAGCGCCTTACACAATCCGTATTGGCATTCTGGGCTCTGAAGCAGATGAAGATTATGACGGAGCCCTTGTCTTCAAGGATTATGTCGAAGCGCGTGCAAATGGTCGCGTGGAAGTTGATATTTTCACCTCCGGGCAGTTCTGCAGCAACGAACGGGAATGTATCGAAAATATGCAATCGGGCGTGCTTGACGTTTTCATGACCACAATTGGCGGTATGGGGAACATTTATGGCCCAGGTCAGGTTTTCGATTTGCCTTATGTATTTCGGGATGATCGCGTTGCTGAATGTGTGTTTGACGGTCCCATAACGGATGACCTTAGACAGGCGGTCCTGACAGAGCAGCTCGGCTTGCGATTAATGGCTGTTTCCAACACCGGGGGTTGGCGCAATTTCGCAACAACAGGCAAACAAATCCGAAAACCGGAAGATTTGAAGGGTTTGAAAATCCGCACCACATCTGCGCCAATTCAGCAGGAACTGATGCGACAGCTTGGCGCAAACCCGACGCCCGTTTCCTGGTCGGAGTTATATACAGCCCTTGCAACTGGTGTCGTGGAAGGCACCAAAAACGGTATTCAGGATATTGTCGGTATGAATTTTCATGAGCACGTGAAGTTCATCACGCTGGATGGTCACGCTTATATGGGTGCATTATGGTGGTACTCTGACAAAAACTGGAAAGAGCTACCACCGGATATCAGGCGGCAGGTCTTTGATGGCTTCCAGCACCTGAAAACTGTTACCCGGGCCATCCCGATGCGGCGCCAGATAGAAGCCTATGAGACATTTCGGGAGGCGGGAGGCGAGGTTTACGCGCTTTCCCCGGATGAGAAAGCGCAATTCCAGCAAGCAACAAGTGGTATGCGGGGCTGGTACAGTGAAAAATATGGCACAGAGTGGCTTGAAAAACTTGATACAGCCATCGCCACTTGCGAACAGAGTGTCGACGCTGAATTCTCTCGCGGAAATCAGTAATCTGATCTGAACGTTAGGGTCCTGACCCTGGTTAGCGACCAAGAATTTCGTCGAGTTTCTTGCGGACTTCTGCGCGCCACGGCTCGCGCATTTCGCGAATGCGCTTCACCATCGCTTCATTTTCATGCCATGGCATACCGGGGATAAAATGCTCGGCTGTTTCGCGCATAGTGGCGCGGTCCATTTCCTCCATGACATCGACCATGGCCTGCGCTTTATCCCGCTCAATCCCGAGCGCCTCGAACGCTGAGCGACTGATCCGTTTCGATCCATCATAGGTTTCCCGTATGATGTCGCGACAGCCAGCGTACCATAATTCAAAGACATGACTCCGGTCGATCGCACGTGCAATGACATGCACTTTTGGATGGTTGGCCTCCATATAGCGCACAAGTTCCGTTATCTGATCTTTATTATCTATTGCAATCACCAACAGTTTCGCCTGACCTATGCCTGCCGCCTGCAAAAGATCTGGCCTCGTTGCGTCACCAAAAAAGACGGGCACATTGATCTTCCGCAGCGCCTCAAGCTGCTTGGATGAGTAGTCAATGACAGTTGTCTGATACCCGGCAGTGACGAGCATATTGTTGATGATTCCGCCCATGCGACCACAACCTGCAATTATGATCGGGCTATGATGGGTGATCTCGTCTGCTTCCTGCTCCTGTTCTTTTGCCGACCCCGCAACGATTATGCGCTCATAGAAAATGAACAATAGAGGCGTAATCAGCATGGAGAGGGTTATGATCAAAAGAAGCTGATCGCCCAAAAGGTCCGGCAGGATGCCGCCGGATGTGGTGAAGGACACCAGCACAAAACCAAACTCCCCGGCTTGAGCAAGCCCTAGCGCAAACAGCCATTTATCGGCACCGCGCACATTAAAGACGCGCGCCAGCAATAAGAGGATTGCCGCCTTGAGCGCGATGAGACCGATCGTGCAGGCAACAATGAATGTGACCTGCTCGAACAGCAGGATAAAGTTCATCCCTGCCCCAACTGTCATGAAGAAAAGCCCCAGCAGCAAACCTCGAAAAGGATCTATGTCTGCTTCCAGTTCATGGCGGTACTCGCTGTTGGCGAGCACAACCCCGGCCAGGAAAGTGCCAAGGGCTGGTGACAAGCCAACCAGTGTCATGAGCAAGGCAATGCCCACCACGATCAACAATGCAAGCGCCGTGAACAACTCACGCAACTGGGCAGCGGCAACAAACCGAAACAAGGGCCTGGCCAGATAATTCCCGCCAAGAATAACTGCAGCGATGGCAGCGATATTGACACCAGCCGTTTGCCAGCCATTAAGCCCGGCAACAAGGCTCATGCTGTGGCCATGTCCGCCATCATCTGTACCTGCCATGGCCGCCGGCGCGTGTCCGGCTGCTGAGTGACTTGCAAGACTGGGTAGTAGCTCAGGAATTGCCAGTAGGGGCAATAGTGCCAAAATCGGAATGACTGCGATGTCCTGAAATAATAGAACCGAAAAACTTGCCTGCCCGCCATCACTACGCATAAGGCCTTTTTCATTGAGTGTCTGAAGCACAATAGCCGTTGATGACAAAGCGAGTACCAACCCGATCGCTAGCGCGAAATTCCACGACTGACCCAGCAGCATGGCAACTGACATGATCACTGCTGTTGTCAGGACTACCTGCCCACCGCCAAGTCCGATCAACCGGCCGCGCATTGACCATAACATCTTCGGCTCAAGCTCGAGACCAACGAGAAACAGCATCATCACGACGCCGAACTCGGCAAAATGCTGAATGGATACTACATCAACACCGAGCGCCCCCAAAAGCGGGCTGATCGCAATACCAGCAATCAGATAGCCCAGCACTGACCCGAGGCCGAGACGGGAGGCAATGGGCACCGAGAGCACACCAGCGACCAGGAAGATGAAGGAAAGCAATAGAAAATCAGTCATGTCTGATCACCTTCATTGTGTTCTATCCGATGCTTACGTCAGCGTCATAACTGACTTTGGATCATAATCCTGCAAATCTTCCGTACGCCCTTCACGGATTTTCACAACCCAGTCGGGGTCCTGAAGGAGAGCCCTGCCGACAGCGACCAGGTCAAATTCTTCTCTTTCCAATCGCTCCTCCAGATCGTCCAGCGCGCGCTGACCAGACCCTTGCCCCGCAAAAGCGGTGAAAAAATCCGCTGACAGACCAACTGAACCGACCGTGATGGTGGGCAGACCCGTCAGTTTTTTAGCCCAGCCTGCACAATTAAGACCAGTTTGTCCGTCCACTTCAGGAAACTCTGGCTCCCAGTATCGACGCTGTGAGCAATGCAGCATGTCCACACCCGCCTCTGCAAAAACCTTCAGAAAGGCCTCTAGTTCTTGGGGCGTATCAGCAAGTCGCGCCTCATAATCCTGCTGTTTCCATTGCGAAAACCGCAAAATGATCGGGAAATCCGGCCCGACGGCCGCACGTATCTCGCGAATGATGTCAGCTGCGAATGTCGCCCGCTCCGGCAAAGTGCCACCAAAGCGATCATCTCGAATATTCATCTGATCCCAGAAGAACTGGTCAATCAAATAGCCGTGAGCGCCATGTATCTCGACGCAATCAAAGCCGAGGCGCTTTGCCTCTCCGGCGGCCCTTGCATAAGCAAGCACCATATCAGTGACTTCTGCCTCTGTCGGCGCGTCCTGAACCTGTTTGCCCTTGTGCGTGATCCCTGACGGACCATCGGACGGTGCGTCCGGGTGCGGCCCAGTACCGGGTTTGCGCATCATACCCTGATGCCAGATTTGCGGGGCGATGCGACCACCAGCCTCGTGGACCGTGCTTGCTACACGCCTCCAGCCTTCCAACGCCTCTGGTTCGTGAAAATTCGGTATTTTTGGATCGTTGGAAGCACCACCACGGTCAACCGTTGTACCTTCAGTGATGATCAGGCCAACCTCGCCCTTTGCCCGGCGCGCATAATACTCAGCGACATCCGCACCTGGTACACCGCCTGGTGAAAAACTTCGCGTCATCGGCGCCATAACAATTCGATTTGGCAAACTGAGAGACTTGAGTTTGTAAGGGGAGAACAGGGGTTGGCTCATGACTTTTCCTATCGCTGCATAAAAGGCATTCAGTCCACCAAGATGTATGCTGCGTCAATGAACAGCTGCAGCACTGACACGCAGCCGTGAATGGCCTTTGTCTTTCTGTTAGAATAAGCAGGAGCAAATTTTTAGAGAGCCGCAAGGAGCAGAGAGCTATGACCGAAGAATACACCCCCCCTAAAATCTGGACGTGGGACAAGGAAAGCGGTGGCCGTTTTGCCAATATCAACCGGCCTGTTGCCGGAGCAACGCACGACAAAGACCTGCCCGTTGGCAAGCATCCGTTGCAGCTTTACTCCATGGCTACACCTAATGGCGTCAAGGTTACAGTGCTGCTGGAGGAACTTCTCGCGGCTGGCTATAGCAACGCAGAGTACGATGCCTGGCTGATCAATATCAGCGATGGCGCTCAGTTCGGTTCAGGGTTTGTCAGCGCAAACCCGAATTCAAAAATCCCTGCCCTGGTGGATCACTCTGGCGACAAGCCTCAACGTGTTTTTGAGTCTGGTTCGATACTTCTGTACCTCGCTGAAAAGTTTGGGGCTTTCCTGCCAAATGACGTATCCGCACGCACTGAAACCCTGAGCTGGCTTTTCTGGCAAATGGGCTCCGCGCCTTATCTTGGCGGCGGTTTCGGACATTTCTATTCTTACGCCCCCGTCAAGATCGAATACTGCATTGATCGCTTTGCCATGGAAGTAAAACGTCAACTTGACGTGCTGGACCGGCAATTAGCCGACAATGAGTTTATTGCAGGTGATCAGTACACGATTGCAGACATGGCAATCTGGCCATGGTATGGTGGCCTTGCGGCAAATAAAGTCTACGAAGCGGCTGAATTCCTTCAGACGCATGAGTATAAAAATGTCATGCGCTGGACCAACATGATTGCAGAGCGCCCTGCTGTAAAACGAGGTCGGATTGTCAACCGGGCCTGGGGAGAACCGGAAACGCAGTTGCATGAACGCCATCATGCCAGCGACTTTGAGCTGCGCACACAGGATAAACTGGAAAGCTGATCGTGATTATCAGGCAGCTGCTGATTCCGGCAGCTGCAACGCCCCCCCGAGCTGCAAATCCGTGAACCTGACCCGATTTCGTCCAGCACGTTTGGCCGCATAAAGAGCTTCGTCTGCGCGCTCAATGAACCAGGCCGGGTCTGAATTTTTATCAGGCTGATACGCAAAAACGCCAAAGCTGCATGTGACCCTTATATCGAGAGGCCCGTCCCTATACGGTGTACTCTCGATAACCTTTCTTATCTTTTCAGCAACAACACCAGCTTGCTCATGATTTGTATCCGGACAGAAAATCACGAACTCCTCCCCGCCGATGCGGCCCATAATATCTGACGCGCGTATGCTGGCGAGCGCCCTGTCAACAACGAACTTAATGACTTCATCGCCGGTACCATGCCCATACGTATCATTGACTTTCTTGAAATGATCAATATCGAAAACTATCGTGGCAACCTCACGTCTATGACGAGAGAAGTATGCCAGAGACGATTTGGCCGCACTCATCAATCCACGTCTGTTGTGACAACCTGTCAGTGAGTCTGTAGCGGCAATAGCCTGCAGGTGCGCCTCTGCACCGTGGAGTCTTTTGCCAAGTGGCCGGAAGATCAGCAAAGCCTCTGCCAGCAAGAGCCCCAATATGAATAGCACACCAGCCTGCGTAAAGTTTTCAATTCGATGGATTTCTGCGCGGGCATTTTGTTCGTATAATGAGACTGCGTTATTCAGATCAGGCAACAGTAACTCCGCCTGCTCCGCAAGAGTTTGAGACTGGTCGGGGCTTGCCGTGGTTATTCTGCCCGGTGACGGCATAACATCAGACAGGAACGCTTTAACCCGATAGTCCAAACGGGACGCATCGAAGTACAATTGCTCCACCGCCGCATAAAGGGGGGCTGTTTCAGGGATCACCAGATCGCCCTGAGTAAGACGGCGGTGACTGTCAGACATCAGGTTAACCGCTTCTTGCAGGCTACTCTCGAGCCGGGTGTGCGCGGCTGTTCGCGGTTCCGTATTTCGCAGAAGTAAATCCAGCGCAACGATACGCTGAGATAACATTCTCTGACGACCAGCGATATTAATAAGTTGAGCGTTCTGCTCCTGACGCACAATCGTTTCTCGCTCAGCCCAATGGATGCCTACTGACGCGAGCGCAATCATGATCAAGGCCACGACATAACCAACCGTGAAAAGGAGCAGATTCTGCTTCATCCCATGTTACCCAAACTTCCGACAGGTTGTCAGAGTAACACTTATTGGTTGCGTGATCGTGAACCGAACAACCCTGTTGGTTAACGCGCCTTAACCGTGGTTGCCATATCTCGCACTTAACACCTCGAACAATGCACGAATTGCGAAGGCTTCGCCGCCTTTGGGATGAGCCGGGCGGTCCGAGGGATTCCAAGCATATATATCAAAATGGGTGTATGGAATGCTCTCAGAGACAAACTTTTTCAGATACAGAGCTGCCGTAATTGACCCGGCAAAGCCTGAGTCCGAGGCGTGGTTGATATCCGCGATGCTGGACGACAGCATGGAGATATAATTGTCCCAGAACGGCATGCGCCAGACAGGGTCCTGCACTTTGTCCGCCGCCGCGATGATCTCGGCTGCAAACGTATCATCAGTCGCGTAAAGCGGCGCAAGTTCCGGCCCGAGCGCAACCCGGGCTGCCCCGGTGAGGGTGGCCAGTGATATGATGTGGTCGGGCTTTTCTTCGGATGCCAGCGCCAGGGCATCACACAAGACCAGACGCCCTTCCGCATCTGTGTTGGAAATCTCCACCGTCATGCCATTGCGACTTTTGAAAACATCGCCAGGTCGATAAGCGTTTCCGGAAATATTATTTTCAACTGCAGGAATCAGGAGACGCAAGCGGACTTTCAAACCGGCTGCCATGATGAGGGACGCTAACGCCAGAGTATTTGCAGCGCCGCCCATATCCTTTTTCATGAGACCCATACCCTTGCCACCCTTGATGTTAAGGCCACCTGTATCGAAACAAACACCTTTGCCAACAAGCGTCACTTTCGGATCGTCCTTGTCGCCCCAAGTCAGATCAATCAGTCGCGGGGGACGGTCTGCTGCCCTGCCAACTGCATGGATAAGCGGAAAGTTCTGTTTTAACAGCGCGCTGCCTTCAATGACTTTGACTTGCGCCTTGTGGCGCCCGCCAAGTTCCTTGACTGCGTCTGCGAGATGCTCCGGCCCCATGTCTTCAGTTGGTGTATTGACAAGGTCGCGCGCCAGCCAGACTGCTTCAGCTATTATGGACAAGTGATCGGCTTTCACGTGTTCGGGCAGAACCAGTAGAGGCGGTTCGGGAACTTCCCGGTATTTACCAAACCTGTATGCTCCCATAATCCAGCCAAGCGCTGCCAGCTTGGCTTCATCCCCCTCACCAGGATTGGCAAGAAAATACTCACCTGCCGGGAGCTGGGCCGAAGCAGCCCCAGTCACCAATCTGTCAGCACCTGCACCAGTACCGACAAAAACCGCATCAGCCGCAACAAGAACGCGGCCCTGCTGGCCCTGAAAGCCGTTTGCCTTAGCCAGCAGCAGGTATTCGATGGCGTGGTCTTCCAGCCAACGGTCAAATCCATCTTCCGGCACAAGCCAGACGGGCACTGCCTTGCGGGCACGCTCAGCATTATATGAGGCGAAAACAGAATTATATGTAACCATTCATTAACTCATTTATTTTTAACGGTTTATCTCAATAACCGGGCAAGACGGCCAGTCATGCTTAAGGGTTTATTGAGCAGATTCACTGATAATGGCCATCAGACTAACAGGTGCTGAAGAGGCTTATCAATGAGCAGACTGCTGAAATCGCTTTCCACCGGACTTTGTGCCCTGGCTCTCGTGAGCTGTGCTGGCAATCCCCTGACTACCAGCTCAAGGTTGAACAACCAGCTGGATGTCGTTCCAGGCGGTTATGAACCAGGCGATCATGACCCGGTCGCCAAGGCGGCTTTCTGGGGCACGCGCTACGACCGCAATCCGAATGATGCGGATGTGGCGGTTACTTTCTCCCAAGCTTTGCGCGTAATGGGCTCCAATGAAGAAGCGCTCACGGTTATGACCCGGACATACCGCCAGGCTGGCAACAAACCTGATGTTGCACTGGAGTACGGAAAGGTCCTGATCGCAAACGATCGTGCCTTTGAAGCTATACGCCCGCTGGAACAAGCCATCCTCACAGGCAAAGGCGAGGACTGGCGCTCTTACTCCGCCTATGGCGTCGCCCTCGACAAGATAGGGGAGCACAAAGCTGCCCGGCAGCAATATGATATGGCTCTGAAAATCAAGCCAAACTCACATGTTGTTCTTAACAACAAGGGGCTGTCTTATGCCCTTTCAGGTAACCTCACCAAAGCTGAACAGACCTTGCGCTTTGCTGCTGCGACAACTGCCGGCACCCCAACCGTTCGTCAAAATCTGGCACTCGTGCTCGGCTTCAAGGGTGATTCTGCCGAGGCAGAACGCCTTGCACGTTCCGACCTGCCACCGCGCATCGCTGATAATAATGTCGCTTACTTCCGGTCACTGACCGCACAGCCCGCACACTGGCAGGCTTTTGCTGGCGACAATGTGGAAATGCCATCTTTTGATGCACCGGTCGCCACAAGCTCCTATGAAGCAGCGTCAGTTATCGAGGCCCCGACTGAAAGTGTTACTGAACCCGTAATGATACGGCCGGAAACCTTCCCTGTACCAGCCTTACCGGAAGAACCGGATGGAGATCCAACACCTTTGGGTGATATTCTCAGCTCCCTGAGCGTACCTGCTGAAGAGCCACCGGCTAGGACAATTGCAGACGGTATTGGATCAAGCGAGTGGGGCGGTATCGCACCGCCGGTAGCGATAGCAGCTCCGGTGACAATCGAAAACACAACACTGGCAGCCGAAGATCTCGCAAACATTGTTCCTGAGGCAGATATTCAGGAAGAAAAACAGGAAACGCCTGCGGCGGCTCTCGAGGGCAAGACCGCTGACGAGGCAGAAGAAGCAGCGGACCAAGATGAGACTGATACTTCTGAAGCTGAAGAAGTAGTTGAACTCCCGGTTGAGGAGCCAACAACACCGCTTTACTGAGACCTTCAATCCAACGAAATGCAATACCCCCTCACATGAGGGGGTATTTTTTTGCGCCAGCAGCGGTAGTTTTGATCCGTCAAGAGATGAAGGCGATTAGCCTGAAACTCATATCGGGGAAGACGGTCCGCCTGTCGGGAGGGGAGAGCCTGATGGGCGGACACCTCATTACTCTGAAATAGGTATCGAGAGAGAAACCTCGGTACCCTTGCCCGTATTCCTGATATCAACTGCCCCGGACAAAGCTCCGGCGCGTTTGGCAATATGACTCAAACCACGGCGTGATGCCAATTCTTCTGCATTGATGCCCTTTCCATTATCGGCAATCCGAATATGAAGCCGTTTATTGTCCATATTGGAAGGATCTTCAGATGACGGCTCCATGGCAATAGTGAGCTTGGTCATTCCGGAATGGCGCAAGGCATTCGTAACAGCTTCCTGCATGGCACGATAAATATGCAAAACAGCTTCGGGACCAAATCCGGAAATCTGTTCACGGATTTTCATTTGCCAATCAAGTTCCACTCCCGCAGCAGATAATTGTGGCTGCACCCTCGCCCTGAATGCCCCAAGGGCCATACCGATATCATCTGTTTCCGTATCGAGCGAATCCACAATCAAGCGCAGGTCATTAAGGCTGCTTTGCAACTCTGAAGATACTTCCTGGCTAGACAGATTCTCTTGCTTGATCTGCAACTGAAGTCCCAGTAGCTGACTGCCAATCCCGTCATGCATGTCGAGCATGATGCGCTGTCGCTCCTGAGCGATGGCGGCCTGCTTCTCCTGTTCACGCGTTTTTTCATAGGACCTGGCAAGCTCGGCTTTACGTTCTGCCAGTTCGGTAGCCAATGTAATACGCTGCTGTTCCTCCGCCTGTTGTAAGTGCAAGGTTCGCCGCGCCAGAACATAGATTATCCCGAGTGCAACAATGACAATTGCCAGAGGCGAATATGGCATCGTTGTGACAAGAGGCCACCATGAAACATTACTCGACACGAGTATCTCACTCAGCACGTCGACAAGCGCCGTAGACAAACAAATGCCGAATGCAGCGATACTGAAATAGGGAATATTACGCTGCTTGCGATAAGTAATGAACTTCCAACCAGTCCAGAGCAAGGCGCCCACCACAAGGGGCAACCCTATGAAAAGATAAAGTGTATCTCCCCAATTTGTATCAACAACATCCAGGAGGAAAGAGAACACGGTGTAACCGATGCCGGTTATCGCAAGCGCTCTGTAAATACCGGCCGATTTTGATGTCCACGCATTGGCAAAAGCTGCTATCGACATCACAAGTCCAAAGGTCGTGACATTGAACATCAGACTTTGATGGATGACCTCCCAAGTGTGCATGGGCAACTGGTAGTAAACATTGCGCCCGACCCAGAAAATCATAATCAATCCGAGAACGATGTATTCATGCCGCTGCTGGCGGGATAATCCCCCCACCGCAAGCGCGAACATCGCGACAAAAACACCGATACCGTTTACAACATTCAGTGACGTGACATTCAATGTCTGCCGCCAGAAATAGGCGTTGACCAGAGCTTCTCTCTCTCCCACGAATGCTGCATAGATGCGCGGTCGCAGCGAGTATCCATACAGATAAATATCGAGTGTATTTTCCCCATCAATCAGAAACTGTTCAGGTAAAGTATATATTCTCGGACCAAGGAAATTGACGTTGGAATAGTTACCTTCGTTTCGCTCGATACCAATCGGCTTACCATTCAGAAACACGGAAACCCTGTCCCTTGCCCGCGTGATGTAGAAGGCATGATCCTGACCGGATACTTTATTTGCTTCAAACGAAGTGCGCATGACATACAGCTGGTTCGCAGAAGGCAACCGGTAAGAATACCACTGCGACGTGATCGGGGTGAATTTCACATCATCCGTGACCTCCCCTTTCAGGCTGCCAGCGGCCGCAATCTGAAATTCTGAAAGCCGCTTGGCATCAGTCGGTACCATGCTGCGTTCGGCAAAATAGACCACAAGCACGATTGAGAAAAAACAAATCAGAAAAAGGCTTGCATAATTGAAGACCTGGATCACCAGATTATGCTTGTTGTCGACAGGCGCTTCATCGGTGATGGCCATGGAATGCTACCTTATCAACCCCTCACGATAAGCCTGCGAAACTGCTTCCGACCGTGTACTGACGGCCATCTTACGATAGATTGCCTTAACATGCTCGGCGACAGTATATGGCGAAATGCCAAGCTGGCGCGCCACCTCTTTATTTGTAAAGCCCCGGGCCAGTTCAGTCAGGATTTCAACCTCGCGCGCCGTCAGCCTTGTGACAGGAGTGTCAGTGGAGGAATTTTCATCAGCAGTTTCGGAGCGAATTTTTTTAAGAAGATGTCCTGCTACAGCTGCGCTGATAGGCGATCCACCTTCCAGCACGGTGCTTATAGCGCTTTTCAACTCTTCAGGCTGCGCACTTTTCAGGACATAGCCATCAGCCCCTGCCTCAACAGAAGCCATGACGCTTTTCACGTCCCCCAGCACCGTGATCACAATCACTTTTTTGTCACCAGCCTTGCTGGCCTGCTCCACAAAATCGAGACCTGTCCCATCGCCCAGATCAAGATCAGTGATGAGCAAATCGTAAGACCGCTCAAGCGCTCTCTTCCCTTCCGCCCAGGACGCTGCCGCCTGGACCAGCTCAAGGCGCGGATGCTGCTCTATGACATCCGTGAAAGCGGCACGTGCCATAGGCACGTCCTCAATCAGAATTGTTCGTATTTTCCCGGTGTCAGCAGACATTGAACCCTCTCACCAGAGAAGGCTTAAATGGTCCGTAGTAAAATGTAAAACCAGGGATGGTCCACTTGACTTTGGATCGATTATTGCTCGACTTCGACCATGCCGGTGACGCGCAGGATTGCCGGGCCAAGAATAACCACAAATAGCACCGGCAGGAAAAACAGGATCATCGGCACTGTCAATTTCGGGGGCAATGCAGCCGCCTTTTTCTCGGCCGCCTGCATCCGCAACTCGCGATTTTCTGCCGCCATGACTCGTAAAGAGGCACCGAGCGGCGTACCATATTGCTCTGACTGGATGAGCGCCGTCACGACAGACTTCACTCCCTCTAGTCCCGTACGGTCAGCGAGGTTCTGGTAGGCCTGTTTCCGTTCCTGAAGATAAGACAGCTCCGCTGTCGTCAATGCCAGTTCTTCCCCCAGTTCAGGACAATTGGAGCCAACTTCTTCACTGACCTTATGCAGAGCATGTTCGATGGACATGCCAGACTCAACGCAAATCAGTAACAGATCCAGAGCGTCGGGAAAGCCGAGCTGCATTTTCTGCTGACGTTTTTGTATGACATTGGATATATAGATATTCGGCAAGTAGAATCCGGCAGCAAATCCGCCAATAGTTGCGACCAGCTTCATGAAACTGCCAAGACCAAACCCGTCAAGTACGTAAACATAAAAAGCCATGCCCAGACCACCGATGATCGGCATGGCAACACGCGCCAGCATGAAGGTAAAGACAGGGCGCTCCCCGCGAAAACCTGCCATGGCGAGTTTCTTGGCAGCACTCTCGGCATCAAAAACTTCAAGCAGCTTGAATTGCTCCACAACTTCGCGGGCCACCCCTTTGGCACTGGCATTACGCAATCCTGCGCTATGCTGCTTCAGGTTTTCGCGATGGCGCTCGCGCAAATTTTCCTTGTGGCTATGGACACGCTTGAGGCGGTCTTTCATCGGGTCGGGCTGTAAGACGGGCCCGAGAAGCGAAATAATCGTCACGCCGACTGCAACAGCTGCCAGAAAAGCAGTCATGTTCTGTCTGTCGGTGATGATTTCGATTATGCCATCCATAAAACTACGTTAACCACGATGTTTGAACTAGACCTTAATGCTGATCATGTTTTTCATGACCAGAATACCGATAGCCATCCAGGTACCGGCACCGATGAGAATGAAATTGCCAATCTGGGTTTCAAACAAAGGCATCAGGTAAACTGGCGACGCAATGTGCACCATGGACGCCACCATGAAAGGCAATGAGCCAAGAATCACAGCCGATGCCTTGGCTTCCATAGAAAGAGCACTGATCTTCCCTTCCATCAACTTGCGATTTCGCAAAACTGTTGCCAGGTTATTCAGTGCTTCAGCCAGGTTACCGCCAGTCTGCTTCTGGATGATCAGTACAATACCGAAAAAATTGACTTCATTAAGAGGCATACGATCATACATGCGCTCCAACGCCTGTTCCAGTGAAAGACCAACACGGATACTTTCTGTGAGCATATAAAACTCATCACGAACAGGTTGCTGCGCATCACGACCTATGATTTTCAGGCATTCATTTACAGGCAAACCGGATTTCACCCCACGCACGATAACTTCGATGGCGGTCGCAAATTCCTTGATGAACTTTTTCTGACGTCTTTTTTTGAGAAAGCCCAGTGCAAATCGCGGAAAGCCGAGACCTCCAACAATAAACATGGCACCAGTGACAAAAGTTGACTGAGCGGTAATGAGAGCAATAGCTAGGAACGCAACAGCACAAATTGCTGATGCAACGTAGTAATCCCGCTCAGAAATACGCAAACCCGCCTGTTCAAGCTTCTGACTGAGACTCAGATTCTTCTTGGCCTCATGCTCTTTCTGCTTGTCATCAATACGGCGTAGAGATTCCTGGACCTGTTTGCGCCGATCTTTTGGTGCTTCAGCGGCATTGGCGCCTGCACCGGCTTTCCCGCGCGGAGCTGTTGTACCACTTCCAAACTTGGCGGCACGTGTCTTGGCTTTATCCTTCTCTGTGGGCGCCAGAATGACATAAGAGAGAGCGCTGACAGAGACCAGCCCAAGTACGATCAAGATTATCGTTTGTGAGTCCATCGACCGCTCCCTTGACCAGCTTATTCCGCAGCGGCGTCAAGCGCCTCAGCCAGCTCAATATGCTTCCCGTAATATTTGGCACGATCCCAAAAGGCTGGCCGCGCAATACCGGTCGACTTATGGCGCCCGATGACTTTGCCATCATCATCTTCCCCGGTAATATCGTATACGAACAAGTCCTGTGTAATGATCGTATCCCCCTCTGTCCCGATCACTTCGGTCACATGGGTAATGCGACGCGAACCGTCACGCAGACGGGCCGCCTGAATAACAACATCTACAGAGCCAACAATCATATCACGGATTGTTTTGGAGGGCAGGTTGAACCCTCCCATCGTGATCATGGACTCCAGACGCGAAAGCGCTTCACGCGGCGAGTTGGCGTGAAGTGTTCCCATGGACCCATCATGGCCCGTGTTCATCGCCTGAAGCAGGTCAAAGGCTTCGGGGCCACGAACCTCACCCACGATGATACGTTCAGGGCGCATCCGCAGACAGTTCTTGACAAGATCACGCATGGTAACTTCACCCGTTCCCTCAAGGTTCGGCGGACGCGTTTCCAGACGGACCACATGAGGCTGCTGAAGTTGCAATTCAGCTGCGTCTTCGCAGGTGATGACGCGCTCGCCCTCATCAATGAAACTGGTCATACAGTTCAGAAGCGTTGTCTTACCAGAACCCGTACCACCAGAAATCAGGGTGTTAATCCCGCAATGGCCAACAATTTCCAGGACCTTCGCCCCTTCGGGTGAAATCGAACCGAACTCGACCAGATTCTGGATCGTCAGCTTATCTTTCTTAAACTTACGAATGGTCAGTGCAGCACCATCAATGGACAGGGGTGGCGCAATCACGTTGACCCGTGATCCGTCAGGCAAGCGCGCATCACAAATAGGACTTGCTTCATCAACCCGGCGGCCGACCTGCGATACGATCCGCTGGCAGATGTTCATAAGCTGCGCGTTGTCGCGGAAACGTACCGGCGTCAGTTCAATCTTGCCGCCGACTTCAATGAAGACACGCGATGAACCGTTGACCATGATGTCGGCAATGTCGTCACGGGCAAGCAATGGCTCCAATGGTCCATAGCCAAGCACGTCATTACAGATGTCCTGCAGCAGGGCTTCCTGCTCGGAAATGGACATCTGCAGCCCTTTGATTGAGATAATCTCGTTGACGATATCCCGAATTTCTTCTGCGGCTGACTCCGGATCGAGTTGCGCGAGTTGAGACAGGTCAATCGTGTCAATCAGAGCATTGAAGATCGTCGTCTTGGTTCTGAAGTATTCATCAGATTGATTTGAGGATGCTTGCTTTACAGGCTCAGGCGAGGCCGCCACAGGTGGCGCAGAACTGGATTTTGGCTTCGCTACTTTGGGAGGCGGAGCAGCCTTATCCTTCTGCGGGGCTGATGACTTGGGCGCGGGAGCCGGTTGTACCGCAACAGCTTCTGATCTTTTTCCAAACATGTATCAGACCTTACAGTTTACGGAACAGAGACTTGATATCGAGGCCCCTGCCAGATTTCTTTTCACTCCCCTGCCCCAGTATGATACTGGCGATCTGCCCAAGGGAGGCTGCGGCTTTTGACTTCGCGCTCGTCTCAAACACTGGTTCAGCGTTCGTAGATGCCATACCAAATAGCTGCGGATCCCAGTTGATGACGGCGATTGGATCAATCTCGAGCGCCTCGGCAAATTGCTCGACCGGAATTTCAGGACGTTTCGGCACACCCATTTGATTAAGCACAAGATATGGCGGCGCATCATTCGTGCGACTGGCCTTGACACTTTCAATCAGATTTTTGGCATTCCGGAAGGAAGACAGGTCCGGGGTGGCTGTGATGACGATTTCATCCGCTGTATGAAGAATACTGCGTGTCCATTCTGTCCAAGCGTGCGGCAGATCTACTACGAGATTCGGAACCCCGCGACGCACCATATCCAGAACTTCTTCAAAGGAAGAAGCAGGCATATCATAGTCACGATCCAGAAGGTTGGGCGCAGCAAAAAGACTAAGACGATCAGTACACTTCTGTAATAACCTGTCAAGGAGGACGTCATCAAGGCGTTCAGGAGCAGCTAAAGCCTCCGCAAGGCCCTGAGAGGGGTCCTGCTCAAAATCAAGGCTGGCCGTACCAAATGCAAGGTCGAGATCAAGAATGACTGTATCACTCTTGTGCATTTCCGCTATGGCCCAGGCAACGTTGTGGCAGATTGTTGAAGACCCGACACCGCCACGCGCGCCAACGAAAACAATAGAACGGCCAATGGGAGGGGCAGATGGGTCAACGTAAAGCGACGCTATGGAACGTGTTACCTGAATTGGGCGCCTTGGAGATATCAGATACTCACTTATTCCCCGGTCCATCAGCTCACGATAGAGTTTTACGTCGTTTACATGGCCGATCACAATTACCTTTGTGCTGGGGTCACATAATTCCGCTAGTTGATCCAACCCCTCGAACAATTCTGCGCTTGATGCGACTGTTTCCAGAATGAGCAAGTTTGGTGTTGTTTCTGACTGGAAGTGTTGAACGGCTTTTTTCAACCCGCCCATGAATATATTGATATGTGCTTTTGACAGACGGCGGTCTGAAGCAGCAGCCTCTACAAGTTCGCTCGTCCCCTGTGTTTCGCAGAATACGCCAATGTTGATACGCGGAACTGGAATATGATCCCCTTCCTGCGGCACATCTTCTTCATCACTGAAAGCACTTGCAGCATTTGCGACGACTGGTGGCGCTGGAACAGCATCTGCACTTTTGGCAGAATAATCCTGAGTCATGCTGGCTGTCAGTGGCGGCTGCTCGACCGGGAAATCATCGTCGTCAAAATCATCGTCGAAGTCTTCATCAGCAAAATCATCGACTATTTGAGATTTTGGTTCGTTAACCATATCCAGCGCCTGCTCAATAGCGGCCAAGGCTTCCTCTTCAGAGTCCGGCAATGCCTCCTGAGATACAGGCTCCACTGACTCTTCAAATGTCGGCGCTGGTTCTGCCACGACTGGCTCAGCATCTATCGGTGGTGGTGGTGATGACAGGTCTTCATCATCCCAACTCTCAATGCTGCAATCAAGATCGTCTACACCAAAGTCATCATCATCGAAATCAATATCGAGATCTTCCTCGGACAGCGCCTCAAGATCAGCCAGCTCTTCTTCCGTAAAGGCATCGTCGGTATCAAAATCGAATTTATTATTTGCCAGATTGGTCATATTAATTCTCCGGTGCCTTTATGCCCTCTTACTGCTCGGAAGCCTGAATATCTATTGTCTCATCAGACTGGCTGGAGGTCGGCTCTCCCTGCACAAACTTTTCATAAACATTCGCGGACCGTGCGGCGTCGCTGTCACCCAAGGCAGTTGGCTCGACAAGGTCGCGAGGGTCAGCAATCATTGCCGCCAGGTTTTGCTGTGCAAAACAACCGAAGTTCTTGGCCGGAATATTACGAAAACGTCGCTCTATCTCTTCAGACCAGTCACCACATTCACTGGCTGTCGCAACGTAATTGCTAAAACTGATAATCACTTCTCCCTGCTCGGAAAAGCCGGACTGCCGGTATGTCGCGCCTTTCAAAAGCTGCCAGTCAACACCAAGATTGTTCAACTCCTGACGCAGGTCTGCTGCCATACTCTGTCCCTGAAAATCGAACTGTCCTCCGGATGGAGCGGTAATAGTTATTGGACCATGCCCACGTGTGAAATAGGTTCTGGCAAATGCACGTAATCGCGCCTTATCGATCTGGGTCAACTCCGTCAGTGTCGCATCGACAGGAACAGTCAATGTAACCGTTTGCTGTTCAACGGCAATCGGATGCTCTTCCTCATAGGTGCGTGCTTCATTCGGACCATTGAAAACAGTCGAGCATGCTGGCAACAGACAGAGAGCAAGTAGCGCTGGTATTGATTTATTCAGTGTCATGTCTCTGTTTCCCGTTTAATCCAGAATAAAGCCGAGAGGGCCCTGCAGCGTAGACGACCCTGTCGTCTTCCGACGCATGCCGTATGTTGACTCGAGTTTTCCAACCAATAGTTGCTGTACTTGTGTGGCATGAACAAATCCTTGCGACGGATCTGTCAGCTCAGAACGGTGCGCTGGCTCGACCAGATAAGGCGTAACAATAATCACAAGTTCAGTCTGATTACTGCGAAATTCATTACTACGGAAAAGTTGTCCGAGGACCGGTGTATCTTTCAGTGCCGGCACACCATCAACAGCTGAGCGAATATTGTCCTGCAGAAGGCCAGCAATTGCCATACTTCCGCCACTGGGCAACTCGACGACATTCTCTACACGCCGTACTGTCAGGCCGGGAATAAGAAATGCATTCGGAATTAACTCGCCAGTCTCGGGGTCGATTCCGGAGGATGCCGAGAGGGTAAAACCGTTCGTTGTATCAACTTCACTAACCTCGGTATTTATCTTCAGGTTAATCCGGCCACGGGACAATACAACCGGACGAAATCCAAGTGCGACACCAAAGCGCTTGAATTCAATACCAACTTCGCCAAGGTCACTGTTAACCGGTACCGGGAATTCACCACCAGCCAGGAAGTTCGCCCCCTCGCCTGAAACCGACGTCAATGTTGGCTCCGCCAATGTGCGAATAAGACCTGTTGATTCAAAGGCCGCGAGAGTGAGGTCAAGGTCGGTCAAATCGCCAAAACCAGATGTATCCAGCGCTCCGGAAATACCACCAGATGCTTCACCCGAAAATGGCAGCCGGTTTGCCCAGTTACCCGAAAAGAGGTTTCCGTCAAGTTGAGCGAAAAAGTTTCCATTTACGCCAAGTTGCTTGACCAGGTTGCGCTGCATTTCGACAATGCGCACCTTAAGCATGACCTGATTTTGCTCACGAACACTCAGCATATTCAGTACAAGCTCAGGATCTCCCGTAAAACGGGCTGCGACGCTTTGCGCGCGGGCAAGCTCAGCTTCAGTTCCAACCGAGCCTTTCAAAATCACATTCTCATTTACAGCCTCAATAGTGATGCGCGAGTCCGGCATCAGGCGAGAATACAGATTCGCCAACGCATCAACATCGCGCTCAACCACAATCTCCAGATTGAGAATTTGACGGTTACGCGCGTCAAAGAAGAAAGCATTCGCTTGCCCGACTTCCATCCCGAGCAGGTAAACGCGACGTGGCGAGCGAATGACAACCTCGACTTTTGCTGGATCGGAAACGAGCACATCCGCTGCTGCATCCGGTAATTCAATAATTGCCGCCTTGTTAAGCGGCAGTGTCATGCTTTTTGATGTCGCCGTATCGCCGCCGGAAATAATTCGTGCTTCCTGCGCTTGCACGGAGGTGCTGCTGATCGTCAATCCAAAGACAGCTGCTACGGCAATACTGCACCATCTTGCCGCCCTGTTCAGTATCATTGATTTTGACGTATTCATAATAAACCTTGATTTCTGTTGGTTTAGAAAGGTTGATGCGATCATGACTGGCCGTATCTGATGACCAGAACTTCCGCTGGCTCAACTTCCTGGATCAACTCTTCACTGTCTGCCGGTCTGAAAACGCTGCGCAGGACGAGATTGAGAGAACCGCTTTCACGCGCTGTCAGGAAACGCGCGACCTGAGAAGGGGCAAGCTCCAGCGTGACTGTCCGGCCAACTATCGCACCTTCAGAATCCTGCTGCATCGTCTGATCAACGGCGAGAACACGGATGTTCGAGTAAAGAACACTACTCTCCATACTCGTGCCATCATCGTTATCCAGTGTTGCGAAAACATCTACGCGATCACCTGGCAGGATAAAACCCGCAGCCGACTGACGCGAGGAAACATCCATGGTCACTGCGCGCATACCAGGGGTCAGCAGGGCTGCCAGCATCCCCTGACTGCCGGGATGCACGATTTTGGCTTCTGTGATCGGCTCCCCAGCGACAATAGTTGTTCGGGCCACTGCCAGAGACAACTCTTCATAGAAGGTCTTGTTTTCGTCCGTGACAAGAAAATCAGGTAGCCCTTTTTTGGGCCATTTTACCCATTTGGTTTTCTTGGGATCCAGACGCTCACCTTGCGCAAATTCCGTATCTGCGACAAGAACGCGAACTGTTTCAATAGTCTCCTGCTGAGGTATCGCTTGCGTAATGACTTCAGGTGTGTCGTCACCAGATGCGACCAGGAAAAACGCACCCCCACCAGCAAGGAGAGCTACGCCGAGCAGTATCAATCGACCTGTATTCACTTCACACCACCTTCAGATTTGACACAAAAAAACGCAAAAGTTCCGCCCCAACCTGGCGCAAAACCCTCAAAACAAAGTTAATGAAATGGGTCAGCTTCAACCGAACACGGCTGTAAATGCCATTGCCTCATGCAATGACCAGAAGCCGCCAAGGGCGATCCCTACCCCGTAAGGCATCGCTCTTCTTGAGCCATGCAGCTCCATCAGCCAGGGAGCATGCGCATAAACGGGCAACATAGGGGTTGACCGAAACATAATAATTGCAAACGCAAAAATACCGCTTGCAAGGATGACCTTGAACAAAAACATCGGAAAGGCAGCTGGACCGACCCAAAGCGCTGTTGCCGCCAGTAACTTCACGTCACCAGCGCCAAACTGGCCGGTTGCGTATATTGCAAACCCCACGACCAGTGCGCCAATGGCGAGCAACAAGGAAGAAGACAGCATCTCAAAGGAATACCCGAATGTGGCCGCCATGACTGGAAACATCAGGACAAGCGTCACAGGTATCCAGTTGGGTATTTTCAATTCGCCCAGATCATTAATCGCCGCAATCAACCAGGCGGCTGGCAGGATTGAAATGATTATATAAGACAGCACAGCCACCTCCGGTCAGAAAGTCTGTCATCTTTTATGATAACAGACTTAAGGAGTGGTTATCCGTAATACCGCAGCATAAATACTAAACTGCGCTATCGACACTTGACGCAACATCGGAAAAGTTTGTGCTGAGTGATGTTGCAACGGCCTGCAATGCACCGATTGCAGCCACCGCGAGCAATGCCGCAATCAGCCCGTATTCAATAGCCGTCGCACCTTCATCTGCTTCAAGGAATTCGAAAAACATATGTCGCATGGATTTTCCCTTCTAACAGAAAAGGAGGCCAGCTGGCCTCCTTTTCACTTCGAAACATACACGCCTGCGTTAAGCAGCAGCATCCAGATTAGAAGAAATCTCGGAGAAGTTGGTGCTGAGTGATGTTGCAACAGCCTGCAACGCACCGATGATTGCAACAGCAATC
>JALEGJ010000021.1 GCA_022763115.1 Aquisalinus sp.
GACGCCTGGGCCAATTTCCGGGATGAAAGTTTCATCCTGCAATATCTCTCCCCCACCGTGATGCGCCATTTCCATATGTTCGCTCTTGGGGATGATGCCTCGAAGTCCTATTACAATGTCGATGCAATCCATGATGAGCGCGGCTTTCGCCAGATTCGGGAGCAGCTCTCGCAGATGTATGATCTGGGCGCGCGTGAGCCGAACATTCAGGTGACCGGTGCTGACCTTGCGGGAGACCGCACGCTGCACCTGCAGTACACTGCCTATAATAGCCGCAAGCTCGACAAGAAGACACGCGATGCTGTGATGACTTATGTCGAGCGCCTCTGGGGCTACGAGGTCAAATTGGACGAAGTCGAGGCCTGACCACACAAAATGACACGATTACAGACTGAATAGTTCAATAGTTCGAGATCAATCATCTCACGTTGTCGTGCTGAATAATCAGCCCTGAAAAACTTTGATCGCGCAAAGCGTTTTGCTAGGGTGCAGATTACGCCTTAAAAGGGGATGAGGAACTCATGCGAAAATACCAGCGCAGCCGCCATGCTGCACTCTTCAGTCTGGCGCTGATCGGCACGCTTTTGACCATGATCGCAGGGTGCTCCAGATCCGAAAGCGAGAATGTCACCGTCTCGGGCTCCTCCACTGTGCTGCCTGTCATTTCCCGCGCCGCTGAAGAATACAGCCAGAACAATCCGGGTGTGCGCGTGATCGTCAATGCCGGGGGCTCCGGTGTCGGCATCACACAATTGGGCGAAGGCCAGACAGATATCGGCATGATCTCGCGCGATATATCTGCCAGCGAGCAGGCGAAGTTCCCGAACGCAGGCTTCACCACTCATGTGATTGGCCGGGATGCAGTCGTGCCCGTGGTTTCCTCGGAGATTTATGACGCCGGGGTTTCAGCCCTGACCATTGACCAGATCGCCGCAATCTACCGTGGGCAGATTACCAACTGGCAGGAAGTTGGCGGGCCCGATGCGGAAATTCTCGTCATCGACAAGGAAGCCTCACGCGGCACCCGTCAGGTCTTTATGGCAGTTGTACTGGGTGATGAGAATGCCGAAGCACCCGGCGCAAAACTTGTGCTTGGCTCCAACAACGAAGAACAGACAGCCCTCACCCAAAGCAATGCTGCCATCGGGATGCTTTCTCAGGCCTGGCTCAATGATGACGTAAAAGGGCTGGCAATCATCACGGCAGATGGCAGCACGATTGAGCCTGACCTCGCAAGCATTCGCGCCGGTGAATATCCCATCGCCCGGGACCTTTTGCTGGTCAGCCGTTCAGATCTTTCTGAACCATCAAAAGCGTTCATCGAGTTTGTTCTGAGCGCCGAAGGCCAGCAGCTCGTTGAAAACGCAGGGTATATCAAGGTTACCCCATGAACCTGCCCCGGCTCTACATAGCTGGTAGTGCGGCCTTCGCAGCCGTGATGGTCATCCTCGTGTTCATGGTACTGATGATGAGCAGTTGGGGCGCCATCAGCAGCGAGGGCTTGGCGCTGTTCACCCATAAATGGCATCCGGCTGGCGGTGAGTTCGGCGTCTTGCCGATGATCTTCGGCTCAGCCGCCGTCACGATTATCTCGCTGGCAATCGCCACGCCACTGGGCCTGCTGGCAGCCATTTTTACGTCGGAACTATTAAACCCTGCCTGGCGCGCACCAGTGAAGTCAGCGCTGGAGATTCTCGCGGGTATCCCGTCCATTATTTACGGGTTGATCGGTGTGGCGTTCTTCTCCATCTGGATTGGTAACCTGTTCGATCTGCAATCGGGCAGAACGATCCTTACTGCCGGCATCCTGCTCGCGGTCATGATCCTGCCCACCATCATCACTTTGTGTGATGATGCCTTGCATAATGTGCCGCAGAAATATCGCGAAAGCGCAACTGGTCTTGGCCTCTATAAATATGAAGTTGTCAGGGACGTCCTCCTGCCGATCGCCAAGACGGACATCACCGGCGCCATCCTGCTGGCCCTTGGCCGGGCGCTGGGTGAAACCATGGCCGTCATGCTGGTGATTGGCAGCATCGACCGGGTGCCGGATCCGTTTTTCAACGTGCTGGAAGCCGGGCAATCCATTACCTCGAAGCTCGGGCGAGAGATTGCCGAATCCTCGTTTGGCTCGGTGCATTTCAGTGCCCTGATCTTCATGAGCCTCATTCTGGTAGCAATCACAGTCAGCCTGACCAGCTTTACGCAGTATTACTTCAGGCGGGAGAAGCGCCTTGTCGAATAGAGCGCTCATCAATGCTGTGTTCGTGAACAGCGCCCGCAGCGCAACAGTGCTTTGCGGCTTTGTGCTTGCCTTCCTGATCGGTGTGATCGTCTGGAATGGCATGAACGCCATGAACATTCAGTTCCTGCTCTCCGCGTCCCGCAATTTCGGCGCTTCAGGTGGCATTCTTTATCAGATCATCGGCAGCCTGCTCCTGGTTATCATGGCCTCGATCCTGGTCTTGCCAGTCGCTGTTGGCACAGCCCTCTTCAAAAGCGAATACATCACCTCACCCACATTATTCCGTATCTCGAATACCCTGATCTATAGCCTCAACGGCATTCCCTCTGTGACCTTCGGTATTTTCGGACTGATCTTTTTCGTGAATATTCTGGGTACCGGCATTTCATGGTTTGTCGGCTCCATCATCCTGGCGATCATGATGCTGCCGACAATCGTGTTGACCACCTACCAGTCGATCAACTCAATTCCTTCCGCCTACCGTGAAGCGGCATACGCACTTGGCCTCACCAAATGGCAGGTGATCTGGCGTGTCCTGCTGCCACAGGGTATTCATGGCGCCATCACAGGATTGTTGATTGCGCTGGCAAGAGCCATCGGCGAGACTGCGCCGATTATGTTCATCGCCACCGCCTTTTCCGGGATCAATCTGCCAGGTGCCCTGAATGATCCTGTGGTCACCCTGCCCACGCACATTCTGGCGCTGGCGCAACAGGCGACCAATCCGGATGCCTTGCAGAACGCCTGGGGCGCAAGTCTCGTCCTGCTGACCCTTGTTTTCATTTTCAGCATTTCGGCCATGTTCAGCCGTATGCACCTGAAGGAGATATCGCGGCGATGACCACCAAACCACAGCTAAAGGTCGTCGATGGCAAGGCTGCTGACACGCCCGCTGCCATAGACGTCTCGGACTTTAATGTCTGGTGCTGCGATGCGCACATTCTGAACAATGTCAGTGCACAGTTTCCTGCCCGGGGCATCACCTGCATCGTCGGCCCTTCCGGTAGTGGCAAGTCCACTCTGATCCGCTCAATCAATCGCATTAATGACGAAGTGCCGGGTTTCATCCATAAAGGCGCGATCCGTTTTGACGGTCGGGATATCTTTACAGACTACAAGGACCTGACAACGCTCCGCACAGAGATCGGCATGGTGTTCCAAAAGCCATGCGTGTTCCCCAAATCCATTGCCGAGAATGTACTGTTCGGCCTGCGCGCTGGCAGGAAGCTCTCCACCGCTGACCGCCTGATGATTGTGGAGGAAAACCTGCGCGCTGTTTCCTTGTGGAAAGAAGTCTCCAAGCGACTGGATGAGAGCGCCACGTCCCTTTCAGGCGGACAGCAACAGCGGCTCTGCATCGCGCGCACTCTCGCCGTGAAACCGAAAATCCTGTTGCTGGATGAGCCCACCGCCTCTGTTGATCCCGTGTCTGGCCGGGCAATCGAGGAACTGCTCCTTGAGCTGAAGAAAGACTATACAATCCTGCTGGTAACTCATGACCTCGCCCAGTGTCGCCGTATCGCAGACCATATCGTCTTCATGTGCGACGGGGAGATGATCGAACAAGGCAGCCGTCAGGCCATGCTGGAAGCGCCTGTCCATGAGAAAACAGCGCGCTACCTGAACAACAGTTTCTGCGATTGCTGACTCGAATTACCGTCAGAACATCTTTTGCTCCGCCTGATCCTATCCCCCTTATCTGAGGGATGCACAAACAGGGCTTGCCACGCGTATATTGCTTCCAGTGAGACAAATACCGGGAGAGATTTTCATGACTCGTAACAGTTTTTCAGGCGGCAACCTTTTTCACCAAATGGGCGGCGCAGTTTCCGAAACACAACAACGCTCCGGACGTGATCGCGTCATCGGCATTGGCCTTGCCATTGTTCTGACCGTCATCGTCGGCGCTGTCATTTTCGTCCTTGGCCAGCCGGTCAGTAACTGATCCAGCCATTCACAACTTACCCTCCGGGCTCTTGCGCTTACCTTCCCGTGCAAGAGCCCCAGACTATAGAGCTGCCCGATGGTCACTTTCGGCAGGGCATTGCTGGAGATGACCAGGGGCAGCTCTTTTTTACTTAATGTGATCGTTTGCTTACTTTTTTACTTGACGCGCCAAGCCACACGCAATATGTTAGCAATCACTCACTTACAGTTGATGGGATTAGAGGAGAGAGAAAAATGACACATAATGAGTTTTCAAAATCAGGCCTTTACAATCAGGTACGCGGCGGCGCTTTTGTGGAGAACAAACCAGCCAGCCCGCTCTCCATTCTGTTCACGGGCCTGATGGTGGTCATGGCCATCGGCATGATCTTCCTGTCTGTCAGCTAACCGGAAAACGCTGAACAAGTTTCTGCGAACTGCCCCCTTCCATACCCAAGGGCCCAAACCGTTCCCTTGCGCCTGCCCGCCTCGGCAGGCGATTTGCCCCGGGCCCGGAAGGGGGCACCCCGCCGATCTTTACATCTGATACAACTTACCCCCACGCCAACCGGGCAGGCTTGCGCAAACGCGCTGATGGCTTAAATCCACAGTCAGAAAAAAATCTTCTTCTGCTGAGCCCATGGAAAAAAAACCTCAAATCCGTTTCCTGATTGCCGGTGTGCTGGTTCTTGGAGCTGTCGCTGCCCTCGCACTCTTCATCACAACCGATCCCCAAAATACCTCAAGCGACAACTCAGAAGCAGCACTCGCGCCGCCCAAAACCATTAATGAACTGGTCGCCAATTTTCGTTCTGCAAACCCTGACACCAGCCCGGACCTGCTCACTGCTTTTAGAGACAGCCTCACCAATCTCGAAGCCTCGGAAACCGGCGAGAAAAAAGCTGCCTTTCAGGACATAAGTCTGGGCAACACAGGAGCAGCGGTAGAGCGGCTGGAAAAACTCGCGAGACAACTGGCAGAAGGCGCTGACAGCAGCATTCTGGATGCATCTGCCACTTTACGCGAGGCGGGTGCCGTCGCCTACACGATTGATCCGCCGCGCGCTATCACCAACTACACGAGTGCCCTGTCCCTGACACCCAGCGATCCGGACCTTGCCCGGGAGCTCGGCCAGATCCATCTGGCCCTGCGAGACTATGATTCTGCCGAAGCGGCTTTTTCACGCCTCCTGCAAACGGAAGGGGTGATCGACCGCAAGGCCCGGGCCACAGCCTTGCGCAATCTGGGTGACGTGGAACTGAACCGCAGTCGCTACGAACGCGCTGCCGCGTATTATCAGCGCAGCTTTGCGGAATATGAAACGGCCGAAGACCCGCAGGGCATGGCCGAGGCGCTGGTCCAGCTTGCGGTAACCCAGCAACTCGCCGGCAATCTCGACCAGGCTGAGATTTTCCATCGCCGGGCCCTCGCCCTGTACGAGGAAACAGGAGACTTGGCCGGCGCTGCCCGCAGCCTCATCAATCTGGGCCAGGTCGAAATGACCCGAACAAACATTCCGCTGGCCGAGGATTATCTGCGACGCGGCGTTGCGCAAAATCTGGAGATCGGACAGGAAGTCATTGCCGCCAGGGGGCTCGGCAATCTCGGTCTCATCGAGAAGGCGCGCGGCAGTCTTTATGCGGCTGAAGACCTGCATCAGCGCGCTCTGGCCTTATACGAGAAAAATGATGACAAGGCAGGCATGGCCCGCGAACTGGGCAATCTCGGCAATATCGAAAATGACCGCGGCAATTTCGCCGACGCAGAAGCCTATCATCGCCGCTCCCTCGCCCTCGACGAAGAAACCGGAAGAACGGCAGGCATCGCAACCACCCTGTCCAATCTCGGCGGTCTCGCCCAGGTTCAGGGGGATGTACCGGCCGCCTGCGATTATTGGCAGCGCGCCTCTGCGCTTTTTGCAGACCTCGGTTCCGATATTCAGTACCGGACAGTTCTTGGCTGGATGTCAAACGCCGATTGCGGGTTGATTGAATAGATCACCTTACGCCAAAGCTGGAAGTCAATGGTGAAGCAGGGTAAGCCTCTAGCGTCATGACCATGCTCACCTACCAGAGACAGTTATTTTCAAGTGCTGCTGGATGGCTGCGTCGCAAGCCGGACGGTCGCCTTCTTTGGCCAACTTTCACTGTTTTGCTGGCAGTGATATTTGTGGCCGCCCTGCTGCCATCCGGCGTTCCGTTGATGGATGAGGCAGCGCGGGAAAGAGCGAAGCAGCAGGCCGAAGAGCAACAGCTTATCGCGCGGGCACAAGCAGCCTACGCGCTGGAAATCGAACGCGCCCTGCCGGATCTCGACCCCGTGACGCTTGATACGCTTATCAAAAACCTCTCGGTTCTTGCCGAAAACGAGATAGCCGATAAACGGGCCGCACTGGTCAGCTTCGCCAACGGTGATCGTGATGCAGCGCTTGGCACACTGGCCGCCATTGCCACGGCGCAGAGAAATGAAGGCAACACAGATGCCGCATTCGAAACACTTTCAGAAGCAGGCGCGCTGGCTTTCCTGTTCGCCCCAACAGCCTCATACCGTGCCTATACGGAAGCGCTGAAAATAAACGAGGATGATCCGGCTGTGCGCTATCAGCTTGGCCTTCTGTTCCAGCAGGCACGGGAAGTTGAAAACGCACAAGCCCAGTTCAAGTCGCTTGCAGATGATCCGGCTTTTGACGGCACCGCATGGCAGGCCGCGGCAGAGGGCAACCTCGGAATTCTCGCCATACAGAGCGGCAATATGGCGCTGGCAGAGTATCATGTATTAAAAAGCCTTCAGTATAACGAAAAATTACAACGCCCCAAAGCCATCGGTCTTCAGCATGCCAATCTTGGCGTTATTGGCATTAGCCGTGGTGATGCTGACGCAGCCATGTCGAATCTTGAAAAAGCGCTGGAAATTTTTGAACGCATTGATGAAAAAGCCAATCTGGCACGTACCCTCGGCAATCTCGGGATCGTCGCCCAGAGCCAACAGGACTTCGAAACGGCAGAAGAATATCTTGCCAGAAGTATTGATTTATTCCGCAGTTTGCAGGATCAGCGCGGCCTTGCCATGCAACTTGGTGTGATGGCGCGTACCAAGCGACTGAACGGTGACCTCACGGAAGCCGAAAACTATTACAGGCAAAGCATCTCACTGAATGATCAGCTCGGAAACGAACTGATCATTGGTGCGCAATATGCCAGCCTTGGGGGTATTGAATATGATCGCCAAAACCTTGCCGCAGCCTGCAGCTACTGGCGCGAAGCAATTAATATTTTCGAGCAGGTTGGTTCCGACGAAGGTCAGACACAGGTAAACAGCCTGATGGAACAGGCAAACTGCACAGCCGTGCAAAACTAGGTTCTGTTGACAAAAGGTTTGCGTAACTTTCGAATTGTGATTCAAGACTGCTTTTTAGGAGGCGGTTTTGTCGAAGAAGCAGCGTCGCGGCGA
>JALEGJ010000022.1 GCA_022763115.1 Aquisalinus sp.
CATATTCCAGCGTATTCGGCTTAAGGTCAGTCTGCGGGGTTGGCAGCATGAAGGCTCTCCTGTAGCTCCGGCGTCTGGCGTTGCTTAGCTGTGCTGTCGGAGCGGGGCAAGGAGCGGCCGGATATTGCTGGCGAAATAAAATGACGGCAGAATTTTGTAAGGGCTGCAAGAGGGTACCAGGACGTGGAAATAGCAGAACTCGGATTGCGTGGACAAAGCCTGCTCGGCCTGTTCGCATTCATGGGCATCGCCTGGGCACTGTCAGAGCGCAAAGGGCAGTTTCCTGTGCTGAATGCTGTTTCGGCATTGATCGCTCAATTCACGATTGCCCTGTTTTTCCTTCGCTTTGAACCGGCAACGCAAGTTCTTGCCTCTCTCAACGGCGTCGTGATTGCGTTGCAACAGGCTACAGCGCAAGGCACAGATTTCCTGTTCGGGTATATCGGTCGCAGCGACCAGATGCCGTTTGAGGTGGATGGTGAGAACCCGAACCTGTTCATTTTCACCTTCCAGGCCTTGCCACTGGTTGTCTTCATTTCCGCCCTGTCGGCTGTGCTATGGCATTGGGGCATTCTGAAAGTCATCGTCAAAGCTTTCGCAGCGGCCCTCTCACGGATATTCGGCGTCGGCGGTGCTGTGGCTTTGGCCGCGGCTGCCAACGTCTTTCTGGGACAGACTGAGTCACCTCTGTTGATCCGTGCCTATCTGGAGCGCATCACAAGATCGGAGTTTTTCACCGTCATTACTTCAGGCTACGCGACAGTCGCCGGGTCTGTGATCATTGTTTACACGACGGTTCTCGAAAATATCGATCCATCCATCCTTGGCCATATCATAGTTGCCTCGATTATCTCTGTGCCGGCGGCCTTGTTGCTCGGCAAGATTATGGTCCCACCTGAGAGGGACGAAGTTCCGACCGCCTCTGACGCGGGCGACGGCTTGATTTACGAAGGGTCCATGGACGCGTTTATGACTGGCGTGACCGAAGGCGGTAAACTCTGGGCCAATATCGTCATCTCCATTCTCGCCTTCATTGCTCTTGCAGCGCTCATCAACATCATGCTCGATGCATTTGTGCCGGATGTGGCTGGCGCACCCCTGACGCTTGAGAGGATGCTGGGCTGGCTTTTCGCACCGCTGATGTGGCTTGCAGGCGTTCCATGGGCAGAGGCTTTTGACGCCGGGCAGATCATGGGTATCAAAACTGCCCTGAATGAGCTGGTTGCTTATTTCCGCCTGTCAGCCGTCGAGGAAGGTGTGTTCAGCGCCAGAACAGAACTGATCCTTGTCTATTCACTTTGCGGTTTCGCCAATATCGGCAGTCTTGGCATCGTCATTGGCGGACTTTCCGGCCTTGTGCCCAGCAGGCGTCAGGACATTATCGCGCTGGCGCCAAAGGCCATGATTGCCGGTACCCTGACCACCCTGATGACAGGAGCAGTGATCGGCGTCATTTACGCGTGACCGGACTGGATAAACTGACCGGCAATATCCGCGCCTGCACGTTGTGTGAGGATGAGGGCCTGATCCCGCAAGCGCGGCCGGTTATTCAGATCGGGTCTGGCGCGAGCGTTGGCATATTCGGTCAGGCACCGGGAAATCTCGCACATCAAACCCGAAAGCCCTTCAATGACCCCTCGGGCGTTCGTTTGCGTGAGTGGATGGGCCTGACAGAGGAAGAATTTTACGATCCAGCAAAACTCGCCATAGTTCCCATGGCATTCTGCTTTCCCGGCTATGATGGCAAAAGCCCGACAGGGAAGGGCGGTGACCTGCCACCGCCACCGCTTTGCGCCCAAACCTGGCGCGAAGAAGTAATGCTACAGCTTCTCCCACAACTGGAGCTTGTTTTTCTGATCGGCAATTACGCCCAGCGTTGGCATCTTGCTTCAAAAATGGAACGCACCCTGACTGATACGGTCAGGAAATGGCACACATTCATTGAGGAAGCCGAATCATCAGGCCAAACCATTATGATCCCGCTGCCGCATCCTTCATGGCGCAACAACGCCTGGTTGAAGAAAAACCCGTGGTTTGAAGCCGATCTGCTTCCTGAAATTCGTGTAAGAATCCGCAAGCTGATAGATTTCCAAGCCAAACCATAGTCTATGGAGGTTTTGTAACTTAACAGCAGGCGCCAGATAATACTATTCATTTAGTAGTTCAGTTATCCGGCGAGAGGGAACATGTCATCCACAAAACTAATCCTTGCAGGCTTTGCAAGCTGTGCCTCATTGATCGCATTGGCAACAGCGCAGGAAACACCTGCAGCAGATGCAGATGTTTCCTCGGTCAGTCAGGAAGTTTATGAGCCGGAGTTTTTTGATCGCTTCGCGCCCAACACAGCGCGCGACATGCTCAATGAAATACCGGGGTTTTCTGTACGTCGGGGGGACGGGGGGCGCGGTCTTGGGCAGGGCGGCACGAACGTCCTGATCAACGGCGCGCGGGTTTCGGGTAAGCAGACGGATCCATTGGATATCTTGCAGCGTACGCCTGCCAGCAATGTGGTTCGTATAGAGATCATAGATGCGGCATCTCTTGGTATTCCCGGACTTAATGGCCAGGTTGCAAACTTCATCATCGACAACTCAAAAATCAGTGGCAGCTGGGAATGGAATACGCGATTCCGCACTGGCCTAAAGCCGGACCTCTATAATGGCAGTTTCTCGATCAGCGGTGAGCGGGATATCATGTCCTATACGCTCAGCCTTGAGAATGACTCTTTCAAAGGCGGGGCTACTGGTCGCGAAATCGTTCTGGATAATGACAATAATCTCGTGGAAATCCGTGAAGAGGATGGTCAGAATTACGGAGAGCGACCAAGCGTTAGCGCGAACCTGACATGGAACCGGGAAAATGGGGATATCGGCAATCTTAATGCCCAGGCAACATTATTTCAGTTCGATGGTGCCGAGCGCTCTGACCGCTTCCCGGAGGATCCAACGGAACAGCCGTTCGTACGTGACTTTCTGAATTCCGAAGATGAGTGGAATGCGGAGATCAGTGGGGACTACAAGTTTGATTTCTGGAATGGCCAGTTGAAACTGATTGGTCTGCAATATTATGAGAGCAGTCCGTTCCTCAGTCTTGTGACAACGCGCCGCCCTGGTGAAAACCCGACCGGCAGCACATTCGAGCGACAGGCGGATGAGGGGGAAAGTATTGTCCGTGCCGAGTACAGCTGGTCACCAAAGGAAAACCATACCTGGGAGCTTGGTGCGGAGGGCGTCTTCAATTTTCTGGAGATTGATGATTTTGTCAGTGTCTTGAATGATCAGGGTGAGTTTGAAGTCCTGGATGATACCATCAGCAACTCCCGCGTCGAAGAGAACCGGGCCGAAGTGACGCTCGCCTATAATCGCCCCCTTGGCGAGAAGATTGATCTTCAGGCTTCTGTTGGCATTGAGTATTCGGAGATTTCTCAAGATAGCACATTCCGCCGTACGGTGACGGACCCGGGCACGGGACTTGATGTGGTCGAGCCATTCAGCGCGAGCCAGGAGCGCAGCTTCACACGTCCCTCTGGATTTATATCGGCCGCCTACAAGAAATCTGACAGCATGGATATTCGCATGAAGGTGGAGCGTTCTGTCGGCCAGTTGAATTTCTTCTCTTTCATTGGGTCAGTAGACCTGCAGGATGGCATTGATCGTGCCGGTAATCCTGATCTGGTGCCGCCACAATTCTGGAATTACGAGATCGAGTTTGAAAAGCGGTTCGAAAACGATAGTCAGTTCACGATCCAGTTTTTTGCCAGACAGTTTGAAGACATTGTCGATACCATTCCACTGGAGTTGCCCGGCGCAGACCTGTCCGATCCGAACCGGGAACGCGGGCAGGGGCCGGGCAATATCGATAAGGCCGAGCGTTATGGCGTTGATGTGGATGCCACGGTACGCCTTGATGATTGGGGCATTAAAGGCGGCGAGCTTGATTTCAGCTTTTTTGCGCAGGAAACAAAAGTTGATGATCCACTGACCGGCGAGGAGCGTCCTCTTAGTGGCAATACAGAATGGTTCAGCTTTGTCGGATATCGGCATGATATTCCGGAAACGGATTATGCTTATGGCTTCTTTGCTGAATATTTCGAGGATTCACCGCAAACAGGTCTCTTGCAGATCAGTCAGTTCCAGTGGAGTGATCCTTTCATCGGCGTTTTTGTCGAAGACAAGGATTTCTTTGGCATGAACCTTGAGGTGCGCGTCAACAATCTGGCGAACATTGGGGAACAGTTTGATCGTACATTCTTTGATGATTTCCGGGATGTGCCGGGCGTCTCACAAACCCGGGAAATCCGCGAGCGACGGTTTGACCAGATTCTGGTTATTAGTCTTAGCGACACCTTCTAGGTGGTACTATCAAGGCATTCCCGTACCCAAATTATATGATTGACATTGGACGCAATATGTTCTATATAAGTTGTTGTCGCGGGGATTTATGCTCTGTGGCAGTCACAATTTAAGTGGCGGCTCTTTGACAATCTGGTGTGGTATTCGCTGTTCGGTGGTGCAAGTTACTTCTTCATGATGTGAAGTTGCGCTGCTGTCGGGTGAAGAAATGAATTTTAGTGCCCCTGTGCACCTAGAACGGTGTTGGTCGTGTATATATGCCCGCGAAAGCATCGTGCCTAAGTGAGCCTCGGGCAGCACTTGGTGAGTTCCGGAACGGGCTCTCTTGAGAGTGCCTGAGTGTCGGGAGAGGGCGCGAAACTTTCCCGAAAACGTAGCAGATCATGCTCCGTCCAGTAGCCGCTTCGACAATGCTGCGTCCGGCTCGTCCTGAGTCAGCGCCGGTATTGGAGCCAGTCATCAAAGCGCGCGTAGATTATGTACAGGACGGCCACCACTATCATCGCTGCGCCGGCAAGTTGAAAGACTTCCTGATAATCAGCCGCCATGAAGCCCTCTGCATCTACAAGGCTGGATATTGCGAGTGTGCCTGATTCCGGTTCACCATATGATGACGCAAGCCTGAATGGTGCGCCATCCATGAAGCTGGCACCGGCAATCACTGCGCCGGAAGCTCCTGCGAGAAAGGCACCTGCCAATGTTCTGGAACCAAGAAAGTTGCGTCGTCGTGGCCGGCTCTCCAGGGGCCTGAGATTGCTCGCGTCCCGGCTCTCATCGCCGACTTCACCTGTTCCGACCGTCTCAAGAAATAAAGCGCGCTCCGCAGCGCGTCGACGTATCAATCCAGTCAGCTCTCTCTCCTTGCGGTTGATCACTGCCCTTGACCACCAGGCCATCGCATCCGCCGCGCCCAAAAAATTACCTTTATTGAGGCGCTTCAGCACGATGGATTTTTTGAAAGCCGGCAAACCGATATTGAAAACAAATGATGCCAGCGCATCAAACTGGTTCTGGTCGAGATCCACTTTGACAAGTTGCAGGATGCCAGCCTCAACTGCTTCAAGGTCTTCATGTAGAAGCCGTTCAGCATCGGCCACATTTACGTCACCCTGTGCGATGGCTTCATCTCCCAGATGCCCGTAACCGATGCGCCATCGGCCCGCCGGGTCCATACTGGAGGTAAGGTCAAGCCCCTCGAAATGCCGGATCAGATCCAGGCCCGTGGAAGAAACACGCATTCTGTTACCCCTCATATTCGTCGCGCCGACTGTGCGAATATGACACAATTCTGATCGCAGTTACACTGTTAACGAAGACAATCTTGCGCAGGCGCAGGATCGTGACGGGGCAATTATTGTGGATTACACCGAGCTGATGTGGTCAATGCTGCATTGCAGCACACAATTATTTGACCGTGTTGCCCTATTTGGCCCGATTTTGTCATCTACTTTTAATGCAATCCCGATATTGCACGCTTGTTGAATCGAGGTGCCTTGGCTAAAGACGCCGCATAAAGGGACCGGACATCGATTA
>JALEGJ010000023.1 GCA_022763115.1 Aquisalinus sp.
ACTCAGATGAAAGCTGCTCAGCTTTCATCATATCAACCTGGATATTCTCGTGCGGAATATCTTTTTCAGCCAGTACCATGCGGGCCTTGCGCGGGCTTGGGGCCGGCGCGTAATCGTAAAATTTGATGGTCATTGAGATGCCTCAGAGTTTTGAGAAAGTCATGATGCCACCCTCATTTGTGGCAAGATTCCCGTCTTTTACGTCAAGGTAAAGTTGGCTGATTTCATCGCGCGTTTCAGCGGATACAACTTTCATCCACTTACTGGCATCTTTCGCGACTGCCTGACTGGCTGCATACAGATCAGTCACAAACTGGCCACCAGTCGCCTTGGCCCGCTCTGCCGCATAGGCTGGCATGAAGAAAAGGCGGGAGCGCTCATCAATGTAGCCCTCGCCTTTTCTCTCCTCATCCCAATGGGACGCACCAACAATAACCGTGTGTTTCATGTTATCGCCCAGATGGCGATGCAGTTCTGCAAGCGTGGTTCCATTGCCAGAGAAGTCAACAATGACCGTTGGGGATACAGCATCCATCGCACTCACTTCATTATAGGCATAAACCTTGTCGTAATATCCGGTGTCCTGAACGGCAGCCTTGTTCCGCGCTGAGGTCAGGCCAGCGACTGTCTTGCCTTGCAGGTTGGAGCGGTCCAGAAGATAAGCGAGACCGAGTGAGGTTTTGCTCGACGCGCTGACCAGTAATATCGTGTCTGCACCCTGATAGTCTGTCTCTTGCAGCCAGTCCGCCAAGCCGAAAGATGTGCCTGCCAGCGGAAACCAGAGCGCGCGGTAGGCTTCCAGGTCCGGGTCATAAAACGGATCGGCCTTCAGCCGTACAAACACATTATAGATCGCGGGCAAATTTTCGCGATGCGCAGAAATATCACGGAACTGATTATCCTGAATGCCGCCAGGCTTGACGATGATGTCTGTAGACATTGGCAGATAGCCATAGATGCGCTCGCCCACTTCGAAATCAGGGTGGCGGCTCTCTGTCACATCCGCAAACCCCCATACAGGAATTATGCCCCAGCCATCTTCTTCGACCGGATAGAACTTCCAGTAACCAAATTGCTCACCAATCACGCCATAAGTGATGTTATTGGCAGTGAAGGCAAAATGATCCACCTTCAGTTTGACATCGCCTTCCTGCAGCGCAGGCAGGCTGGCGTCAGCCCATCTGGTCTGATTAATGTCGGCCTTGTTCACCTCAAGTCGGGTAATGCTGGTCATCTCCATCTCCTTTTTCGGCAGGTTGGCGGCAGCCTTTCGACGGGTCAAGAAGGGGCGGCAGAATTGCACTGGCCGAATTGCAGAAATTCCAATGAATCTTGATCAATCAGCCGTCAGCACTTCCCTGATGGCTGTTGAAATCTCTTCATTCGTGAAGGGTTTGATCAGCACATGATTGGCGCCCTGCACATCGGCAATGGCTGTTGCCTGCTCAAGAGTGCGCCCCGGCCCGCCGCCAGACATGACAATAACCGGCTGCGTGAAGCCGCCTGCGCGGATTTCTCCCAACAGATTGAGACCATTGTCTTCCCCAAGCCAGATATCCAGCAGGATCAGCTCTGTTGTTGCAGCAGAATGCGCCAGATATGCACGAGCCTCCTCAGCGCTTGCCGCCTGACTGATTTCATGCCCTTCATCCACCAGCACAGCCTGAAGTGCTTCTCTTACATGGGCGTCGTCATCAATAATCAGAATATTTGCCATATCTGCTCTTACCCCACCGGCAGCGTGACCTCAAATCCTGTGAGCAGCCCTTTTTTCCCTCACCCTAATAGCGTTAGGCTGGCGTCATGACCGAGAAAGAAGATCAATCCGACCTGCTCACTTCTGTTCTTGAGCAACCGGCAGCCTTTGAGAAATCCCAGCGTCTGGCCCGGGTGGGCCATGCCATGAATGATGTCCGCCAGGGCTGCTGGACGGCGTCTGATATGTTGTGGGACATGCTGGGCCTGCCGCCGCAAAAAAAACCTGTCGTTTATGAAAGTCGCCGCGAGAAGAAACTGCTTGGGCCTTATTATGACGAGATTATTCGTATGCGACGCGCCTGTATCGAGTCCCGTACGGTACAGACCCATGAACTCCACGCGCATAATGCCCGGACGGGCAAGCCGGCAATCTTCAGGCTGGAATTTCATCCGGAACTTGATGACGAGCGCTATGTGAAGTCGTTCTTCCTGATTTTTTCAGATGTGACCCATCAGCGCAGGCTGGAAAACAGATTACATAATGAACGTGCCACTCTGGCTAGAGCACAACAGGTCGCCCGGGTTGGTCACTTTTTTCATGACTTGTCGGATCACACAATCACCGGTTCGGAGATGCTTTGGGAAATCCTCGGGATTGATCCAGAGCATGGCCCTGCAACCTATGACGATGCCGCCCGGTTATTGTTTGACAAGGAGACGCTGGACACCAGCCTTGCTCGCCGAGAATACCTGCTGAGCACAGGGAAAGATATCAAGTATGAGATAAAACTGCCCAGAGCGGATACCGGGGAAACAAGGTATTTCCGTGTACAAATTCATCCGGAGAAGAACCGGGATGGCGATATTTATCGTTTCTTTGGTGTTGTGGCAGATATCACCGAACAGAAGCTGCTGGAAGAAGAATTACGCTATCAACAGGAGTTATCGCAAAAGGCGCAGGAAGTTGGCCGTGTTGGCCATTTTTATAACGACTATGAGAAAAAGAGCCTGTTCTGGTCCGATACCGTGTACGATATTTTCGGCATAGAAGAGCACGCGCCACATCTTCTCGGTACGGACAGGCTTCGTCCTGCATTGATGCCGGGCGAAGCAGAAAAGTTTGAGGCCGAAGGGCGTCGGGCTGTAGAGATGGGCGACACCTCCTTTTCCTATACGTTTCACGGAAAGCGCCCCAATGATGGCCGGATCATCTTTGTGCAAAGTAGCTGTACGATTGAGTATGTTGACGGTCGCGTCAAAGCCATTCTCGGCTTTCTGCAGGATATTACGGAGCGCGTCGAAGCCCAGAATACGCGTGAGAAACTGGAGGCGGCCTTGCAGGAGGCGCAAAAATCCGAGGCCCTGAACTATTTTGCCGGGGGCATGGCACATGAGCTTTCGAACATGCTGCAACCTGCGATCAGTTTCGGCACGCTGGCAAAGTCCGCCGCCAGCAAAGGGGACAGTCAGGCAGCAGAGAAACAAATTGGTGAAGCACTGAATGCCATAAGCCGGGCAACAGATCTGACGCGCAAGGCCTTGCAGTTTGTACGCAACTCACCGGTCAGCGGACAAAGCATCAGTCTTGTCCCGGCGCTCGAGGAAGCCAGAAGTATCCTCAGGGCAAGCTCTGGTAATATCCGATGGGATCTGAATGCAGAATTATATGGTGTTTGCGTCCATGCCGAGACGACAGGTCTGGTGCAAATTCTCCTGAACCTCGTCAGAAACGCCATAGAGGCAAGCAGCAGCAATGAGAGGGTTGAGATCGCAGCCGTTAAATATGCGGTGACAGAGGAAACACTTTGGCAAGAGCATGACTTGGCGCCCGGAAAATATATTAAAGTCTGTGTGCGTGACTTTGGCCCTGGTATACCTTCTGATATTGCTGAAGACATCTTCAACCCGATGTTTACGACAAAATCAGGCGGCATGGGGACAGGACTTGGCTTGCCAGTGTCCAAAGGTCTGGCAGAGCGCTGGGGCGGCGCTCTTGTTCTGAATGGAGATATTCAGGATGGCGCGGAGTTCTGGCTTTTACTGCCAATCACTGACTGATTAGCTGTTCCGGGGTGCCTGCCGGGCATGGAAGTCCTGCTGGAAAGCCTCAAAACGCCCTTCCGCGATTGCCGCACGCATCGCGCTCATCAACTGCTGATAGTAATGCAGATTATGCCATGTGAGCAGCATTGGCCCGAGATATTCCCCGGCCCGGAAAAGATGATTGAGATAGGCTTTGGAGTATTGCGACGAGGCGGGACAGTCGCTGTCAGGGTCGAGCGGTGTCTCGTCCTGGATGAAACGCGCATTCTTGATGTTGATCGGGCCTTCAGGTGTCCAGGCTTGGCCATGACGCCCGGAGCGGGTCGGGAGGACGCAATCGAACATGTCAACGCCTCTGGCAACAGCCCCAACGAGGTCGGACGGTTTTCCCACCCCCATCAGGTAGCGCGGCTTGTCCTTTGGCAAGTGCGGAGTTGTGAAATCCAGCACCCGGAACATTTCTTCCTGCCCTTCACCAACAGCCAACCCGCCAATGGAAAAGCCCGGAAAACCCATCTCCATCAGGCCTTCCAGGGATCGGCGGCGCAAATGCTCAAAAGTGGACCCCTGAACGATACCGAATAACGCCTGACCCGGCTTGGCCAATTCGTTGAAAGCATCCTGCGAGCGCTTGGCCCAACGCAAGGACAATTCCATGGAACTTTCGGCAGCTTCTTCCGTAATCGGAAATGGCGGGCACTCGTCCAGTTGCATCTGGATGTCCGAGCCAAGCAGGCACTGGATTTCTATACTACGCTCTGGCGAGAGAGCGTGGGCCGACCCATCAATATGAGAGCGGAAAGTCACGCCCTCCTCGGTCATCTTGCGCAAGGAAGCCAGAGACATGACCTGAAAACCGCCTGAGTCCGTGAGGATCGGGCCATTCCAGCGCATGAAGTGGTGCAAGCCCCCTAACCTGTCGATACGCTCCGCCGTTGGTCGCAACATGAGGTGATAGGTATTGCCAAGGATCACGTCTGCACCAGTCGCAGCGACATGCTCCGGGTGCATTGCTTTGACCGTGGCGGCTGTCCCAACCGGCATGAACGCTGGTGTGCGTATGTCTCCGCGTGGTGTTGAGATGACACCTGTACGCGCTGCGCCATCCGTTTGATGCAGGTTGAATGAAAAGGTATCTGGCAAGCTACTGGTCATGGCGTTCCAGATAGCAGGCATCACCGTAGGAGTAAAAGCGGTAGCCTTGCTTGATTGCATGCGCATAAGCCGCCTTCATCCGGGCATGGCCCGAAAAGGCCGAGACCAGCATGAACAATGTCGAGCGCGGCAGATGGAAGTTTGTGATGAGCGCATCAACGGCGCGAAAGCGAAAGCCGGGAGTGATAAAAATATCAGTTTCATCACTGAATGGTTCTACGCCATTTTCACCCGCAGCACTTTCCAGAAGTCTGAGCGATGTCGTGCCGACGCTTATTACCTTGTTACCGGCTGCGCGTGTCTCATTGATAAGCTGGGCGACTTCCGGAGAGACTTCCCCCCATTCGGCGTGCATCTGATGATCTTTTGTATCCTCTGCCGTGACCGGCAGGAACGTGCCCGCCCCCACGTGAAGCGTCACATCAGCAAGTCGGACATGCTTTTTTTCGAGGCTTGAAAAAATCTCGTCGGTGAAGTGGAGGCCTGCTGTTGGCGCTGCGACAGAGCCTTGGCGGGTAGCAAATACCGTCTGGTAGTCCTGCTGGTCTTTCTCATCAACTTCCCGTTTGCGCCCGATATAAGGGGGCAGCGGCATCTCACCAGTCGCCTGCAATGCCTCCGAAAATGAGTCACTCTGTGTATTGAATTTCAATTCAACCTCGGCCGCATTCCGCATGATAACCGTGGCAGAGAGGATCGGCGAAAAGACTACTTCGTCCCCTTCCCGCAGTCTCTTGGCGGGCCGGGCAAAAGCCCGCCACCGCACCTCATTCATGTTTTCTGACGCGAGTGACTTATGCAGGTTGATTTCTACTTCAGTATCCTGCCCCTGTTCATCTCGCGCGGGGCGGATACCACGCAACGCGGCGGGAATGACTTTTGTGTTGTTGCGCACGAGCAAGTCACCCGGCTGCAATACTTCAATGATGTCAGAGAATTGTCTGTCTACCAACTCTTTACCGACACATAGCAAGCGAGACGCTGAACGCGGTGATGCCGGTCGTAGGGCGATCAACTCGTCAGGCAGATCGAAATCAAATTCATCAACGCGCATAATCAGGTTAACTCAAGCAAAAAGCGATAGCAGGCTGGATCCCGACTATCGCTTTTAATTTCTTCAACACGGCGCGCCATCATGATGCGCCAGACTGGGTAATCAGTTTAAGCTGCCTTGCGGAACTTGACGATCTTTGTCGGATTTGCCGGGGGCTCACCCTTGTTGATGGCATGCACATTTTCGATGCCTTCAACGACCTTGCCCCAGACGGTGTATTGTCCGTCCAGGAAGGATGCATCATCAAGGCATATAAAGAACTGGCTGGAGGCAGAATTCGGGTCCTGGGCACGTGCCATGGAACAGATGCCTTCCTGATGGCTGACATCATTGAACTCTGCGGGAATGTTTTCGTCCGCACCGCCCATGCCTGTGCCATTCGGACAACCGCCCTGCGCCATGAAACCATCAATCACCCGGTGAAAGTTCAGGCCGTCGTAAAACCCGTCTTCAGCAAGGCGCGTGATCTGCTCGACATGTTTGGGGGCTTTATCCGGGTAAGTCTCAATAACAATCGAGCCAACTTCGGTTTCCAGTATCAGGTTATTGTCGGTCAAAGTTCTATTTCTCCATTTATTTTTACGGGAATTCTGACGTTACAGACGTCGTTCACATATCCATCCTCTGTTATTTCGCCACCCGCAGAGAGGTAATCACGAAATTCAAGGCTATCCGTGCGCAAGACTTCCACATACTCACGATCTTCCATTGGCACATCGCTGCCAAGACGCATGCGCACGATAGGTGTCGGACGCTCAGGTGGCTCCCCCCTGTTGATGCGACGGGCATTTTCAAAGCCATCTACAACACGGCCCCAGATTGTATATTTCTGATCGAGGGAAGAGCGGGAATCGCCAAACATCAGGAAGAACTGGCTGTTGGCGCTATTGGGATCATTTGCCCGCGCCATGGACATGACGCCGCGACAATGCATGCCCCAGAGCGCGATGTTATCTTCCACGAGAAAGTCTTTCATCACTTCCGGCTGGGCTGCGACAGGGATCGGGCCAATAAAACCGAGCCGTGGCGAGCGCGAGTCGCGGCCGATAGCCGAGAAACCGGCAGCAGCCGCCTCTGTGGCATCACGCATGAACTCGCCCTGAAGGTCCGGCAGGTCTGATGAGCCGGTGCCTGTGCCGGTTGGGTCACCGCCCTGAGCCATGAAGCCTTCGATGACCCGGTGGAACAGGAGGCCGTCATAGAACCCCTGACGGGTCAGCGTCTTGATGCGCTCGACATGTTGCGGGGCAAAGTCCTCGCGCAATTCGATAATGATGCGGCCGCTGGGCAGATCCATGAAGACCAGATTGTCCGGGTCAACGGCGCGCCACGCTGCTGCAGGTGCTGCTTCCACAACTTCTTCAGGCGTTGCCGCCGTCGCAGAGAGGGCTGACATTGCAAGTAACGGCAACGTAGCTGCGGCTGGCAGTATTTTATTTTTGAAACGCATTGGGATCGAACTCCTCCTGATGGCCCACCAGAACAAAGGCCATGATTAACGCAACTTTCTATGGGGGACTAGGGCGTATCGTCTCGCAGGCCGTTTAATTACCAAATTTTTCATTTAGCTTTCTGGCGATATCCGAAGGCACGAAACTCGAAATATCGCCCTTGAGACGGGCAATTTCCTTCACCAGTTTGGAGGCAATGGCCTGATGATGCGGGTCTGCCATCAAAAAGACGGTTTCGATCTCATCATTCAGGAAGGAATTCATGCCAACCATTTGAAATTCATACTCAAAATCGGCCACGGCTCGAAGTCCCCGGACAATAATGTCGGCCTTCAATTCCTCTGCAAATGACATGAGCAGGGTGTCGAAAGGCACGACTTTGATGACCGAGCTGCCGCCCTCACTCAAGGCCCTGGTCTCGGCTTCAACCATCTCAACGCGCTCTTCGAGGGAGAAGAGCGGTCCCTTATCACGATTTATGGCGACACCAATATAGAGTGTGTCCACAAGCTTCAGCGCGCGGCTGATAATATCGAGATGACCGTTTGTCAGGGGATCAAACGTGCCAGGGTAAAGGCCTGTCCGTTCAGCCATTGTCGATCTCCCCTTCTTCGTCGCTGATCTCCGGCACGTGCTCGACGGAAACCACTTTCTCGTCATCGCGGGTCTTCAGGATTGTCACCCCTTGGGTACTGCGACCGGCAATGCGGATATCCTCGACCCTGGTGCGGATCAATTGACCCCCATCAGTAACAAGCATGATCTCATCAGCTTCCTGTACCGGGAAAGATGCCGTAACGCACCCGTTCCTCTCATTCGTGGTGATGGCAATGATGCCCTTCCCGCCACGGCCCGAGGTTCGATATTCATACGACGAAGAGCGTTTGCCATAACCGTTTTCAGTTACCGTCAGGATGAACTGTTCCCTGACCTGCAACTCGGCAATGCGCTCATCGGAAAGGCTTGTATCGGCCCCATCCTGTGCTTCCGTATCCGGGCTTTCATCTTCTGCAGAGCCAGCCTCCCCGGCCATGGCGCGGCGCATGGCAGAGGCATATTTCAGATAAGCCCTGGCTTCGTCCGAGGTGATTTCAACACCATCAAGGATCGCCATGGAGATGACCTTATCTTCTCCCAGGGCGGCGTTCTCATCCAGCTTGATACCACGGACACCCGTTGAGGTGCGCCCGGTAAAGACACGGATAGCATCAACCGGGAAGCGGATGCAGTTGCCGCTTGATGTGGTCAGCAGCACATTGTCCGTCTCACGGGCAAGCTGCACACCAACGATCTCGTCACCTTCGTCCAATTTCATGGCGATCTTGCCGTTGCGGTTGATCTGCGTGAAATCTGACAGTTTGTTACGACGCACACCACCTGAGCCAGTGGCAAACATGATGTCCATCTGTGCCCAGTCTTTTTCATCTTCGGGCAACGGCAGGATCGTGGTCACGCGCTCGCCCTGCTGCAACGGCAGGAGATTGACGAATGCCTTGCCCCGCGCTGATGGCGCACCTTCCGGCAAGCGCCAGAGCTTCATCTTGTAGACCATGCCCGAGGATGTGAAGAACAGAAGCGGCGTGTGCGTATTACCGACGAAAAGCTGAGAGACGAAATCCTCGTCCTTCATCTTCATGCCGGCACGGCCCTTGCCACCGCGTCGCTGGGCCCTGTAGGTGGAGAGCGGTGTACGTTTTACATAGCCGCCATGCGTTACCGTGACGACCATCTCTTCGCGGGCGATAAGATCCTCGTCTTCCATCTCGAAGCCGGCATCAATGATCTCTGTACGGCGCGGTACAGCAAACTGCTCGCGGACCTCAGCCAGTTCATCAAGAATGATCTGCATGACGCGCTCGCGTTTGCGCAGAATGTCGAGGTAATCCTTGATTTTCTCGGCAAGGTCTTTGAGTTCGTCTCCGATTTCATCGCGGCCAAGCGCCGTGAGGCGTTGCAGGCGCAAATCAAGAATGGCTCGAGCCTGCTCTTCTGACAGTTTGAGCGTTCCGTCTTCCTGCAGGGAATGGCGCGGGTCTGCCACAAGGGCGACCAACGGGGCAAAATCCTTGGCTGGCCAGTTGCGCGCCATCAGCTGTTCACGCGCTGTGGACGGGTCCGGGGCCTTGCGGATCAAGGCCACGACTTCATCAATGTTGGCGACAGCAATCGCCAAGCCAACCAGGACATGGGCCCGATCCCGCGCCTTGCGCAACTCGAATTTTGTTCGCCGTGTGACGACTTCTTCCCGGAACCCGATGAATGAAGTCAGGACGGAGCGCAGGTTCATCTGCTCGGGGCGACCGCCATTGAGCGCCAGAATGTTGGCGCCGAAGCTGGTTTGCAGTTGTGACTGCTTATAGAGGTTATTCAATACGACATCCGGCACAGCATCCCGGCGCAGTTCGATCACCACACGAATACCGGAGCGATCAGACTCATCTCGCAGGTCGGCAATACCCTCAATTTTCTTCTCACGCACCAATGCAGAGATTTTCTCGATCATCAGCGCCTTGTTCACCTGATACGGCACGTCATGGGCGATGATTGCCATACGGTCCTTGCGGATTTCCTCAATGCTGGTGCGCGCGCGCATGATGATGGAGCCGCGGCCTGTCAGGAGAGCCGACCTTGAGCCGGATTGCCCGAGAATTTGGGCACCTGTAGGAAAATCAGGCCCCGGAACAATATCGAGAAGGGCAGAATCTGTAACATCCGGATCCTCGATCAGGGCCACTGTGGCATCAATGATCTCGCCGAGATTATGGGGCGGGATATTCGTTGCCATGCCGACCGCGATGCCCCCTGCACCATTCACCAGCAGATTCGGGAACCGTGCGGGGAGAACGACCGGCTCTTTTTCCTTGCCGTCATAGTTGACCTGAAAATCGACCGTATCTTTTTCAATATCTGCGAGCAGAGAGTCAGCCGGTTTGGCCATGCGCACTTCTGTGTATCGCATGGCGGCTGGCGGGTCGTTGTCGATCGAGCCGAAGTTCCCCTGCCCGTCAAGCAGCGGCAGGCTCATGGAGAAGTCCTGCGCCATGCGGACCAGTGCATCATAGACAGCCTGATCGCCATGGGGGTGATATTTACCGATCACATCGCCAACCACACGCGCCGACTTGGAATATGGCTTGTTCCAGACCTGCCCGTTTGTGTGCATCGACCAGAGGATGCGCCTATGCACCGGTTTCAGGCCATCACGCGCATCAGGAATGGCGCGGGAGACAATGACGCTCATCGCATAATCCAGATAGGATTTGCGCATCTCGTCTTCTATGGAAATCTGCTGAATGTCTTCACCGGGCGGCACGCCGGAATCATCCGGCGATGAATCGTCGTTTTTATCGTTCACATTAAATCCGTTAGAATCATTGCGTTTTTTCTCAATTATTTTAGCATTTTACCGGGTGGTGC
>JALEGJ010000024.1 GCA_022763115.1 Aquisalinus sp.
CTGGTTTGCCACATGGGAATGATGTGGAAATGCAGGTGAAAAACAGTTTGTCCGGCAGCTTCGCCATTGAACTGAACAATACGGATACCTTCCGGATTAAGTGCTTCATTAACGGCCTTGGCAATAATCTGTGTTCGCCGGATTAACTCACCAAGGGTTTCAGCATCTATATCCAGAAAATTGACGGCTTGCACTTTCTTCGGGATGACCAGCGTATGCCCCTCGGATTGCGGGAACAGATCCATGAACGACAGCACATCATCGTCCTCGTAAACGGTTGTATTGGGAATTTCGCCACGGATGATTTTGGCAAAAATGTTTTCCGCGTCGTAGGCAGGTACTTGCATAAATTCCTCTAGAATAAATTCCTGAACCAGCAGGCAATGTAGTCTGTCGCCGAAACGGGCGCCTGAAAGATCTCTTGCGAATAGCTGTTGCCAACAAAGATGACAAAAATAGACGCAGCGACAGCCAGCCACAGAAACAAATGTTTTTTGTCGGACCTTCGCTGCCGCTCTGCCGTCTCATCCTCAATGTCGCTGTGTGCTTCTTCCACATCAGCCAGCAGGCCTTTAGCTGTAGCCTCATCGTCATTGTCGACGATAAGCTGATAGCTTTTTGCGCCCATGCCGATATGGGGCATAACTGAGAGGCTTTCCTCTCCGAGGATGCTCGCCTCTATGCCGTTTGCCACCAGAAAGCTGCGCGCGACTTTTGCCTCTTCCGGGTTCAGGAATGTTGCGATTGTTATCATAAGGGGCAGTATATCACCCTTTTCGAAAGGGGGTATAACTATTCAAAAGTTCTATATCGCCTTCAACATGCTCACGTTCGCTGGTGAGATAACGGGCAACAGCATCCCGGAAACCCTGATCCCTGATCCAGTGTGCTGAGGAAGTGGCCACCGGTTCATAGCCGCGCGCCAGCTTATGCTCGCCTTGCGCTCCAGCCTCGACGCGTTGCAGCCCATGCCGGATGGCGTAGTCGATGGCCTGATAATAGCAGACTTCAAAGTGCAGGTTGGGCACATAATGTGTGCATCCCCAATAGCGACCATAGAGTGTATCGCCGCCGATCATGTTCAGGGCGCCGGCAATATACTGACCGTCTTTTTTTGCCATCACGAGCAGCACCTGATCTGCCATGCGTTCGACGAGTAGCTGGAAGAATACTCTTGTGAGGTAGGGAGTTCCCCATTTCCTGTTGCCCGTGTCCTGATAGAAAATCCAGAACTGATCCAGGTGGTGCTCTTCAATTTCATCACCCTGCAGCCATTCGATCTCGACCCCGGCTTCGCCGACGGATTGTCGCTCCTTGCGTAAGTTCTTCCGCTTTCGGGAGGCAAGCGTATCGAGAAAATCCTCAAAAGACTGATAGTCCCGATTTCGAAAATGAAACTGCTGACCCATGCGTTTCAGGTAGCCGCACTCCTCCAAAAGGCTGGTTTGCCCGGGCGTTGTGAAATTTAGATGTAGCGATGATACCTGATACCGCTCCGCAATTTGCATGGCAGCATTTGCCAGAACGCTTGCATCAGCCGGGTTTTGTGCGAGCAGTCTGGGCCCTGGCACTGGCGTAAAAGGTACAGCCGACAGAAGTTTCGGATAATAATTCCCGCCGGCGCGCTCATAGGCATCGGCCCAGGCATGATCGAAAATATATTCACCCTGGCTGTGTCCCTTGAAATACAGAGGCAGGGCCGCGACCAGCTTTTGCTCCTTCTCCAGAAGCAGGTGGCAAGGGGCCCAGCCTTTTTCAGGGTCTACCGAGCCAGATAATTCCAGCGCCTCCAGAAAATCAAAACAGACGAACGGATGGAAAGGCTGGTCAGCTGGGTTGGCCAGTTGATCCCAGGCATCGCGCGGCACATCTGCCATCGCGCCAACCGTCTCTATTCGGTATTCTGAATTACTGCCATCAGCCATAGAAGGACTATAGAGTGCGATGGTGATTGTGACAGTATCGCGCTGACGATTTTTCCGCTAGAGATACAGCCACAGGTTGAGAAGAGGGGGATAGGATGTCGGCAAGATCAATCATAGGTGCATTCGGTCTGCTTCTGCTGGCGGGCTGCATAACGGTTGACCGCAAACCCATGAACGCCACACCGGATTGGGCAGCCACCAATATCTGCAAGCCTGAAATGAACCGGCCTGATGATCCGCAAGCTGGTGGCAAGGTTCAGCAGATCCCGATCATTCGCTCTGGCTCGGACCCGCGCAGATGCTCTGTCGAACCGATGACCATCGCTGTTCGGTATCAGGGACAGTTCCGTCGCATCTACGGGGAGGAGGGTAGCACGGTTCCCGAGCGTAAAAACATCGATCCGATCAAGGCGATTGACCCGGTCATTTATCATTTGCGCGCGCAGGCCGAGAAATGGGCCAACAATAACCCGCCGAAACCAGGCGAGTCGCAGAAGCCGTTCAAGCTGCTGGTTTTCGGCCATGGCGGGATGGTCAGCCATGAAGGTGCCCTGCGCAACGCAGAGGCACTGGCGCCCATGATGTTGCGCGATGGCTATCAACCCCTGTTCCTGATCTGGAATTCTGACTTCAAACTGACGTATGCCGACAGCTTGTGCTGTGTTCGGAAGGGCAGCCGAGACACAATTGGTGACAGCTACTTTATTACCTCCCGCCTGATCCGCGATATTGGCGGCGGTATCTTCCGCAGCCCCGAGGTTTTCGGTGACCAGCAAATCCGCTGGAACCAGAGTGTGGTTCGGCGCGAAGGGACAGAATACTATCTGACAACGGATCGGCTGCGTCAGGCTTGCGAAAATCTTTCCTTCGATGGCAACAACACGGAGGACCTGAAGCGATGCATGTCGCAGCGTCTGTCTCTGCCTTTCATGACACCGGGAACTGATCTTGACTTTGATGAGCAGGAAGAGCGTCAATTCGACCGCATCCTCAACGATCAGGTCTACCGGGTCGGGCAGAAAGAGTTGCAATACTCTGCCTTGTTCCCTGTGCGCTTTATCACGTCCATGCTCGGGCCGGATGTGGGGACGCGGGCCTGGGATAATATGGTGCGGCGGACCCGTCTTGCGTTTGAGGTGGATGTGCGGGACCCAGACTATGACGCATTTGTCGATGAACAGTCCTATGCTGGTTTCGTACAGTCTTTCCGTCAGCAGGGTGGCCGGGATTGTGCGGATCTGACCATACAGGCATCCATTCGTCAGGATCAGGCGCTTGAGCGCTCTGGCGGGCGACTGCGCGGCGGCGACAGTTTCACGGGTGGCTTCGCTTTATTCTTTGATCGCCTTAATTGTGAACTCGAACAAGGTGAGGGCGGTTTTCTGATTGATGGTGAACGCATACCGGTGGAGGTGCATTATTACGGTCACTCCATGGGGGCGCTTGTCGGGAATGAGCTTTTGTGGCGCTACCCGGATTTGCCGTGGGAGAAAGTTGTTTATATGGGGGGCGCTTCAACCATCCGCGATTTCCGGACACTGGCTGCACCGACAATTCGCGCCAGGGGCATTGAATTCCATAATCTCAGCCTGCACCCTATTGCCGAGTCGCGAGAGCTTTATCTCGGCGGTGTGCCACCTCAGGGCAGTTTGCTGGAGTGGATTGATGAGCTGTTCGAAGATCCGCGCTCTGCCGATCAGCGCACATTGGGCAAGTGGACCAATATCGAGAAAATGCTGCCAGCTCTGGATGATGAGTTGAAGTCCCGGATGCATTTCCGGGTTTTCCCGAAGCAGGTAAATATGCTTGAGGCGAGATCGGATCTTGAACAGGCCGCTTATGAGCGTGAGTGTGCGCCGGAACCGGGGTTCGGAAACCCGAAGGGGACGCCAATCAGATGCCATCCGACCAAGCATGGCGAGTTTAACATCTTCTCATTCTGGCGAGATGCGTACCTGACCGGATTTCCAGCTCAGTAGCAGGATTATTTCTTACTCTTCGTGAGCAACTCAACAAAACGCTGGAAGAGGTAGTAGCTGTCCTGCGGCCCCGGGCTTGCTTCCGGGTGATGCTGCACGGAAAAGGCCGGGGCATCTTTCAGGGCGATGCCTGAATTGCTGCCATCAAACAGTGAGGTGTGCGTCTGTTCGACATTGTCGGGCAGGGTAGTCTCGTCCACTGTGAAGCCGTGATTCATGGAAACGATCTCGACCTTGCCGGTGGTGTGATCCTTGACCGGGTGGTTGGCACCATGGTGGCCCTGCAGCATTTTCTTGGTTGATGCCCCTGCTGCGAGGGCCAGCATCTGGTGGCCGAGACAGATGCCGAGCAAGGGAATTTTGTGTTCGATCAGTTGGCGGATGACCGGCACGGCATATTCGCCGGTGGCGGCAGGGTCGCCCGGGCCGTTTGAGAGGACGACACCATCCGGCGACAATTCCATAATGTCCTCGTAACTGGCCTGTGCCGGGACAACCGTCACGCGGCAGCGCTCAGTGGCCAGGAGGCGGAGGATATTGCGCTTCACGCCGAAATCCATGACCACCACATGCGGTGCATCCGGGTCCTCGTGTTTGCCGTAGCCGGTGCCCCATTGCCATGCGGTCTGGTCAACGGGATAGGTTTTCGCGGTGGTCACTTCCCGGGCGAGATCGGCGCCTTCAAGGCCGCGCCAGTTAGCGGCCTGTTGCTGTAATTTGCTCACGTTGAAGTTACCGGATGGATCATGGGCGATCACCCCATGCGGCATGCCTTGTTCGCGGATGCGGGCGGTGAGGGCTCTGGTGTCTATGCCGGAAAGGCCGATGATGCCGCGACGCTTCATCCAGCCGGGCAGGTCAATCTGGGCGCGATAATTGGACGGTGTCGTGACCGGCGCCCGGACAATAGCGCCGCGTGCTGCTGTTGAGGCAGCGTCCGAGATATTCTCGATATCCTCCGGATTTACGCCAACATTTCCCACATGGGGGAAGGTGAAGGTGATGATCTGCCCTGCATAGGAGGGGTCGCTCAGAATCTCCTGATAGCCGGTCATGGCAGTGTTGAAGCAGACTTCCCCGGCGACCGCGCCGCTGGCACCGAAGCCCTGGCCCTCGAAAACAGTTCCGTCCGCGAGAACCAGAATGCCGGTTGTTACTGTTGTATTATCATTGTCTTGACACAGGCGCATAGAGGTCTAGTTTCCGTCCTTCGCTTGGGCGCCCGAGCAGCTGAAGGGTCAGCTTTTCGGTGCGGCGCAAGGCATGTGCAGGTTGAAGTTGGTGGCACGCAAATTGCGCGGAAACTAGTTGAAAGCACAAACAGGGTCAAGAAAACCACGGACTCAAACTTTACGGTCTCAAAATTATTTCCGGCGACAGGCTGGCACTGAACCCGGCGTGAGGCAAATTTCCGTCGGTTGAAAAGGAGCATCGCATGTTGTGCGACCAGATAAATGAAGCATTGAAAACGGCCATGAAAGCCCGTGACAGCAAGGTGAAGATTGGCACGCTGCGCCTGATGAATGCTGCCATCAAGGACAAGGACATCGCCGCACGATCAGAGGATCGCTGCTCCGGCCTGACGGACGAAGAAGTGCTGGCTGTGCTGACCAAAATGGTCAAGCAGCGCGAAGATTCGGCAAAGACCTATGAAGATGCCGGGCGCATCGAACTGGCCGAACAGGAGCGCGCCGAGATCGAGGTGATTCGCGAATTTCTGCCCCGCCAACTGGATGAGGC
>JALEGJ010000025.1 GCA_022763115.1 Aquisalinus sp.
AGAGAAGTATAGAGGTTTGTGTGAACCAGCTGGACAGATATATCTTCGCGCAAAGCCTGAAGCCACTCATCCTGATGACTGCTTGTGTGACGGCGATCGTCTGGTTAACGCAGATATTGCAAAAATCAGACATTATGGTCGAGGACGGTGGCAGCTTCGTTGCCTTCGCCAGAGTTTCTTTGTTGATTATCCCGAATTTGCTCTCAGTCATCACGCCCTTCACTGTTTTTGCGGCGACGATATACACCCTGAACCGGCTCAAGACTGACAGTGAACTGCCAGTCATGTCAGCAACAGGCGCGAGCACATTACGTGTCGCCCGCCCTCTTTTACTGCTTGCGCTCATCGGTACAGCTTTCACCTTTTATCTGAACCTTGACCTGATGCCGAAAAGCTATCGGCAGCTTAAGCAGACAGTTTATGAAGTGCGCACAGACATCGCGCATTCACTGGTGCAGAGCGGCGTTTTTACAACCGTCAGCACAGGTCTGATGATTTATGCCGAGGAAGTCAGGCCAGGTAACCAGTATCTGGGCATCCTTATTCATGACCGCCGCAAAGCTGATGAGCCAATAACCTATATGGCAGAGAGCGGTCTTTACCGCGACACCAATACCGGCCCTCGTCTGCATCTGGCGCGTGGTACGATCCAGCGAGAAGCTCCGGATATCGAGGGCGTGAACATTGTAAATTTTGACGAGACGGCTGTTGATCTGCGTCCTTATCAAAAGCCGGCTGAGATGGCCTATCTCGAAGAGACAGAAAGATATATTTCCGAGCTGCTGACGCCTGATATGGAGAAAGCCTATGATCGCGAACAGGCAGGTGTTCTGGTGGCCGAGGGACATGCAAGACTGGCAACACCTTTCTACAATCTGCTGTTTGCCCTGATTGCCATGGTGGCCTTGCTAAAAGGCGGCTTCAATCGCTTCGGTTATGGACGCCGCATCCTCATAGCAATAGCGGCAGTCCTGTTCTTCCGCGTAACTGGATTTGCCGTGCAAAATGCCGCCGCCGGGTCAGCAGTCCTGAACATCCTTCAATATTTGCTCCCCCTCATTGGTATTGCAGGCTGTCTTATATTGCTGATTGGCAAGCCCAGGCTTGGTCTTAGACAAAATCGGCAACTGCATCATCAGGGCCTGGAGCACGCATGACCCTTCCCTGGACCATATACAGATACCTCACTTTGCAGGCAGTTATCGGCATAGTCGGGCTTTTTCTTATACTTTCAGGGCTCATTTTGCTGATTGACCTGATCGAGAGTTTACGTGAAGTCGAGAAAATTGAGGATGCAGGCTTTAATTTTGCCCTGAAGCTTACATTATTGCGTGCGCCCAAACTGGCTTTGACGCTGACCCCTTTCATATTCCTGTTTGGAACGATGTGGGCGTTCTATCAGCTTAACCGTCGATCAGAGATCGCTGTGATGCGATCCGCCGGGATGTCGGTTTGGCGCATCATAAGCCCGGTCGCCCTTCTGTCATTGTGTCTTGGGGTCATCATTCTGACCTTGCTTGACCCATTGGCCTCACGAATGTCTGCGCAGGCTGACGCTGAAAAAAACAGTATTCGTGGTAAAAGCACCCAGCTTTTGACAACCGTCGAAGGGGACATCTGGGTCAGACAGCGAACAGATGATCTTGCCCTCATTCTCCATGCAGAGAAATACAATTTATCCCAGCGTACACTCTCGGACGTCACAATCTGGAAGCGCGATTTACAAGGAGTATTTATAGAGCGCTGGGATGCAGACAAAGTCGTGCTGGAGAATAAACAATTTGTACTGGCGGATGCTTATCGCAGCAGGCCAGGCGATACCAAGCCGGTTCTGGTTGAAGCTGAAATCATACCCTCTGCCTTTGACCTGGAGGATTTGCGTGAGGACATCGCGAAACCCGATAGCCTTTCAATATGGACGCTCCGTGATTTTACACAGGTCATTGAAGATGCAGGTTTGCCGATCGTTGCTTATCAATTGAGGTATCATGATCTGATATCTTTGCCTGTCAAACTGATGGCAATGGTGCTGATTGCTGCATTGTTTTCCATGAAGCCTTTAAGAAGCGGTGGTACCTTGCCATTGATCCTCTCAGGTATCGCTGCAGGGTTTGTCCTGTTTATTTCTTCCGAGCTTTCCAATGCGACTGCTGAGGCGCAGGTGGCCCCGGTCTGGCTTGCGGCATGGGCACCTGCTGCGATTGCCGTTCTCTTGTCACTGACCATGCTACTCTACACAGAGGATGGCTGACACATGGGCAGGATTTTTCACAGATCATGCGTATTTGCGAGCGTTCTCACGCGCGAGTCACTCTACTTGAGTCGTATGGTACTGCGATATGCCTTCCTGAAGCCGCTTCCCCGGAAGCTTGCTGCCGTTGCTGCTGCAACGCTGACCACAGCGTCTGCCATCGCGTATGCACAACTTGCGCCCAACCGTGACGAGATTGTCCTGTTTGAAGCGGATATCATCAATCGGGCCAGTACTGACAGTCCGATCATCGCGGAAGGAAACGTCAAGGCCTATTTCGGCGAGCAGTTCCTGACGTCCGACCGGGTCATTTATAATCCCACAACAGATATCGTTATCGCTGTGGGCAATGTATCCATCACGGATACAGATGGCTTGACCTACTTCGCGGATGAAGTCGAACTCACTGGGGATCTTGCTGACGGAATTGCCACCAACTTCTCTGCGTTACTCGAAAATAATTCCAAGCTGGCTGGCAATACAGTTGTCAAAACCGGCGATGAACGGAACGAATTGTCGCGTGCTGTTTACACCTCATGTGAAGTTTGTACGGAAAGTGGTGACGAGAAACGACCGACCTGGCAGGTAAAGGCCTTACGCGTAACGCAAGACAGGGAAAATGAGGTCATTCGATTCAGAGACGCTCGTCTAGAAGTACTTGGCGTCCCTGCCCTCTACCTGCCTTACATGCAGATTCCAGAACCGTCCGTTGAGAGACAGTCAGGCTTCCTCACACCTGACTTTGGAACGACGACGCAACAAGGGATATATCTGGAGACGCCTTATTATATTGCTATCTCGGATAATCAGGATGCTACCGTTGCTGCCAGATATATGGAGCGGCAGGGGATTCTTTATCGTGGTGAATATCGCTTCAAAGCAAGTCGGGGCGAAGCAGTATTGCAAGGTGGGGTGATTGATACGCGAAATTCCGAAATAGAGGCGCGTCTGGATGATATTACTCAGCGCGATCTTGTTACCCAGGAATTGCTGTTTGACTCTGATGGAAACCGTATCCTTAGAGCCAATGCCGACGGTCGTTCCGTGCCCGGCACAAGGTTTCACTTTTTTGGCGAAGGTGAATACAGGTTTGCAGACAATTGGCAGCTCGGATTTGATGCTGAGTATGCTTCAGACAAGTTTTACCTGCTAACATATGATGTGCAGCCCGAAGGCGATCTTCGTAACGCACGCGGAGTATTCAGGCCAGACCGTCTGTCCAGCAACATCAATCTTCAACGCCGTACAGAGAATACCTTATTTTCAGCTGAATTTTTGGGATTCAAGACTTTGCGGCTGAACGAAGATAACGACAATGTGGGCCACGGCCTGCCGCGCATCCAGTATAGTGCCAATATGTTTGACACACCTTTGATTGGTGGTCAGACGAACTTTAATGCAAGCTTTATAGCGTTGGAAAGAAATGACGGTGTGTCAAGCCAGCGCGCAACATTGGCAGCGCAGTGGGATAGGGTTTTCACCTCTTCAGGCGGTCATCGTTTCAAGCTTTACGCCGAATTACGTGGTGATGCTTATAGTTTCAGCCGTCTCGACCGAGGTAGCGAGGTTTGTAATGACAGCGCCGGGACCAACAGCTTTGAAGCCTGCTTGCAAACCTTCCCTGGTCAGGGAGAAGATCAATCCTCTTCGAAAAGTCGGCTACTGCCAACTGCCGGTGTTGAATGGTCTTACCCGCTCGTTCGAAGAGGGCAAAATTCGACTGTCATCATTGAGCCGAAAGTCCAGCTGATTACAGCGACCGACGAGGATTTTAACAGTGAACGGTTCGATACTGAAGGAAACCGGTTCCTCTTGCCGGAGATTGTCAACGAAGACTCTCAATTTTTCCAGTTTGACACTACCAGCCTGTTCGACTGGAACAAGTCATCCGGCTATGACCTCTGGGAGAATGGTAACAGAGCCAATGTCGGCCTGAATGCCTCTGCCGTTTTTGACAATGGCCTCACCATGAAAGGTGCCATCGGACAGCAGTTTCGCGATCAGGAAACAACTGCCTATGAGGCATACTTTCTCTCGCCGGGGTTAGGTGCCACTGAATCCGATATTGTTGGCGCATTCAGCATCGGCAAGCGTGGTGTTTTCAATTTTGATAACAGGTTCAGGCTGGACAAGGATGACGCGAGTATCCGCCGGGCGGAAAGCACTTTCACGGGCAGGTTTGGGCGGTTCGGCACGAACCTTTCTTATGTGAAAGTGGACACGATAAATGTCGACGAAACCGAGAATGATAATGAATTTCTTTTAAGCGGCGTCTCCTACAATATTACTGATAACTGGACCGTCGGTGCGCGTCAGCGAAATGAAATCAGCAGGGGGCGGGTAACTCAACAGATTATTTCCCTGGGTTACCGCGATGAATGCAGCAGCCTTCTGCTGGCTTACCGTATCGATAACACCAATGCAGGGGGGCTGGAGTTCGGCAACTCCCTGACCATAAATCTCGAGTTAAGTGGTTTTGGTAATTAAAGCAGGCAGTTAGAGCGTTAATTACTGGTTGGGCCTGCTGCAGATAATTCGAGATTTACGGCTTTTTCACGCGCCATTTGCTTGCACATCATGCTTAATGCGGTATTTTCCGGAATAACCTGACATGACAAGGTATCATAAAATCATGGCGTATATCTCTAAGTTCATTTTGTCTTCTGCCACCGGACTTGCCGCTCTGTTCTGCGCAGCCTCTGCGCAGGCCCAACAGGTACAGGCGTCCGAAGCAGTGGCCGCCACGGTTAATGACGAAATGATTTCCACATTTGATGTGTCTCAACGCATGCGCCTCATGCTTTTGACATCCGGGGGGCGCATTCCAGAGTCTGCCTACCCGCAACTTCAGCGCCGTGCCTTGCAGGATCTTGTTGATGAGAAAGTCAAACTTCAGGAAGCAAAACGCCTCGAATTCAAAATAAATCCAGAACAGGTTGAGGAAGAATTTGGTCGCATTGCAGCATCCGTGGGTGCAACGATACCTCAACTGGAACAACAACTTCTTTCCCAACAAATTGCCCCGTCAACATTGCGTGACCAGCTTCGTTCTCGGCTCGTATGGCAACGACTTGTCGCTGCACGTTACAGAGATCGTGTTCGCGTCAGTGACGAAGAAGTTGATGAAGTGATGCACAGGTTGCTCGCGGATACGCGTAAAGAGCAATATCTCATTTCCGAAATCTGCTTGCCGATCGAGGATGATTCCAGCTCTCAGGAAATTTATAATGCAGGCATGCAGATGATTGAACAGATGCGCAATGGCGTACCATTCGATGCATTGGCACGTCAGTTCTCTTACTGCACTTCTGCCGCTAATGGCGGTGATCGTGGGTGGACAACGCTTGCGGAAATGGACCCTGAACTCGCAACTGTTGTCGAGAAACTGAATGAAGGCAGCGTGTCCATACCAACCCCTCACGATGGCATGATGCATATTATGGCTGTCCGTTCAAAGCGGGAGCCCAGAGAAGCAGGTACAAAGACATATGAAGTAGCCTATGCAGGTGCTCCACTATATGTCGGTGAGCAAACAGCTCGGGAAGCTTTTGCCAAACTCAACCAGACCAATGTCTGTGCCGGGACGGGTGAGCTGAGTATTGATCTGGGCACTGATATTGGCGTGACTCTGCTTTCAAACGTCCCCGCTGATGCCATGGAGTTACCGTTTCGAGGCCCTGTTGACGCCCTGGAGCGAGGTCAGACCACAGACCTGATTGCAACGGCCAATGGTTACCACGCCCTTCTTCTTTGCTCGAAAGATGAAGGCCTTGGTTTACCGCCACGCGAGGCTATTGAAGACAAACTCTTCGCTGACCAACTTGAGCTCATCTCCCGCCGTTACCTTCGCGATCTAAAACGCGATTCGGCGGTCGACATGCGCCTGACGAAGAGCACAGAAGATAACGATAATTCCTGACGGAGAACAAGGTTGTCCGAAACTGCAATCAGTTCCGGTCTTCCGGTTGCCGTGACGATGGGAGAACCATCAGGAATTGGCACCGAGGTCACCCTTAAGGCTTATCAATTTTTGAGTGCAAGAGCCCCGGCGGCCGCTATTCCCTTTTTTCTGCTAGATGACCCTGCACGGGTATCAGCTGTGCGGCGCATGCTCGGCATGGACATCCCGGTGGTTACTATTTCGGGGCCAGCCGAAACGCAGAATGCTTTTGTCAGCGGTTTGCCTGTCTTGCCTTTGCCAGCTGCAACTAACGATATACTTCAGGTCAAGCCTGGTAAGCCATCTGTTGAACACGCTGATGTGGTAATCGCTTCTATCGATAGAGCCGTAAAGCTGGCACTTGCCGGGGAGGTCTCCGGGATTGTCACGAATCCGATCCAGAAAGAAGTATTGACAAGCGCAGGGTTTGAATTTGCTGGGCACACTGAGTATCTGGGTCATTTAACCAAGAACGCTGACCTGCCGTCAGGACTTGCCCGTGGTCCAGTGATGATGCTGGCTGGGCAAACTCTCAAAGTGACGCCTGTAACGGTACATATACCTCTTGAAGCTGTCGCGCCTGCCCTATCTGTGGAGCGCATCGTATCCGTATGTCGCGTAGTTGCAGAATCCATGTTGCGTGATTTTTCCGTACAAAACCCTGTTCTAGCGGTTGCTGGTCTCAATCCACACGCCGGAGAAGGCGGTACAATCGGCCTGCAAGAACAAGAAGTTATTGGACCAGCCTTGGAAGTACTCAAGCGTGCAGGTGTAAATGTTGTTGGCCCGCTACCTGCAGATACAATGTTTCATGAACAGGCACGGGCACAATATCATGCAGCGATCACGATGTATCATGATCAGGGGCTAATACCGATTAAGACGATTGATTTCTTCGGTGCGGTTAATATCACTCTTGGACTACCCATTGTGCGTACCTCTCCTGACCACGGAACAGGTTTGAATATCGCTGGAAAGGGTATCGCCAATCCCCAAAGTCTGATTGAGGCGATTACGCTGGCGCATATCACTCATATCAATCGGAACCGATTTGATAGTCGCCACATCAGGCAAGCCTGATGGTTGAAGAATCCCTGCCCCCTTTGCGGGAGGTTATCGAGAGTCATGGACTTAATGCAAAGAAATCCCTAGGGCAGCACTTTTTGCTGGATTTGAATATCACCCGCAAAATTGTCCGCCAACTTCCTATACAAGAGGATGATTCCGTTATCGAAATTGGTCCGGGCCCCGGCGGCTTGACACGTGCTTTACTGGAAACAGGTTGTCAGCTTACGGTCATTGAACGGGACAAACGGTGCATTGAAGCATTGGCCAATTTGAATAATTACTTCGACGATAAGTTGACTATCGTTGAAGGGGATGCGCTTGGTGCCGATGAAGCCAGCCTGATCAAGAAACATGGAAATGAACAGGACGCCTGGCTTGTATCCAACCTGCCCTACAACATATCTACGGAGTTATTAATAAAATGGCTTAAAGCTTCACCGCGCTGGTGGCGCGGCATGGCGCTCATGTTCCAGAAAGAAGTGGCTGACAGAATTAGCGCGGTGCACGGTAACAAAACCTATGGTCGTTTATCTGTCATCTCCCAATCAGTCTGTGAAGTGAGCAAAGGATTTGATCTTCCGGCCAGAGCTTTTACGCCACCCCCAAAAGTAGATTCCACTGTGCTGGTCTTTGCTCCAAAAGTAGATATTCCTTGTGATATTCTGGCTCTTGAGAAAATTACTGCGGCGGCATTCTCTCAACGCAGAAAGATGCTCCGCACCTCCCTCAACGCTGTGCTTGGTGATCGAACAGTATCAATTCTGGAAGACGCCCAGCTTGAGTCAACTCTAAGGGCTGAACAGGTTAGCGTTAGCCAATATCAACAAGTCACGAGAATTTTCTGCTCACTCAAGGAGCAATGATTTTGCTGACTGCGTCACTCAGGCCGGTTTGACGCGTACGTTTGAGGCGTTCAGCAACAAGTATGCACCTCATTAACTGCTCGGCTTCATCAATGTCATAGTTGACGACCGCGTAGTCATACTCTGCCCAGTGAGAAATTTCACTTTCAGCTTTCGCCATCCTCATGGCGACAACATCATCCGTATCTTGTGCGCGATTCCTCAGTCGCCGCTCCAGTTCATCTCTGGACGGCGGCAGAATAAAGACTTTTACCAGATCTGTGGGGACAGTTTCACCAAGCTGCTGCGCCCCCTGCCAGTCAATATCGAACAGGATATCTTGCCCTTGCGCCAAAGCAGTCTCTACTGGTTCGCGCGGTGTACCATAGTAATTACCGAATACCCTGGCTGACTCAAGAAATTGCCCTGCCTCACGCATTTCGGAAAATTTCTGCTCTGTCACAAAATGATAGTCTTTGCCGTCTTCTTCACCGGGACGTATCGGACGTGTCGTTGCGGAAACCGACAGTGTCAGGTTTGGATCAGTTTTCAAAAGACGATTACAAAGGGTTGTCTTACCCGCACCTGAGGGGCTGGATACGACGAACAGGAGCCCACGCCGCTTGATCTTGTCAACTGTAACGAAAGCACTCTTATTGGACATTCTGCACCTGCTCGCGCATTTGATCGATTGTTGCTTTCATCCCTAAGCCAATATTTTTCAGTTCCAGATTATGTGCCTTTGAGCAGAGTGTATTGGCTTCACGATTGAATTCCTGAATAAGGAAGTCCAGCTTTCGCCCTACAGGTTCATGCTGACACAGAAGGGCCCTGGCTGAAGCCAGATGCGCGTCCAACCTGTCGAGTTCCTCTCTTATATCCGCTTTGACGGCTAGCAATGTTACTTCCTGAGCAAGGCGCTCTTCCGAAACGGCCTCTCCAACCAGAGAATTCACCTGTTCTTGCAATCTTGTTCTCAGCGCTTTCGTTGCAGTCTCTGCCTCGTTTTTGGCAAGTTCCAGTAATCTTGAAATTTCATCGAGATGTCCTGTCAGCAAATCTAGCAAGGCCTTGCCTTCAGCACTTCTGGCTTCACAAAGAGACGTGACAGCCTCACGCAGTGATTGCAGCAGGCTCCTGGATAAAATGGCTTGTTCTTCGTCAGACAGATCACTTTCAGCTACCGAGATAAGGCCACGGACTGATAATATACCATCTATTGATGCCGGTTGTGCAGTTGGGAGCTTATCCTGGATCAGTGTTGTTGCTGCGACGGCTTGTTCGAGTACGTTATGATTTATACTGAGATTTTGTGCATTCTCAGCCGACTTCAGAGTCAAATTGGCTGCCACTGACCCCCGCGATATTTCCGTTTTTATTTCGGTTCTGATATTCTGCTCAAGAGCTTCAAGCCACGATGGTAATCGGCATCGGATATCAAGCCCCTTGTTGTTGAGGCTTTTGATTTCCCAGATATAAGAGAAAATTTTTTGCCCGAGTGACACTTCACCAGCGACACGGGAAAACCCTGTCATACTTTGTAAGGATGATTTGGCGATTCCCGGCATATCAGTTGCTGTTTCTTTCACGCTCGATCTGACGCCATATTCTGACATTTGCGTTGTGCTCGGCCAGCGTACGGGAAAAAGCGTGCCCGCCCGTGCCATCCGCCACAAAATAATAGTAATCTGTTTCCGCCGGGTTCAAGACCGCTGCAATGGCATCAGTACCCGGATTGGCTATCGGGGTCGGTGGCAGGCCGCGTATGACGTAGGTGTTATATTCCGTCTCGCCTTGCAGTTCACTAACGCGTAAGCCGCGCCCTAAAGGCTCACCTTGCGTGATACCATAAATAACAGTCGGGTCAGATTGTAGTCTCATCCCTTTGCGCAATCTGTTTATAAAGACGGATGCAACTTTCGCACGCTCGCCGTCGACACCGGTTTCTTTTTCGACGATCGAAGCGAGGATGATAGCCTCATCTTTGCTATCTATAGGCAGATCAGCAGCCCTGTTTTCCCACAAATCTTCTATCAGCTTGCCCTGTGCAGATTGCATACGCTTTATTATGTCATCGCGCTGATCGCCGCGCACAAAAGCGTATGTCTCAGGCAATAGTTCACCCTCACCCGGTGTAATGGTGATCTCACCACTGAGCTTATCGTTTTCCTGCACTGTTTTAAGTGCCTGTGCGGTCGTAATTCCCTCAGGGAATGTGATGTTGCGCAAGTAAGGGTTACCTTCAGATAATATCTGGACAATATCATCAACACTGGACCGAGCCGGAATAAGGTACTCTCCTGCTTGCAAGCTCGATTGAACCTGCCGTACACGCACAGTAATTTTGAAAGCAAGCTCTGAGTCTATGGCTTCTTCCGACAATAGCAGTTGGGAGATACTGTTGACGCTCATACCGGATTTTACCCAGACGATTTTCTCTTCCGGTAGCGGCCCCGCACGCGTAATCATGTCGTGGATTTTCCACGCAGCGCCGGCGGCGACAGCACCGCCGATGAAAATCAGGAAAAGGAAGAACAGCAAGAACGACTTGACGATACCGCCATGCTGTTTCTGTCGATACTTTGACGGCTTACCCATGCCCCCGCCTCCCGGTCAGATTTCGCGAATAATAATCGAGGCATTCGTGCCGCCAAAACCAAACGAGTTGGAAAGAACAGCAGAGATATTCTTCTCAACTTTCTTATTAGCAGCTAGATTGATTGATGTTTCCACGGATGGATTATCAAGATTGATCGTCGGTGGTGCCACATTGTCCCGCATGGCGAGAATGGAGAAGATGGCCTCAATAGCCCCCGCGGCCCCTAACAGATGACCTGTTGAGGATTTCGTGGAAGACATGACCAGTCCATTGGTGTTTCCGGCAAAGAGTCGCTCCACGGCACGAAGTTCTATCTCGTCGCCTTTGGGAGTAGAAGTGCCGTGAGCATTGATATAGTCAATCTCTTCCGGCTCCATCCCGGCAGCGTTCAAGGCAGCGCGCATAGCGCGGTAGCCACCATCTCCGTCTTCCGCTGGTGCTGTGATATGATAGGCATCGCCTGACATACCGTACCCGACGACTTCACCGTATATTCTGGCGCCGCGCGCCGCAGCACGTTCGTATTCTTCGATAACAACAACGCCTGACCCCTCACCCATCAGGAAACCATCACGGTCTGTGTCATAAGGCCTGGACGCTTTTTCAGGTGTTTCATTAAAGCCGGTGGTCAGCGCCTTACAGGCTGCAAAGCCGGTAATGCCGAGGCGGCACACGGAAGCCTCTGCACCGCCAGCCAGCATGATGTCTGCATCGCCATACATTACCAGCCTTGCTGCATCACCGATGGCGTGAACGCCGGTCGCACAGGCTGTTACAGCAGAATGGTTCGGGCCTTTCAGGCCATATTTGATGGAAACATTTCCGGAGACGAGATTGATAAGCGCGCTGGGAATGAAAAAAGGCGAGACCTTGCGTGGGCCTTTTTCATGCAGCTCAATGGTCGTTTTTTCGATCGATTCCAGGCCACCAATGCCGGAGCCGATCATCACGCCTGCACGTTCTTTTTCTTCCTCGGAAAGTTCGGTCAGACCAGCATCATCAATCGCCATTTCAGCCGCAGCGAGGCCATATACGATGAATGTATCCAGGCGCCGCTGCTCTTTCGGAGACACCCACTCGTCAGCGTTGAAAGCAAGGTCTCCAGCTTCAGCGCCGCCAGCACGTCCGTCGCTGCGGGGTACTTCTGCGGCGATCTTGCAGGGCAAGTCACTCACATCAAACTTTTCAATCGGGTTAGCCCCTGAGTCGCCGCGCAACAGGCGTTGCCAGACCCCGTCAATACCCTGGTTCTTGACGCCCGCCCCAAGCGGCGTGACCAGTCCAAGACCTGTAATGACTGCGCGTCTTGCCATAGCAACTCTCCTCATCTGATCCACATCGCTTCTAGCACAGATTAGCCAGAAGAATGAAAGATCAAGTGTAAAGAAAGCCACCGGAAGCAGATGGCTAAACCGGTGGCTTGAATTCGTGATTCGTAACTGACCCTGTTGCAGGATCAGCCTCTCACTCAGCCTTTGTGCTGTTCGATGAAAGTAATCGCATTCTGAACAGTCTGAATGGACTCAGCTGCGTCATCAGGAATCTCGAGGTCAAACTCTTCTTCAAAAGCCATAACGAGCTCAACGATGTCGAGGCTGTCTGCACCGAGGTCATCAATAAAACTGGCTTCTGGCACCACTTTCGCGGCATCCACATCAAGATGTTCAACGGTTAGTTTTTTTACGCGCTCGGCGATATCAGACATTCACATGCTCCTTTTCGTAAACTCTTTTGGGCGTTTTCCCTGGTTATTGGCTTTTCGTTATACCCAATCCGGAAGCCGTCCATGTAGGGGCGATAAGCCAAATTACAAGCAAACGCAACTGTCCAGTTGATCAGGCATTGCGCGTGTCAGATCATCGCCATGCCGCCATTTATGTGCAGGGTCTGGCCGGTCATGTAACCGGCCTCATCAGAAGCGAGATAGACGACGGCGGCAGCGATATCTTCAGGTGTGCCCATGGCGCCGGCCGGTATTTTCTGTGCGATCATTTCTTTTTGCTGGTCGGTCAGGGCTTCAGTCATGGCCGTACCGATAAAGCCTGGCGCGATACAATTGACTGTTATGCCGCGCGTCGCAATTTCCTGCGCCAGAGATTTGGACATACCGATCATTCCCGCCTTCGAGGCCGCGTAATTCGCCTGTCCCGGGTTGCCGGTGATGCCAACAACAGATGTGATACCGATGATACGGCCAAAGCGCTTCTTGGTCATGCCGCGCAGCACAGCCTTGGCGAGGCGATGGTAGGCTGTCAGGTTTACTTTCAGGACTGTATCCCAGTCCTCTTCTTTCATACGCATGAAAAGCTGATCGCGTGTAACACCGGCATTTGATACCAGAATGTCCAGACCGCCCATGGCTTCAACAGCCTGAGCTGGAAGTTTATCAACGGCTTCGAGGTCGGAGAGGTTACAGGGTGTCACATGCGCGCGCGCGCCCAGCTCCGAAGCAAGAGCGCTCAGCTTTTCTTCATTCGTGCCGGACAGAGCAACACTTGCCCCTTGAGCATGAAGCCCTCTGGCGATAGCCGCACCTATACCTCCTGATGCACCTGTCACTAGAGCTGTTTTTTCCGTCAAGTCAAACATGGAGATTCCTCCTTAGTGATGAGATTTGTATCCGGCGATATCATCCGGCCCATTGATGGCAGTGATTGTCACTTCCCGGTCGATTTTCTTTATCAAACCGCTCAGCACTTTCCCTGTCCCGATTTCGAGAAAATCAGTAACGCCGTTGTTTTGCATGAAGGAAACTGAGTCCACCCAGCGCACTCTGCCCGTAACCTGCTCGACCAGCAAGCGCTTGATATCATCTGGCGTTTCAACAGTTTGAGCCGTCACATTCGCAACAACGGGTACTTGCGGTGCCTTCACCTCAGCCTGGGACAACGCCTCCGCCATTTTATCAGCTGCAGGTTGCATCAAGCGAGAGTGAAACGGAGCTGACACAGGCAGGGGAACGACCCTCTTTGCCCCAGCTTCTTTTAGGCTTTGCGTGGCTTGTTCTATTCCTGCTGCTGTGCCTGAGATAACGACCTGCCCCGGTGAGTTGTCGTTAGCAACCTGACAATCGACCTGGGAGTTCGTCAAAGCATCTTCAATTTGCTCAAGCGTCAGACCAAGGATGGCGGCCATGCCACCTTCTCCTGCCGGAACGGCGGCTTGCATCGCATTGCCGCGTGTGCGTAGGAGTTTTGCTGTTGTCTGCAAGTCTATCGCACCTGCTGCACAAAGTGCCGAATACTCTCCCAAAGAGTGGCCAGCGGTATAGGCAACTGCATCAAGAGACAGCCCGGCTTCGCTTTGAAGCACCCGAAAAGCTGCGATCGAATGCGCCATCAGGGCAGGTTGCGTATTAGTCGTCATGGTGAGGTCCGATTCTGGGCCAGTCCACATGATTTCCGTCAGTTTCTGGGACAAGGCGTCGTTTACCTCATCGAATACAGTCTTAGCGACCGGGAATTGGTCCGCAAGGTCCTTGCCCATCCCAATTACCTGACTGCCTTGTCCGGGAAATACCAATGCTATGCTCACGCAACTCCTCCAGTTTTCGATAGCGTTTAGGCGCGTCTGCCCTGGCGAGCAAGGGTTCGAAACTGCTGTCTTGTCCCACAGGCAGGTGTGCAAGCGCTTTGAACCGCAACTAATCGCCTTATCGTATAATTAGCCGCAGCAAGATCAGCAGAGCTATGCCGGGCAAGATTGACAGATCAGGCGAGACCCGCCCGTCCAATGGTGAGGAATTTCTCACGACGCTGACGGCGCAACTCATCCGAGCTCATATTTTCGAGATCATGGATACTGTGTTCGACCGCGTCACCAAGGCGCTCAATGGCAGTCTTGGGATCACGATGTGCGCCGCCAAGCGGTTCTGAAATGATCTCGTCGATGACCTTTAACTCCAGCAGGTCCTGAGCAGAGATGCGCATTGCCTCTGCCGCGTCCGGTGCCTTACTTTCGCCTTTGGCTGCCGCATCTTTCCACAAGATCGAGGCGCAGCCTTCCGGCGAGATCACAGAATAAACGGCGTGTTCCAACATCAAGACACGGTTGGCACCTGCCAGTGCAACGGCACCACCAGACCCGCCTTCGCCGACGATAACAGAAATAATCGGCGCACCGAGACCAAGGCATTTCTCCGTGCAGGTTGCAATTGCTTCGGCTTGCCCGCGCTCTTCGGCGCCGAGTCCGGGATATGCGCCGGGCGTATCCACCAGGGTAATCACAGGCAGATTGAAGCGCTCGGCCATCTCCATCAAACGGATGGACTTGCGATACCCCTCAGGCCGCGCCATGCCAAAATTGTGCTGCAGGCGGCTGTCCGTATCGTGACCTTTTTCATGTCCAAGCACCATGACTGATCTGCCACGAAAACGCGCGGGCCCGCCAAGAATTGCCAGGTCTTCACCAAAGGCGCGGTCCCCGGATAGAGGGGTAAAATCTTCAAAGAGGTTAGAGACATAATCCCGGAAATGCGGACGAGAAGCATGACGGGCTACAGATGTTTTCTGCCAACGGGTCAGCTTTGCATATGTATCTGAAACCAGTTTTTCTGCCCTGCCCTCAAGCCGCTTGATTTCATCAGACACATTCACATCTTCAGCTGTATCCATCTGGCGCAAATCGTTGATACGCCCTTCCAGTTCTGCAATCGGTTTTTCGAAATCAAGATAGGTTCGCATACAGATAGCCTTTTCCAGTTACAATATGCCAGAGCATTCACTTCCAAAGTAAATAAAGGGTGAGAATAGCGCTGTCAAAGACAGTTCGCTTTTTGGTAATTATCACAGTATGTTAACCCTCCCTGCGACACCGTTATCACGTGTTTTTTACTGATAAGGGGTGATGCGCACTAACAATTTCACGCAGACGGTCCTGCTGCAGATGCGTATAAATTTCTGTGGTGGTAATGCTGGCATGGCCAAGCATCTGCTGCACCATGCGCAGGTCAGCACCGCCTTCGAGGAGGTGAGTGGCGAAAGCATGTCGCAATACGTGTGGAGAGACTTTCTCAGCTGGTATTTCTGCCCGCTCGGCGAGCTCCTTGAGTAACTGCGCAAATCTGGCGGTTGTTAGATGCCCTGTCTTGCCGCGAGATGGAAAGAGCCATTTTTGACAATGAGTCTGCTCCGGACATAGAATCGACCAGCTGTTCTCAATATATGAGAGCGCAATTGTGCTCGCCTTCTCCGACAGCGGTATGATGCGCTCTTTGTTACCTTTACCTATGACTGTGATATACTCCCGACCGGCGTTAACCGCCGCTCTGGGAAGGCTGACAAGTTCAGAAACACGCAATCCAGTTGCGTAGAGAATTTCCAGAAGACAAATCAGTCGATCAGATTTTGCTCTGCTTTTAATAGTCGCAGGTTGCACAGGCTGGTTCGCGGTCTTGAACAGGCGATCAACCTCCTCCAGGCTCAGAACCTTTGGCAGGCCGCGACGCGTTTTAGGGCGTTCTATGTGCTCAGCAGGATTATCTGATCGTATTTTTTCAGCATAAAGATAGAGGTAGAACTGTTTAAGGGCTGAAACACAAAGAGCCTGAGTCGCGGGTGCACAATCATTGGCTTTCAGAACTGCGAGATAGCTGACAATGTCGTCATTGGTCGCATCCTGAACAGTCTTTGCGTGTTTATTCAGAAAGGCGGAAAAACGGTCTATATCTCTGCCGTAATTTCGTATTGTTCTCGCTGACACACCTCGCTCTACAGCCATCATTTCAAGGAACGACTCCTTGATGGCTACATTTGTGCAGAGAACGTTTACTTTAGGGTCAGCCATCTATCTGGGGTTTGACCCTTGGGATAATATCTGCACCAGGATTGCTTCCCGCAGTCGATGTAATTTGGCCGCTTTGACCACTGCTGCGATCAGGTCGCGGCACGGCGCTATAACGGTCTATGATTTCCTGTGCTCTGTCATAGAAGAACCGTGAGGCGTACACATCATCCAGACCGGCCAGTGACAGATTTTTCTTCTGCAGGACTTCACTGATACGATCCATTTCTCCCGACGCGGAGATATGCGCTGTCAGAAGCGCCACAAGGCCTGCCTGCCCTTTTGAAACCGCACTACTGTTCGGCACACTGGCGGCTACAAGTTGAGGGATCAGGCTTTGTGATTTGTCTGATGCATTATCAGAAAGTCGTGCCGGGGTAATATCAGGGCGCGTTATCGTCAGACCGGCATAACTGCCTATTGTCCGTGCACGGCTTTCATTACGGACCGACATGAGTTGTAGCAGAGTTACGCCATGCTCTGTCCCATTTGCAAAACCAGGGTCCGTAATCATGGAAATCAGCCAGCGTTCAGCCAGATTCTGCCTGTCAGCCAGCAACCCGGCGAGCGCAAAATACTTTGCATGATCTGCATAGGCCGACGTGGTATTGAACTGCTCGATAATCGGCGCATAAACAAGAGACAAAGCCAAGGTTCTCTCAAGAGTTCTGGCATTAGCCAGTGATTGTGCAATGAGACTGGCTTTATCATCCGTAAACTCAATGGCCGTCATTTGCTGGACGGCCTGATAAACAAGCGCATCGACCAGAAGATTGTCCGGTTGTTCCAGGAGTAATGCGCGCGCATTTCCCAATCTCTCAACCGGGAAATCAAAGTCACGGAAAACGTCCTCGAGACCCTGCCTGGACAAGATACCAACATAAGCAGCGCGCTGAGCGGCATAAATGCGAATATTCTGCGGCGCTGCTTTTTCATTTGCCAGGGCAACCAGAACCGCGCCTTGCGCTTTTTCAAGATCAGTCAGTTGTACAGGTAACTTGAGTTGGCGAATAGCTGCATATTGAAAACCGGTTTCGATCCCGATGCTGCTGGATGGGGCAACGCCTGTTGAAAGCGCTGTAAAAAGCACCTCGTCTGTTTGCGTGAGAAAGCCTTGGTCACGCAGGAGATTATAGGTCAAATCAGCCGCAGCCGTTTCTCCCGATACCGTATAGCAGAAAAACCGAAGCTTGAGCCAAAATACTGTGTTTCGACCAGACTGCAATCCGGCGCCACGGCGGCAGGCAGCTGTTATATCGCCGCGCATCATGTCAGCATAGGCAACACTCTCCGCGAGTGCAGGCCTGTCAGCCAGCCCGCCGGCCAATTCTGCCAGCGATGCTGCCTGTTCATAATATCCCGCACGAGCAAGGGTCATCAGTTTCTTAGCAGTAAGAGCCGTATCCGCGTTAGCCGGGCCATCGCCAGATGAAAGCAAAGCACGTCGAAAAATCTGCGCCATCACAGGGTCGGAAAACCTTGCCGGAGCATTATCCAGAAGAAAGCTGACATCTTCCACGTTGGCCCCTTGCCACAGATCACTTGGCAGAGCCCCCTCCTCTGCAGAAAGCAGCCCGATTGAGAAAGTATCTTCCCCGAACGAGGTCGTCTCCACAGCGACCGGCCCAGAATATTGGGCTACGGCCTGCCCCCAAAGAGCAAGATCCATCAGGCTGCCAAAGAGTACCGAAATCCAGATCCTGTTACTGTGACTCAAGATCAATCTCCTGTTCGATTAACCGGGTATCAGGCTCAAGGTTACTTCCGAGAACGTACAACACGAGAACTGTGAGAACGAACAGAACAATCAGGAATAGAAAAAACCGCAAAACCGGACCCTCATGGATATACGCAAACTTATATGGCAATTCACTGCGGCATAAAAGCGGCAAGCGGTTAAGCCTTGCGCAAATTGGACAGGTAGCGAAATATAGGTGACCGCGAAACGTGAAAGTCTGATGACAGGCAACTCTGAAAAATTACAGCCCGATGCCGCACTTAGCGACAAAACCATTGTTCTTGTCGGTATTATGGGCGTTGGCAAAACGACAGTAGGCCGACGTCTTGCAACACTTTTGAAGCTACCGTTTTACGATGCAGACGCGGAAATTGAACAGGCGGCAGGGATGCCTGTGGCCGAATTTTTTGAGCGTTATGGAGAGAAAGAGTTTCGCAAGGGCGAGCGTCGCGTAATGAGCCGTCTTCTTGACCAGCAGCCTCATGTATTAGCGACTGGCGGCGGAGCCTTTGCCGATGAGACGATACGTAATCTCATTCAGGAAAAGGCCATCTCGGTCTGGTTGCAGGCAGAGTTGGATGTGCTGATCGAGCGAACATCCCGCCGGGATACGCGACCGCTTCTAAAGGATAAAAACCCGGAGGAAGTGCTAACCCGACTCCTGAAAGAGCGTACGCCGTTTTACCAGCAGGCTCATATTCACATCACCTGCAAGAATGGACCGCACATGCGAACAGCGGAAAAAATCCTTCAATCTCTCAACGACTTCGTTCACTAGAACAGCAATGGGCATTCTCGAGAAAATCCATGTCGGGCTAGGCGACAAGAGTTATGATGTGTTCGTTGGCACGAGCCTGATTGACCGCGCAGGTGATTTTCTCGCCCCTCACCTTCGCCGAGACAGAGTTGTTATTATCACGGACGAAAATGTCGGTGCTCTTTACCTCGCCCCCCTGTCGCAGGCTTTTGCCTCATCGGGCATCAAGGTTGATGCAATAACGCTTCCCCCTGGCGAACAAACCAAGAGCTTTGAGCAACTTGAGCAGCTTTGTAATGCGCTCATTGAGCTGAAAGTTGAGCGCAATGACCTGATTGTGGCCCTTGGCGGAGGCGTCATAGGCGACATAACCGGCTTTGCGGCGTCGATTCTGCGACGTGGCTGTCGATTTGTTCAAATTCCAACGACACTATTGGCACAAGTTGATAGCTCCGTGGGCGGCAAGACAGCGATAAATGCTAAAGGTGGTAAAAACCTCATCGGCGCCTTCCACCAACCGGTTCTGGTGCTCGCCGACATTGACATTCTTGCGTCCCTGCCTCCGCGTGAACTGCGAGCCGGGTATGCTGAAGTTGTAAAATACGGGCTGCTGGGGGATGCTTCCTTTTTTGAATGGCTCGAAGAAAATGGTCCGGCACTTCTCTCTGGTGGTCCGGCGCAAATGTCTTTTGCGGTAAAGAGATCAGTGGAAGCTAAAGCCAGGATCGTCGAAGCAGACGAGAAGGAAGCCGGGCAACGTGCACTCCTCAATCTGGGCCATACATTTGGTCATGCTTTTGAGGCTGAGACGGGTTACTCGCAAAAACTTCTCCATGGCGAAGCAGTGGCTCTTGGAATGGTCATGGCGTTTGACTACTCTGTTGTACATGGCTTCTGCAGCCCCGACCACGCAGTGCGCGTCCGCGCTCATCTCGAAACAACGGGCTTGCCCGTTAGTCCGCGTCAGATAAATGATTTTGATGCCTCTGCCTCAAAACTCATGACTCATATCTGGCAGGACAAGAAAGTTAGCGCCGGTAAGCTGACCTTTATCCTCGCACGTGAAATCGGGCAGGCTTTCATCGCTAACGATGTTGATCCTGTTCATCTTGAGGAATTCCTAGCAACGTCTCTGCAAGACTAACATCGTCAGGAATAAACATGACATCTGATATTTATGGTACAGTACTGATTATTTTTATGCTGTTGTTTGTCTCTGCTTTCTTTTCAGGATCAGAGACCGCCCTAACGGCGACTTCGAAAGCGCGGATGAGAGGACTTGCGGACCAGGGCAAGAAGTCTGCCATCCGTGTGAACAAGCTGATCGAGAACATGGAAGGTTTGATCGGAGCGATCTTGCTGGGCAACAACCTTGTCAATATTTTCGCCACAGCACTAACCACGGCTGTGTTCAGCGCGTTGTTCCCGGACGGTCAGGGCGTTGTTTATGCGACCATCGTTATGACCATTCTGGTGTTGGTATTCGCCGAGATTACCCCGAAAACTGCTGCCATTTCCCGACCCGATGCGGTGGCCATGTTTGTTTCCTTGCCGATGAGCTTTATCGTCCGGATCTTTGGGCCAGTTGTCAGTCTGGTGCAGGTTTTCGTCCGCTTTGTTTTACGGCTTTTTGGGTTCGATGTTTCCGAGCAAATGCATGTGCTGTCTCCGGCAGACGAAATCAAGGGAACACTTGATCTGCATCTGGAAGAGGGCCGCGTGGACAAGGACGCCCGCGATATTATTCGCGGCGCGCTTGAACTGGATGACATCCGGATTGAAGAAGTAATGATCCATCGCAAATCCATCGAGATGCTTGATGTCGACTTGCCGCCGTCAGAAATCGTCTCTGCACTGATGGCTAGCAACTACACCCGCATTCCTTTATGGAAAGATGACCCGGATAATATCGTCGGTGTCCTTCATGCCAAGGATGTTCTGCGTGCTCTGTGGCAAGTGCAGAATGATCTTTCCCAAATTGATATCAAGGCGTTGGCCATGGAGCCATATTTCGCCCCTGAGACGACGACACTCCTTGAGCAGCTCACGGCCTTCAAGATCAACCAGCAACATTTTGCACTCATTGTGGATGAGTATGGTGCTCTCATGGGACTGGTAACGCTCGAGGACATTCTCGAAGAGATCGTTGGCGAAATTGAAGATGAATATGACGAGCCAATCCAGGGTGTTCGGCCACAGCCAGACGGCACAGTCATAGCGGATGGAGATGTGACAATCCGCGACATCAACAGGGCACTCGATTGGCGGCTGCCAGATGAGGCAGCTGTAACTATCGCAGGGCTTGTTATCCATGAGGGTCAGACTATACCCGAAGTGGGGCAGGTTTTTTCCTTTTACGGGTTCCGCTTTCAGATACTCAAGAAACGGCGCAACCAGATCACCGTATTGAAGATCACCCCTCTGGAAAACTGATGTCGAGGGTTCAGTGATGAAGTTGCCACAGCCGAAACTGACCAAGCATGCGCTTGGCTTCCTATTCTTCGTGATTCTGCTGGATGTTATCGGGCTTGGCATCATCATTCCCGTTTTACCGCAGCTGCTCATTGAACTGACAGGCCGTGCAGAAAACGAAGTTGCCTTGCTTGGCGGCTACCTGTTGTTCGCTTACGCAGGAGCGCAATTTGTGATGTCACCAATTTTGGGTGGGATCAGTGATCGTTTCGGTCGGCGACCAGTCATCCTCTTTTCCCTGCTGGGATATGCGGTAGATTTTACCCTCATGGCACTGGCACCAACCTATGCCTGGCTGTTTCTGGGCAGAATGTTATCTGGTGCGTTTGCTGCAACTTATGCCACGTCCTATGCATTTATTGCCGACGTCAGTCCGCCAGAAAAAAGGGCTGGAAATTTCGGCTTGCTCGGTGCAGCCTTCGGGATCGGCTTCATTCTTGGGCCCCTCTTGGGGGGTGTTTTGGGAGAAATAGATACTCGCCTGCCCTTTTTCGCCGCCGCTGCCATAGCCTTTGCCAACTTCGTGTACGGGATATTCGTTTTACCTGAATCCCTGCCAGCGGAAAAAAGGCGCAAGTTCGAGTTGAAACGCGCCAACCCACTTGGCAGCTTGCTTCAACTGCGCACATACCCAATCGTACTGGGTGTCCTGCTGAGCTATTTCCTCATGCAAGTTGCACATAATTCATTGCCAGCGATCTGGTCCTATTTTTCAACCGTCAAGTTTGGCTGGACACCGCGCGATATCGGTCTGTCACTGGTTTATGTCGGCGTTACGGCGGCTTTCGTGCAAGGCTATCTGACACGCAAGTTGATTCCGGTGATTGGTGAACGGACAGCCGTGCATATTGGCCTGATTGCCATGACGGTTTCATTCATGGGCTATGCGTTTCTCACACCAACAGGCGGATGGGTTTATCTGTGGATCACAGTAGGCGCTGCTGGCGGGTTTATGATGCCCGGTATGCAGGGGTTGATGTCCCGGGCGACACCCGAGAACGCACAAGGTGAACTGCAGGGAGCTATCGCCAGTGTTATGAGCATTACCATGCTGGTCAGCCCGCTTTCCATGACCTGGATTTTCGATCGTTATACGGCAGATGATGCAGCTGTTTATTTTCCAGGTGCGCCATTCCTTGTTTCAGGTGTCATCTTGCTGACTGCGCTTGTGCCTTTCTGGCTGACATTGAGCAAAGCCGAACTTCGCTCACGAGCAGCCAATGCCACAAAAGAAACAAATGAGGTCGCACTCATGGCTGGTGCAAAAATATCTGATCAATCGCCTGCTGATAATAATGAATCAACCGTGAAATCCACTCAGAACCAGTAAGGGTTTGTCAAACGCTGAATGAAGATCGGCGTATTGCTTGGCGTCATGGAAATGTTCCATGCAGCGTTGCCTCCTAACCGCGCGTCAAACGACTCAAGAGCGATTGCGTAACCACTGGCCTCAATGCGCGTCCAGAGTTTTGCCTCATCCGTCAGTCCAGGGATTGTGGTTCTTATCGTCAGAGTATCGTTGTTGAAAGACGCATCCGCACCGCCATTTCGAAACAGGTCATAGGATGTATCTGTCGCTTCGTTATAGAGACGTCCGCGCAGGGTCCCACGTGCAATCATGCGACTTAAGTCCTCGCGTAATCCTTCAGGAAACTCTACGCGCAAGACGAGATTATATCCGACCATCTCGGATGGTTGCTGGTAAGTGACCCTTTGTACGGTCGATTGGCTGACGATCTCGGCATCACGTATCTGACCAATGTCAGAGTTTATTTTGGCTTGCGCCTGCTCTTCGATGACAGTGGCGTTCGGCATTTCAGGTGGTGCCGCATTCACATAATTCGCTGGCAGGATGGTCATCAATCCTGCAAGCACGCCAAACCCCTGCAGAAATGCTTCCCTCATGCTCAAGGGCTGAAAAAAGAATATGGACAAGGCACCCAGAGACATCAGGGCCAGCAGGATCACGTAAAAGGGCATGAATTCAATACCAATCAGGCGCGTGATGAAAATACTGATCTGAAACAGGGCTGATGCTTCGCCGCGCTGGTTTAGATCTGCAAGAGTTGCAGCCAGAATGCCAACGGCCCCGGAACTGCCCATGAGGAAATAGTCGCCGACACCATACTCGCCCGGGTCTTTCATTCCCCGCTTGTCGCCATATGCCATTACAGCCTCTCTCCACACCAGACTTGCACAAGACTACGCTAGCACAGCCAGCTTGGGTGCCAAGCCGGAACAGGCATGAGCACATCACAATTGCGGAGGCAATCGTAACCCTTGAAAGTCTATGTCGAAGAGGTGCTCAAGGCTGGTTTTTGGCAGGTCCAGCTTAACGTGATCGTAGGTGGTCACGTTAATGGCCTTGAGGATAATACGCTGAATACGCGGCAGATCATTGTCATCAGGTACAACATCGACATCCAGAATATTTATGCAGGCAAGATCCTGTTCGAATGTGCCGAGACCCTTCAATCCAGCCTTGCTGACATAGCTAAGCAAAATTCGGTTTACGCCCTCATGCGCGACAAGCAGAGCTGTACGCCAGCTTTTAGCTAAGACAAGATCTTCAAAAGAGCTCGTTATACGTTGATAAGCCTCAGAAAATCTCTCTCCACCTGGTAGAAATTCTGCCTCAGGCTCATGCGCGGTTTCAAACGAAAACGCGAGCCTTGCTGCAAGTTCTTCCCGGCTATCCGTGACAAATACACCGCCGCGCAGTTCTTCCATGCCACTGGCTGTTTGATGCGGTACGCTTGCAGACAAAGTATTGCTCGACATAACAATCTCGGCGGTCTGAAGCGTTCTGGGCAATCCGGAGTGGTAGACTGCATCAAATTGAATATCAGACATGGCTTTGCCTGCGGAGGCAGCCTGCTCTCTTCCCGACTTTGTGAGCGGTACCATCCGAAAGTCTGTTACATCTTCGGCAAAGTAATCAACATGTCCGTGGCGCATAAGATACAGGCGGCGCCGACCCATTTTATCCGTCATGATATTGGCTATGATTGGTTTTGGGGAGGCTCTCAACCGTTGATTTCCGGCAACACTGCATATCAATCTGACAAAACGTGCATCGCAAGCGATATAGTGCAATTTTTGACCTTTGGATGGCGCGTAAATTGAGTATGATTTAAGATGTTTTTAGCGCCGGTGGGGAGCTGGACATACTGCATGATTAAACCGCCCAAATTGCTATCCTTTATTTTTCTCGCAGGCGTGTTTGCGTATGTGATCGCCTTTTGGGTTTTGGTTACTGTAGATGCTGACTCAGCCCAAAGCAGATTTGATATTCTGGTCAGCGAAAACGCCTATGGCCGCTCCATCGGACATGGTGAACAATTGATCGCGTTGCGCATGGAACAAGGCGCAACACCCGATGAGCTTGCAGAGACTAAGCTGGACCTTGCGAATGCCCACCGCGAAAAAGGCAAACCGGAACGAGCGGTTGCACTGTATCGAGATGTACTGACGTCAAGACTGGCTACCCGCCTTGAACTTGCAGAGCGACGTAACATCAAAAAACATGTGGCCGATCTGGAACTGGCTCTGGGACACTCGGTAAAGGCAGCTGGTATTTACGCTGAATTTCTGGACATTGCCGGTGATGAAGCGGCGCGGCAGAAGCCCAGATTTCCCGGCTCGATGGAGGCATCCTATGTACTGCTGGTGCAGGCTGCAATGGACAGCTTCGCCGAGGCTCTGCCGCCAGTGCATGATGAAGATATTACGACCGGATCAGAAGTTGAGAAGCTTCAAGAGGCAACAAGTCTTGCCAAATTGGGTGGGTACTATGCCGCGCAGGATGGAGGGAACTATGCCGCGGCCGGGTTGCTTTCTGCGGCTTACAGAACCAGGTTGACGCTGCTCGGTCCTGCTCATCCTGATACGCTCCATACTGCTTTGCTTCTTGGCCCGATTTATCAGGAAATCCAGCGCCACAAGGAGGCAGAAGAACTTTATCTTTCTGCCTTCCATGCACAGGAGCGTGCACGGGGCTCCAACAATCCTGATCTTAGTCTTTATATCCGTCTTCTTGCAGATGTTTACAAAAAGCAGGGCCGATTTACCGAGGCAGAAGCCCTTAACACACATATCCAGCGCTTGTTCAAGGATGCTTTCGGTGCCAGACGTTATGTGACGAACAAACTGCGGGACCGGCGCATGGACATTAACCGACCGGTTTCAGCAGCCTTCCCGCTGTCTGATGAGTACATCCCGGATGATCTGGTCAAGGCCGAGGGTTTTGATGTTCCCCTGAGTAAAAATTCTGACCTTGCGGAGATGTCGGTTCGTATGGCGACGGAACTTGATGAAGACGATGATGTGGGTCTTCCCGTCGCGCTCGCAGCGCTCATCAAGGCTTGTCAAACCTCAGATGATGAAACTCTGACCTTACGTTCAGGCTATCGTTCCTTTTCCACCCAGAAGGATTTATATGGCCGAATTGGATACCGAGGCACTGTTACACAGCCTGGCATGTCCGAGCATCAGCTTGGGCTCGCCGTTGATATTGATGTGAACAGACGCCTCATGCGGCAGACAGACCGGGCCTATCAATGCTTCGAAGAGAACGCCTGGCGTCATGGCTTTATCCTTTCCTACCCTCCAGGAAATAAATACCTGCCCGGGGAAGATACCTACGAACCCTGGCACTGGCGTTATGTGGGCAAGAGAACTGCCCTGCTCTATCGCGAAGCCGGACCTATCAATAAGCCGCAGGAATTTCTGGCTGCCCTTCCCTGCTACGAAGAGCGCGCGATGGCGGGCATCTGGTCAATCGCCGAAGAGCAGGATGTCTGCCTAGAGGGTGTTAATGTTAACGTTTCGGCGTCAACCGACCCTGCTCCTGCGAAAACAGGCGATAATGTTTACTACGATAATAATTCTGTTGTGCCCTCTGATTAGTTCGGGCAGAATTTTCTTCGGGTAATTTATGCCGCCTGTTTTGGTCGGCAGGATGGGGACCGTGAAGAGCGCATTCCGGGCTACAATTATTTACGAAGCACTGTCTGAAGCAGGCCGGGATCCTGCTTATACAAGCCTTCTTTCGGAAAACCGGTATCACGTTCTCTCAGTTAGAAGCGGAAGTGATAAAACCGAAGCGGATGTTCTGCTGATTGATTGCAGACACCTTGATCGTTACCGCGATATTGATGCGATTGCCATTCAAGATCTTAAACAGCAGTATGCTGATAGTGCTGTGATGTTGGTTACGTCGCCAGAATGTACTGGCAGTATGCGTTCTCAATTGAAAAAGCACGGCACTTTATGTGCGTCAGGTGACAGGCCTGAACTGCTACTGCCCCGGATCAACAGACTGCTTGAGAATCTGTCGCTCGCTGACGAGTGCGGTAACAGGTTGAAGACAATGGCCAGCCTCAACAGGCATGGAAAGACGCAAAGCCCTCTGCACGCAGACACAAAGCCTGTGCGTGTGCTCGTGACCGGTCCTGCCTCAGTTGTGCTGATGCGTGTCATGTCCTCCTTAGAGCAGGAAAATTTCGAAGTGACTGCCGCTATTTCAGTACCGCAAACTACACGATATCTGGAAGCACAGTCATTCGATGCTCTTGTGGTTGTGCCAGGCGGGAAGGGTAAAATTTATTCATCCCTGATCCGCCTTTTGCGACGTAATGACAGAACTGACTCGCTACCTATAATTGTCTTTTCGGGTATTAACCTGCATGGTTCCGGTCAGCCTGCATATCATTATTTGAAACAGGGCGCAGATACTGTCCTGCCCGAGAATGACATTGAAACATCCATGTTGCCAGAGGTGCGGTCGTTTGCTCGCCGAAACCGGCTGACAAAGAGTATGCGACAGTTTCTGCGACAATCCGTGCACAGCGAAACACGCCCCAGCCAGCTGATTTGTGAAACAGAATTCTTTGAACATCATCTGGGGCGCCAATGTGCGACAAGTCGGGATACAACGCGCAGCTTGTGTCTCTCTGCATTCCGTCTGCGCGCTCAGGACGAGCAGATTCCGGCACGTCAAACCTGCAAGCAAGCCCTCTCCTATATTGATATGGTTATCAAGGACACTGATCTCGTGACAGTCATCAGTGATAATCTGGTGCTACTGTCACAGCCAGCAACATCTGTTGTAGACGCTGAGGAGACCAGACAGAAAATTGTCAGCCTGCTGCAGGAAATCAGGTTCCAGAGTAACTTCGCCGGTAAGGCTTATGAAGACCTCTTTGTGGACGCCAGCACGGTCCGATATCGACTGGATGAAGCACCGGAGGAAATGATCGCACGGGCACTCAATACCCTTGAAAAATCCAGTCGGCCTATGCCACAGAAACCTGCGCCGAGGCTGACAGTCGTGCACTGATATCAGACTAATCGTTCTCGGCGATATCAATCAGCAATATAAGAATTTTGCGACAGCCTTTCAGACGTTGTTTTTCACCGGGCCATGCCTGTTTGAAAACCAGTGTCTGATCCGGGCGCAACTTCACATCATATGGAGATGAGGCGATAAACTCGACCAGTCCTGCCGGGTTGGCAAACTCGTTGTTGCGGAAGCTGACGACAGCTCCCTTCGGGCCTGCATCTATCTTGGCCACGCCAGCACGACGACACAGCGACTTGATCGCAACAATTTCGAGCAGATGCTCCACTTCTGACGGCAGGTCACCGAAGCGGTCGATCAGCTCTGCGCCGAAAGCATCCAGTTCTTCCTGTTCCGTCAGGTTTGACAGGCGACGATACAAGGACATTCTGAGATCAAGATCCTCAACATATGTATCCGGGATCAAAACAGCGGCGCCGATGTTGATTTGCGGTGACCACGTTTCCTCCAGCGCGCCGCCTTCGCGGAAAGAAGCAACAGCTTCTTCCAGCATGTGCTGATAAAGCTCGACGCCCACTTCCTTGATGTTACCAGACTGCTCTTCACCCAGAAGATTGCCAGCACCACGAATATCAAGATCATGCGAAGCGAGAGTAAACCCTGCGCCAAGCGTATCGAGTGATTGCAGGACTTTGAGACGGCGCTCCGCCCCTGCGGTCATTTTCTTGCGTGCCGATGTGGTCAGATAAGCATAGGCTCTCGCCTTGGAGCGCCCTACCCGGCCCCTGATCTGATAAAGCTGGGCCAGACCAAACATGTCTGCACGGTGAACAATAAGCGTATTGGCGCTCGGCACATCAATACCGGATTCAATAATCGTGGTGGCCACCAGGACATCAAACTTGCCATCATAAAACGCGTTCATGATGTCTTCGAGTGCCCCCGCAGCCATCTGTCCGTGTGCCACCTTGAATTTCACTTCGGGCACTTGTTCGGTCAAAAACTCGGAAATGAAATTCAAATCAGCAATGCGCGGTGCTACGAAAAAGCTCTGCCCACCGCGATAATGCTCGCGCAGAAGCGTTTCGCGGGCGACCACCGGGTCAAATGGGCCAATGCTGGTTCTGACAGCCAACCTGTCTACAGGGGGGGTTGCGATAAGTGACAGATCACGGATGCCACTCATGGAGAGTTGCAACGTACGCGGTATAGGCGTCGCCGTCAGGGTCAGTACATGGGTGTCAGCCCGGAACTCCTTGAGGCGTTCCTTGTGTTTCACACCGAAATGCTGCTCCTCATCAACGATAACGAGGCCGAGATTGTTGAACTTTGTGTTCTTCGACAAAAGCGCATGCGTCCCGATTACGATATCTACTGTGCCATCAAGAATACCCTTCCGGATATCACTGGCATCCTTTGTTGAAACCATGCGCGAGAGTTGCTGTACTTGCAGGGGAAAGCCCGCGAAGCGTTCTGAAAAATTCCTGAAATGCTGGCGCACCAAAAGAGTTGTCGGCGCAATGATCGCAACCTGATGACCATTCATTGCGGCAATAAATGCAGCCCGCAGAGCAACTTCCGTTTTGCCGAAGCCGACATCGCCGCAGACCAGCCTGTCCATAGGACGTCCCTTTAAGAGGTCATCCAGAACGTCTTGTATGGCGCTCTCCTGATCTTCTGTTTCGGCATATGGAAAACGTGCACAAAACTCATCATACGCACCAGAAGGTGGTGACAGGCTTTCGGCCTTTTTGGTTTCACGCTGGGCGGCAATCTTTATGAGTTCAGCCGCCATCATCTTGATGCGGTCTTTCAGGCGTGCTTTGCGATTCTGCCAGCCAGCGCCGCCCAGCCTGTCAAGTTGCGCATTTGGATCGTCAGATCCAAACCGTGAAAGAAGTTCGATGTTCTCAACAGGCAAATAGAGCTTGTCACCGCCAGCGTAGACAAGGTTGAGACAGTCATGTGGTGCACCGCCCACATCGACCGTATGCAACCCTTCATAACGGGCAATGCCGTGATCCACATGCACGACAAGATCACCGATGGACAAAGACGAGGCTTCTGTGAGGAAATTGTCGGCTCGCTTTTTCGAGCGCCGTCTGACCAGACGGTCTCCCAGGATATCCTGCTCGGCAATGACAGCCAGAGTATTCGTCTCAAAACCATGTTCGATGCCAAGCGCAACGAGCGCAGCACTGTCTTTGGACTGAACGAGCGCTTCCCGCCATTTGAAGACACCTGACGAGAGGGAGATGTTGTGATCGCGCATGACCGTGCCCATGCGATCTGCTGACCCCTCGCTCCAGCCAGCAATAATGACTTGCTTGCCTGCGTCCTGAAGCGACTTGATGTGCTGGTTTACGGCATCAAAAACGTTCAGGTTTCCTGCGCTGCGTTCGGCTGCGAAGCTGCGGCCCTGACGTGCACCGAAATCAAATGCACGGGTTTGTTCAGGAGGCGCGAAGGGGGTGAGTTGCCGCGAGGGATGGCTTGCGATCTTTGCCTCCAGTGCATGCCGAGACAGGTACATGCTCTCCGGAGGAGCCGGATAATAAGGCTCAGTCTTGAAGGATCCGTTTTTGTCGCTCGCGTCTTCCTGACGGGCTTCATAGTAATCCGTCACTTGCTCGAAGCGCTCATCAGCAGCTTCGGTGACAAGATGATCCAGGAAGAAAATACCATCCTCGGCGAAGTCAAAGAAGGAACCGGGCGTTTCATAAAAGAAAGATAGCCAGTGTTCCATTCCAGCATGTTTTCGGCCCGCCGCAACTGCTTCGTATAAGGGATTATCCGTCACGACGCCGAACGACATTCTGAACTTCTGCCTGAACTGACGTATTGCTTCGTCAGTAAGAAGAATTTCAGATGCAGCTGTCAGGTTTATCGCCTGACGTTGTGCAGTGGTTCTCTGGGTTTCAGCGTCAAACGCCCGAATGCTCTCCAAAGTATCGCCGAAGAAATCGAGACGCAGTGGCTCTTTTGTACCGGGCGGGAAAATATCAACAAGACCGCCCCTGACGGCAAACTCACCTGGCTCGCGCACAGTACTTGTACGTGCATAGCCATTGGCAAGAAGATTAGAGACAAGTTCATCACCATCAACGGTCGCCCCTGGTTTCGCAGAAAATGCGGCTTTGCGAATGATCCCGGCAGGTGGTGTGCTGAGGGTAATGGCATTGACTGACGTCACCACGATCATTGGCGCATCAGTGTTACGTGCCAGCAAGGCTGAAAGGACAGCCATGCGTTGGGCCGAAACGTCGTTTGACGGCGAAACCCGGTCATATGGCAGGCAGTCCCATGCCGGAAATCTAAGCGTCGGGATATCACCGGCGAATACTGAAATGGCTGCCGCTGTTGCAGCAGCTCGCGCTGCATCTCTGGCGACATGTACCACCAGTCCATTCCGTGCCCGCGCAGCTTCGGCGATCGCCAGCGCGTCTGCGCCTTCAGGGGCACCATAAACAGTCAGGCTGCCATCATCCAGCCAAGCCTGTTTTGGGGAAATTCGTGATGTGAGCGAAATTTCAGCCATGACCGATCAAACAAAGAAAACAAGACGACCTGAGTAGCGCCAAGCGGGGCTTGGTCACCTAGCCTTTGGAGTAAAGAGTTTCAAGGGAAGGTTTCAGTCACGCCTCGATAAAATGCCGACAAGCCTCAGCATAGCCAGCCCAAGGCCAGCCAGAAAAAAGATGACTGCCAGAGAAGCCGTCATCTTGATCCACCAGGAGTTGAAGTTTTCGCGGCTTGACCAGTCCATAATGTGCAAGCCCCACACAAAATCAAAGGTGCGCCATAGCAGCGTTCTAACCGCCCTCACTTCCCCTGTTTGCGCATCAACATAGAAAGTGGCCTTGTCCGGCGCGCTGAAGTTGACCTGCCAGACAGGACCAGGTCGCCCATATTCTTGTGGCGGGTCCTCAAACAGGGTCGCAGATGTGATCTGTCCTCTGCCGCCATAGGATAGGAAGGCAATGCTTTTCGCAGTGGATTCCGGCAGTGGCGATATAACCTGTCCAACACCAGCATCAACAAGATGGGTCTGACCTTCGGTTCGCAGCCGCCAGACCGGCTTGTTGTTAACGACAGTAGCAGTCGCTTCGGTTACAGGCTGCTCAATCAGGCCAACAGCTGCTGCAAGGTCTACATTATAATAGGACCACACGACTTCCGGCGTTTGCTGCTCAGCGCGAAGGTGCTCACCACGAACAGTCTCAATAGGGAACCATGTCATGAACAAGCCGCTGATAAGCCACAGGCCAACTTGTGCTCCAATCGCGAGACCAAGCCATAAATGCAACTGTCGCAGCCGCCTGTTCAAAAGTGCCTTATTCATAATCACATATCTGCCTGGCAACCATAATCAGTCGTGATTATGGTCCTTGAAGTAATGCGCTTCATAGCTGGCAACGAGATCGCGCAACTTCTCTACATGTTGCAGATCAGTCGTCTGTTTGCTTTTCATGGCTGCGACGAGAATCTGATGCAGCAAAGTCGTATGCTCAACGTAATCAGACCATTCAGAACCCGACTGATTTGCCGGTGTTTTCACCCGTTGGGTCAGGAAATAAGCATGTGCGATATCCTGAATTTCCTGCGCATGTTTTTCCTTGTTGTAAGTCCAGCGCGCGATCATGTGATAGTCTGCTGGTGACGCAGCACTCAGCCGGTCAATTTCCATCATGGATTTCTCAATAGTCCGGATGTGTTCTTCCAGTTCATCAAACTGGCGCTTGTCATCATAAATTCCGCAAGGAATTTGGCAGTGTGCCATCGCTGGCGATGTCAGCAATGGCAGGGCCATAATGCTCAACAGGGCAACCAAAACAAAACGCATGATTTCTCTCCTCATACTCTCAAGTGTTTGACCTTAGCCGGGGCCAGACAGCTTTCATAGGCTGAATTGGTTTACGTCATCAGCCTGCTTTTTAGAAAGCTGAACACCTCATCCCGTGCAGCAAGTGTGGCTGATCCCTCTTCATCAATGAGATCTCTTGTAAGCACAGCATGAGGGAATGGATTACCATCCGGGTTCTGATGCCGGTCGTCCAGCTCAATCCGATTGAAACGACCTTTGCCAATCAGTGTTTCAATGGCATCAAAGCGCGCTTTTGTGCAGCTGGGATCCCCCTTGAAGCGGAGCGCCATCACATCAATGTCCTTTGCGTCCTTTAACGCGGACTTTTCCGCGTCTGACATATGCAGAGCTGCCCTGGACCTTCTGGTCAGAAGACCAATGGGCATGGCTGGTTGAGAAGCAATCGGTGCGATCACGGGTGCCTCCAGCACAAGCGACAGCGCGAAGTTACCTGTCATGCACATGCCGATTGCACCAACGCCCGGTCCACCACATTGCTCATGAATGTGTGCAGCGAGTTGACGCAGCCATTGCGTAATCGGGCTGGAATCATTTTGCGCGAAAAGATGAATTTCTCGGGAGATGCATGCTCTGGCGAGATTTCCGCTCAGCGAGGGTTTTGTTGGCCCTTTGAGTTCTTCCTTATACAGATCAGGTGCATATACTGTAAACCCCGCGTCCACCAGCCAGTATGCAAGCCGCCAGAACTCCGGCACCATGCCCGGCAGTTCATGCATCAATAGAACACCAGGCCCCTCGCCTGCAATATAGACCGGATGCTGGATGTCTTCAGACCTGAAAAGCTCGCGTGTTTCAAAAGGTGTGTAACCGTTTTGGTCTTTAGCCATGCTGACGTCAGCTTGCGCAGTCGATGCAGAACCAGCTGAAAGAATCGCAGTTGATGACACCAGAACTTCTCGGCGGGTCGGATCAAATGCACTCACTTTCCTGCCCCATCCAAAACGTAGTCCGAGAGCGGAAAAGCCTTTAGCCTCTCCAGCATCTCACAATCGTAATTCGGCGGGTTTAGTATTTCACCGATGATCCAGGAATATAACTCACGGTCTGGCACTTCGAGCAGCCACTCAAACTGGTCGAGATCCTGCTCGGACATCACCTGCAGGTTCTCTTTTGCGAATGTGCCCAGAACGATGTCTGCTTCCTTGAAGCCCCGATGCATGGCACGGTACAAAAGTTTCTTCCGGCGCGAATCCATCATCGTGCTCTCCTTTTCGCATTATGTAATATGATAAACACGATCAGTCACCTTTTCCTGGATAACCGGCCTTGATGAGACCAGAAATTCTCAACCCGCTATTCACGGACACTACTTACCTGCCGGGTGTGGGGCCGAAAGTTGCAGCGCTTATCAACAAGGTTGCAGGTCCGCGCGTCATTGATCTGCTCTTCACGCTGCCAACGGGTCTGATTGACAGGTCCGCGCGGCCTAAAATCACGGAGGCTGTAGAAGGGCAACTTGTCACACTGGAAGTGAGTATCGACAAACATCAGCCGCCACCCAAAGGCATGTCACGCTTGCCGTATAAGGTGCTATGCTCGGATGAAAGCGGGTTTATCACGCTGGCATTTTTTCACGCGCGCGCGGACTACCTTCTTAAAATGCTGCCAGAAGGTAGCAAGAGGCTGATAAGTGGAAAAATTGAAAGATTTTCTGGCGGCCTGCAGATCGTCCATCCGGATCATATTGTCGATCCGGAGAAGGCAGATGAGCTACCCCTTTTCGAGCCGGTGTATCCGCTCACAGCCAGTCTGCATTCCAAGACCATGAGAAAGGCCGTAAGCGGAGCTGTTGAGAAATGTCCTGACTTGCGTGAATGGCTGGACCCGTCTGTTGTCGCAAGGGAAAAATGGCCTTCCTGGAGAGACGCCATGCGCAGCGTGCACCAGCCACAAAGCAGGCTTGATTTGTCTGATGACAATGTGCACCGCCAGCGACTGGCCTATGACGAGTTACTGGCCAATCAGCTTGCCCTCGCGCTGACCCGTCAGAATCGCCAGAAAGGAAAAGGCCGAATTCTGCGAGGCGATGAATCGCTACGAAGCGCTGTTCAGCGCGCCCTGCCCTTTTCGTTGACGAACGACCAGCACCAAGTGCTGGCCGACATCTACAGAGATATGGCCGCACCGACGAGAATGATCCGTCTGGTGCAAGGCGATGTTGGGTCCGGGAAGACGGTTGTAGCCTTGTTGGCGCTGCTTTGTGCCGTCGAGGCCGGTGCGCAAGGAGCACTGATGGCTCCTACCGAGATTCTGGCTCGACAGCATTATGAGTTTATTGCACCCCTGCTAGAAGATACCAATATCAGTGTAGAAATCGTCACTGGCCGGGATAAAGGACAGGAACGCGCAGCCAAGCTGGCTGGTCTTGAAAAAGGCTATATCAATATATTGATCGGCACACATGCGATTTTCTCTGACGATGTATCATTTAATGACCTGGGCCTTATTATCGTCGATGAACAGCATCGCTTCGGCGTGTTTCAACGTCTGGCCCTGCAGGAAAAAGGGCTCAGGTCTGATGTACTTGTCATGACCGCGACCCCTATTCCGCGAAGTCTGGCGCTGACGACCTATGGCGACATGGATATCAGTCAGATACGGGAGAAACCGCCTGGCCGACAACCTGTCGATACGCGCGCTATCCCACTTGAACGGCTTGGAGAGGTATCCAGTGCTGTCAGTCGCGCAATAGAGCGCGGCGAGCAGGTCTATTGGGTGTGTCCAATGGTCGAGGAAAATGCCGATATTGAACTGACCGCTGTTGAAACCCGATACGCACATCTTCAACAGTTGCTGGGTGACAGGGTTGGCCTTGTCCATGGCAAGATGAAGTCAGCGGAAAAAGACGCCGTCGTGACGGCTTTCTACAATAAACAGATCAGCCTGCTGGTTGCCACAACAGTCATTGAGGTGGGTGTGAATGCGCCTGATGCCACGATTATGGTCATCGAACATGCGGAGCGTTTCGGCCTCGCCCAGTTGCACCAGCTTCGCGGACGTGTGGGCCGTGGTAATCGTCAGTCTACGTGTCTTTTATTATATAAAGCAATTGAGAAAGGTGAATTGGGCGAAACTGCAAAGGCGCGATTGAATGTTCTGCGTGAGACGGATGACGGGTTCGTTATTGCTGAAGAAGATCTGCGTTTGCGTGGACCAGGAGATTTTCTTGGTTCCGCCCAGTCAGGATTTCCGGATTTTCGTCTTGCTGACGCCAGCAAGCATGCAAGCCTGCTCTCTATGGCGCGAGATGACAGCGCCCTGATTCTGTCACAGGACCCGACACTTTCGACTGTGAGAGGCCAGGCTTTGAAGACCCTGCTTTACCTGTTCAGCCGCAATGATGCTGTGAAATTGCTGAAATCCGGCTAGGTTGAGCAAATATAGCTTTACAACTATGGGTTGTGTGTGTCTTACTGTACGCGCGCTGATTGAGCGTGACGTCTGTAAGGAGCAAGACATGCAGAAAATCGACATCAATGACATTCCGGTTTTGTCATACGACGCTGGTATTCCTGACACCCGGTGGGGGGAAACGTCCTCCAGTGCTGTCACCGGCGTGATTGTCAGCATTATCGTACTGTTGACTGACTAAATGAGCACAAGTGCGCGCTGCAGAGTTGGTGCGCACTTCTTCTACGACAAAGCACCCAGATGACAGTTTTCGCCCCAACACAATCAGATGCTAGAAAAACTGACCTGAAAGCGTCTGACGCCTATTTGAAAATGCTCTTTGCCTTACAGCGAGAGACACGGGATTTTTACCGCGATCACATCCCCCTCGCCCGAACAGTAGAGGCCATAGAAAATCTGTCTGCCCCGACGACAGAAGCGATCATCCGTATTGCAGAGGAAAATCTCGACTTTGAGGCCATCAAGCCGTTAATCGATTTCGAAACAAGTCGCTACCGATCTTTTCCCTTATACTACTCGCCCATGACAGCCCTGAACACTGGTGCTGTCACAGGTTGGGTTCTCATCAATCACCCAAAAGTCCTGGTAATGCTGATCGCCTTTGATCCGACCGAATTCCGTACACAAAAACTTCTGGGACGGATGAATGAAACGATCAACTTCTCGGCGGGGGATATTTCTCTGCGTCTTCTTAAATCAGATGGCTTCACCTGCTCTCATTGGCGCGCGCCCTTACTGACTGATGAAAAATCTATCGATGGTGACCTGCACTGCGTCCATGACAAAACAGTGACTTATAAAACTGGTGAACGCATTTATACCAAGGGGGGGAAGGAAACGATCGTCTACGAAGACGTCACCTCTCCGACGATTGGTATCCAGATATATTCACGCCAGTTCCGAACCAATGTCATGGTTGATTACGACCCTGAAACACATCTGGTCAAAACCCTCTCAGCAGCGGATCAACGGTCTAGTCGAATGCAGATGCTTAATACTGTCGCCCGTCTTTTTGAACGGGAAGATGCCATTGGCCCGATGCAATCCCTGATGCAGCATCCAGACCATTATGTCCGCTGGCAAACGGCGCGCGAGTTAATTGCGCTTGAGCCGGAAGCAGCCGAAATGCCTTTGCGGGTAATGAGCAAGCAGGATGCGAACCCTGATGTACGTGCCATGGCAGCAAAAACACTGGAAATATTTTATGCACAGGAGCCTTCCTGATGCCCCTTCATATTGATACGGATGAAACAGACGTTTTTTCGCTGGACGATCTAATCGAGTGGTTGAAAGTCAACCAGATTGATACTTCTTCTACTGATGCTATGGTTAAGGCGGCGCCAGCTCTGAAGAAACTCGCAAATAATCGAGAATTTTTGGCAAGTCTCGCAGTTTCAGAACTAAAAGATGCCTATTCGTATGATCGGCATATATATCATTACTCCGCACAGGTGATGTTGTTACATCTGCCTGAAAAACAGCAGGATAACTTTTATCTTCGTGCCAATTTCTGGCCTTCCGTCAAGGATCAACCTGTCATTGCTGCGGGACCCGGGCCGTTTTTTTATAACCGTCCGCATGACCATAATTTCAACTTTCTGACAGTCGGATACTTTGGCCCTGGTTACTGGAGTAATTATTACGAGTACGACCACGACAGGATAACCGGTTATCCCGGTGAGACGGTTGATGATCTCGTTTTCACTGAAAAAAGAGCCCTGACCGAAGGTCACGTCATGCTCTACCGTGCGTCACGTGACGTTCATGAACAGCTACCCGCCGACAGTATGTCCATCAGTCTCAATATCCTGGAAAATTCTCCGCGGGTCAGGCTGACCGATCAGTATTCTTTTGATCTCGAGCGCAAGGCCATCAAGCAGATCATAAATATCTCGCTTGCTCCGGCAGTGTTCAACATCGCCCTGCATCTTGGCGACAGAAATGGCGAGGATGTCCTGTCTGAAATAATCCGATTGTCACCTGATCCGTTTATCCGCTTCAACGCTTACAAGGCTCTGGCGAGCAGGCAAAGTGGCCCGCAAGCATATTGCGAAGGCTTGTCAGCAGCTTTGTCCGATCCGTCTAACATGGTGAATAGATGGGCAAGCCGTCACATCGCAGACGTGGAGAGGGCCATGACTCAGTCTGTTTCCGTCTAACGACAGTCATTACCGCCTACTCTTTTGTTTTCGAGAAAAGTGAAAACTTGCGGTCGCCATCCTTTTCAGCCGTCTCTGAAAGTTGCACAGCAGCAGCTTCCAGTTCTTTGACGCGCGTATCCGGATCGTAAGCTGGCGTGACAAGCCCGGCAGAGAAAATCAGCTTCGCGCCCTCCTCAACAGTCATATCCAGAATGCGTAAGTCACTGGATGGCACGAACAGCAAAAATCCTGATGTCGGGTTAGGCGTGGTTGGTACGAAAACGCTCACGAGGTTCTCATCCACATCTGCCAGCTTGTGACGTATTTCGCCTTTCGTTGAGGTGACAACAAATGCCATCACCCACAGCCCCTCTTTTGGATATTCAACCAGTGCCACTTCCTTGAAGGAACGCTCTGACTGCTGGAGCGCCATCTCGAAGACGTTCTTGAAAAATCCGTAGAGGTTTCTCACAACCGGCATGGAGTCCACCAGCCGCTCACCAGTTTTGATAACCGTCCGACCGATAAAGTTCTTCGCCAGCGCGCCGAGCAGAATCAACGCGATTATGGCAACGATAATGCCAGCCCCCGGTAGATAATCCAAAACATTCGGGGGGATAAAGCGCGCTGGAATCACGCGTTTCACCTGACCATCAAGGTCTGCTAGCGGGCCTGTCACGAAAATATAAATGAGCCAGAAGGTGATCCCGAGCGGGGCTGCAACGACGATCCCGGTCAGCAGATCATTCCTCAACCGGGTGAAAAAACTGGGTTGCTGTGGCTTGATCAGTTTTGAACCATGCTCTTTGTCGGGGGTTTTGGACAACGTAATTCTCTCTAATACTGTCGGGCAGTCTGCACGATACCTGTAATCAGATGTAGTGACAATTTGGTGACCTCTTTGTTCCCAAATTAAGGTATGGATACTATCACATCATGAACCGACAGGGTATTTACCCCGGAGAGCTGTAAATTTAGCTATGGGTTAGAACAATAATGTCTATCAGATTTCTTATCGGTGGGGCTGCGCTCGGCACAAGTGTGGCCATAGCATTGGCTATCTGGTTCTTTCAGGACAATCTGGCCAAGTTTTTCATGAACCCGCGCGTCCCTTACGAGATATATACGCCTCCAACAGCGCCCGACTACACAGAACAGGCCAGCTGGTTGAACTGGCCCACAGCAGATAGCCAGAAACTTGTCGACGTGTTTTATGTTCCCGGTACAGCCTACACCTCTTCAGAGCACTGGAATGCGCCGCTTGGTGATGGCCCAACCAGATCAGTCCTCCGTCAGGTCCTTCTTCCAAATGAAGCAGGCCCCTTCGAGCAGAGCAGTAATATTTACGCTCCATATTACCGTCAGGCCACTTTGTTTTCCTTCTTTACACAGAAGCATCAGGGGCGCGCAGCCAGAAAAACTGCTTATGAAGATGTCAGAAGCGCTTTTGAGTACTTCCTCAGACAGTCTGATCCTGCTCGCCCACTCATTCTTGTCGGCTATGAGCAAGGCGGCTTACACGTCCAGGGATTGCTCATCGACTTTTTTCAGGATGATGAAGACCTATTGCGGCGCCTTGTCGCAGCTTATGTAATTGATCAGAGCACGCCACTGGACCTGTTCAATTATACACTGACGCAGACACCACCTTGCAAGTTCCCAACGGATGTTCGCTGCGTCGTATCCTGGAATGCGCTGGAGCAAAGACATTCAGATGAGATATGGCGCAGAAACAATCGACTGCTTGTTTGGAATGAAGCGGGAGTGCTGGAGTCTGTTGAAAAAAGACCGTTGCTCTGTACCAATCCGTTGAACTGGCGATTGACCGCAGAGGCCGTTACGAAAAACCAGCATCGCGGTGCAGCTTCTGCCGCAGGTATTGGTTTTGGCGAACGCCCCGCCATTATTGAAAATGCTGTTGGCGTTCAATGTGTTGAAGGTATTGCTGTTATCACACAACCACGGCAATCTTGGTTACAAAGGCCACACGGTTTCGGCAAGCAGTGGCAATCACTGGATTATAACCTGTTTTACGAAGACATTCGCGTGAACGTTGAGGAGCGTGTTATCGCTCTGGCAACGTTGCTCGAGCAGGAAAACAGGATCGCGCCTCCTATTCTTGAGGAAGTCGAAATTGGAGAAGCCCCCATTAACAAGGTGCCCAACTAGTTAATTCAAGCCAGAAAAACTGGCTGATCTTCCGCTGTCGGAATTACGCTGTATCTGAAAAGAAATGAAGATTGCTGCGGGCCTTCGCAATGCGATCAATCTCCTGTAATTCTTGCAGATAGGCTTTCAAGAGTCTCAGCGGGATCATGTTCGGCCCATCTGATGGCGCGGAATCAGGATCAGGATGCGTCTCGGCAAAAACCCCTGCAACACCAACAGCCACGGCAGCACGGGAAAGCGTCGGCACCATCTCGCGTTGCCCGCCGGACGTACCGCCCTGTCCGCCGGGTTGTTGAACCGAGTGTGTTGCGTCAAAAATAATAGGCGCGCCCGTATCCCGTGCCATTGTCGGTACGCCCCTGAAGTCCGTCACAAGCGTATTATAGCCAAAGCTGGCCCCGCGTTCTGTTATCAGGACTTTCGGGTTGCCCGCTCCGGTTACCTTGGCGACCACATTTTTCATGTCACCTGGTGCCAGGAACTGGCCTTTTTTGATTTTAATGACACGGCCGGTTTTGGCAGCGGCGACAAGAAGGTCTGTTTGACGGCAAAGGAAGGCAGGGATTTGCAGCACATCCACGACTTCACTCACGGGACCGCATTGCTCACGTTCGTGGATGTCGGTCAGCACCGGCACGCCCAGAGTTTCCCTGATCTCTGCAAAAACCGGTAACGCATCCTCGAGGCCAACGCCACGTGCACTTCCAAGACTGGTCCTGTTGGCCTTATCAAAGGAGGTCTTGTAAACAAAACCGATCCCAAGATCAGACGTTACTTCCTTGATGGCAGCCGCGACTTCGAGTGCATGATCACGACTTTCCATCGCACACGGGCCAGCGAAAAGCATGAACGGCAAATGATTTCCGATTTCAACGTGAGTTTTTGCACTATCAATCGTGACGGTAGTATTGGCTGCTGTCATGTGAGTATCCTGTACATAGCCTGCTGGACGATGCTGTCATTTCGTCCTAGATGGCGGCTCATTGTATTTACCGCAAGCTGTTTTAAGCAACCATCGGTCTGGCCAAACCTATGACAACACACCTTTCGACTGCCCAGGAAGTCCTGAAAATCGAAATCGAGGGGCTCCAGGCATTACTGGATCAACTCATGGACAGTGACTCCGGGTTTTCTCGCGCATTCCATCACGCCCTAGACCTGATCGAGAATGCAACGGGCCGCGTCATAGTAACGGGTATGGGAAAGTCGGGTCATATCGCAAAAAAAATAGCGGCTACGTTTGCCTCAACCGGGGAACCAGCCAGCTTCGTGCATCCCGGTGAAGCAAGTCATGGTGATCTCGGCATGATCAGTCAGAACGACATTGTTCTGGCTCTCTCCAACTCAGGAGAAACGCCGGAACTACGCGATGTAATTGCTTATTGCGGGCGGTTCGATATCCCGCTGATCGCTATAACTTCCGGTGCGAAGTCGGACCTCGCTGATGCGGCTGATTCTGTGCTACTTCTTCCGCCCGTGCGCGAGGCTTGCGAGGAGACGCGCGCACCAACAACGTCAACGACGATGTCCCTCGCGATTGGCGATGCCCTCGCCGTTGCGCTGCTTCGATCGCGGGGCTTCACGGCAACAGATTTTCGAAATTTTCATCCAGGTGGCAAACTCGGCGCGGCTTTGCGCAAGGTGAAACATATGATGCATGGCGAGGATGTTTTACCATTGTGCAGCAACGATACCCCAATTGCCCAAGCTGTGCGTCAGGTCAGTGTCAGCGGGTTTGGCTGCGTTGGAGTGGTCGATGAGACTGGCGATCTGCTGGGCATCATCACGGATGGTGACTTGCGTCGACACTTCAACGAACCTCTCAGCGATAAGCTCGCATCGGACATCATGACGGTTGATCCCAAAACCGTATCGCCCGAGACACTCGCTGCCGAAGCCCTGGCTATCCTTAGTCAAAAACGCATTACCGCGCTTTTCGTAACCGAGGGCAAAAAGCCGGTTGGCCTCCTCCATATTCACGATTGTCTTTCTATCGGAGTCATCTAATTCAGTTTGATGAGTAAGTCTTCCGACAAGAAGCCCTGTATTGTCTGGTTCCGACAGGACCTTCGTACTAAAGATAATCCTGCTCTTCGAGCGGCAGCTGATTCAGATAAGCCTGTTATCTGTGTTTTCTTACTTGATGACAAAAACCCGGGAGACTGGAAGATTGGTGGCGCCTCTCGATGGTGGCTACATCATTCGCTCACTGAGCTTTCCGAAAAACTAAATAAGGCCGGTAGCAGATTGATCTTATGCCGGGGGGACGCGAAAGATGTTATACCTGATCTGATTGAGACAACTGGCGCGGACACGATATACTGGAACAGGCGATATGCGCCCTATGACATTGAGCTTGATAAGTCACTTAAAGAAACTTTCAAGAGCCAGGATGTCGAGGTGAAGACCAGCAACGGCCGTCTCCTTTTTGAACCCTGGGAAATCGAAACGCAATCTGGCGGACCCTATCGTGTGTTCACACCATTCTGGAAAGCGATGCAGGCAAGAGGTATAAGTCGGGAACCACTGCCGGAAGTCACCAAACTTGAAGATGGTACTACAAAGTCCCTCCCTTCAGATGATCTTGACGATTGGGATTTACTTCCAAGCAAACCGGACTGGGCAAAAGGCTTCTCTGATTGCTGGTCACCGGGACAGACCGGTGCGTTAGACCGTTTGAATGATTTTCTTGATGACGCTGTTCGTTCCTATAGTGACGAACGCAACCGTCCTGACAAAAAAGGTACTTCAGGATTATCGCCGCATCTCCATTTTGGAGAGATCAGTCCGTTGCAGGTCTGGTCAGTGACTCAGGACAAACTGGCACAGGAAAAAATCCCCGGAGATCATGCAAAAGTCTTTCTTTCGGAAATTGCCTGGCGAGAGTTTTCCTATTCCCTGCTCTACTATAATCCGAAGATGCTTGATAAAGAGCTGAATCAGAAGTTCAGCAAATTCCCGTGGAAATCTGATGTGGAAAAACTAAAGGCCTGGCAACAGGGCAAGACAGGCTACCCGATCGTGGATGCGGGTATGCGCCAGCTTTGGCAAACCGGTTGGATGCATAATCGCGTACGGATGATTGTCGGAAGTTTTCTTGTAAAACACCTTTTAATTGACTGGCGCGAAGGCATGAAGTGGTTCTGGGACACGCTCGTTGATGCAGACATCGCCAGCAACACTGCTAGCTGGCAGTGGATCGCAGGCTGCGGTGCTGATGCAGCCCCTTACTTTCGAATCTTCAATCCGATGACCCAGGGTGAAAAGTTCGACCCGTCAGGCGATTACGTGCGAGCCTACGTTCCTGAATTGCAAAAAATGCCGAAAAAACATATACATACGCCTTGGGAGGCCGATGCATCAGTGCTAAAGGAAGCGGGTGTCCGGTTAGGAGAGAACTATCCCTGCCCTATCGTCGAGCACAAGCCTGCGCGTCAGGCCGCGCTTGATGCTTATGAAACGATTAAATAGGACGACAGAGGGAACCGGAAAGTCATGACGCAATCACCTGATTCAACCACAACAGCGGTATTGGTGACTTCTGAAAACCGTGAGGCTCTGGCTCAAAACAAGCCTCTGTTTTTCCGTCTTCTGATCAACATTCTTGATCGACTGAGCTATGGGACTCTCATTCTGATACTGCCGGATGGACAAGCCGTAAAGTTCGTGTCAGAGCATGGGCAAGAGCAACACGCCACTATTATCGTAAAGGATTATACGGTTGCCAGGCGGGTATTAATGGGCGGGATTATCGGTTTCTATAAAAGTTATCAGGCTGATGAATGGGACTCCCCGGATCTCGCACAGGCATTGTATGTTCTGGCCAGAAACGCAGATGATATTCAAAATACCCTGCTCGCCCATCCGGCAATCAGATGGGCGAACAAACTGGCCCATGCCATGAACCGGAATACCAAATCCGGATCCCGCAAGAACATCATGGCTCATTATGATCTTGGCAATAGCTTCTATGAGAAATGGCTTGACCCGAGCATGACATATTCATCAGCATACTTTGAAGGCAGCGACGGCTCCCTTACTGATGCGCAGCATAAAAAATACGCCTCTTTAGCAAGCCGTATAAACCTTCAGGAGTCTGACAGCGTTTTGGAGATCGGTTCGGGCTGGGGCGGTTTTGCAGAATATGCAGCAAAAGAAGTCGGCGCGAACGTTACTGGATTGACGATCTCTCCGGCGCAATATGACTATGCGCAGGAGCGCATGTATCGTCTCGGCCTTAATGAGAAAGTGCAGATACGTCTTCAGGATTACCGGGATGTTGAGGATACTTTCGACAAGGTGGCTTCAATAGAGATGTTTGAAGCCGTCGGACGAGAATATTGGCCCGCTTATTTCAGCAAAATAAATGATTGCCTCGTGTCTGGCGGCAAGGCCGGGTTGCAAATTATTACTATCGCAGACAGGTTTTTTGATAATTACGTTCGTAGTACGGACTTTATCCAGCGTTATGTTTTTCCTGGAGGGATGCTGCCAAGCCCTTCTGTGTTCAGCAAGCATGTCGAAGAGGCAGGATTGACGCTTTCCAGCACGCTTTCATTTGGTCAGGATTATGCCCGCACACTTTCCAGCTGGCACGACAGTTTTTTGAACGCCTGGCAAGATCTTCAACCAATGGGGTTCGACCAGCAATTCAAGAAACTCTGGCGATTTTACCTCGCCTATTGCGAGGCAGGTTTTCGGGCAGAAACAACAGACGTTAAACAGGTAACGCTTGTGAAAGCCTGATCTCAAGCGATCGATTGCAGGAATTTACGGGCAGACTGCTTTATGTCTTTCCGTTCATCCTCAGACTTTCTATCCAGATTTTTGAAGACAAGACCCATTCGGCCATTGCCCTCCAGTTTATCCCGATTTTCTTCAATGAAATTCCAGTACAGATAATTAAACGGGCAGGCATCATCGCCTGTTTTGCCGGTGACTTTATAGCTGCAACTTTTACAGTAATTCGACATGCGATTGATATAAGAGCCCGAGGCCGCATAAGGTTTCGAAGCCATGACGCCGCCATCGGCGTATATCGCCATGCCATGGGTATTGGGCAGCTCAACCCATTCGTAAGCGTCAGCATAAACAATTAAGTACCACTCGTTGATTGCATCAGGGGAAATACCAGCCAGCAACGCGAAGTTGCCCGTTATCATCAACCGTTGAATATGATGCGCATAAGCATGATCGCGGGTATTTCGGACGGCCTCGCTTATGCAGTGCATCTTGGTATCGCCTGTCCAGTAAAAGTCAGGCAAAGCCTTTTTGGCTCCAAAGAAGTTCAACTTCGCGTAGTCGGGCATTTCGCGCCAGTAAAGTCCACGGACATATTCACGCCAGCCAATAATCTGCCGGATAAATCCCTCGACAGCGTTCAAGGGCGCGCGCCCCTCTTCCCAGGCCTCCTCCGCGGCACGGCATACTTCCATAGCGGTGAGAAGTCCTGCGTTGAGATAAGCCGAGAGCTTGGAATGGTGAAGGAAATCTTCTCCGGTTGCCATGGCATCCTGATAGTCACCGAAATTTGGCAATGCCTCCTCAACGAACCAGTCGAGTTCGCGCAAAGCACCATCACGTGTTACCGCGTAATGACACATTTCGGCATTACCGAAATGGTCACTGAAGTGTTCTTCAACCAGTTTTATCACACTACGAATAATATCAGTTTGCTTGATCTCTGGTCGGACCGGTAGTGAATAATCTTTTGGCAGTTTCTTTCGATTATCAGCGTCAAAATTCCATTGCTTGCCCGCTGGTTCATCGCCGTTCATCAGCAAGCCGGTTTTCTGTCGCATTTCACGATAGAAATACTCCATGCGAAGGGCTTTCCGCTCTACTGCCCATTTATTGAATTCAGGCAGCGTACAAATAAATCGTTTATCTTCCCTAATCTCAATATCCAGGTCAAACCGCCGCTCCCATGTCTTAATTTCTTCAGACAAACGCCATTCCCCGCATTCTGTCACGATGAGCCTGTCAAATGCTTTTTTTTGAAGCACCTTATCAATTTCACCGCCAAGGGAGCCAGCGTTTTCAGGGTCATCATACTGAATATAAGTCACGTTGAGACCATCTTCTTCCAGAGCCTGTGCAAAGTGACGCATCGCAGAAAAGAGAAAGAGAATTTTCTGCTTATGGTGCTTTACATAAGTCGCTTCGGATTTGACCTCAGCCATCAGAATGAGATCACCATCCTGATAGTCCTCCAATGACGTGATGGAGCGAGTCAGTTGATCCCCAAGAATGAGCCGAAGACTGGGCATATTATTTCTCTTTTGTGATTTAGATAAATTAGCAGAACGTGCGCATGAAATAGGCTTGTCAGTGCTTGATGACAAATAACGGGCCGGTCTACTTACTGGTGTAGGAGAAACCCATGAAAACCAGTGCAGATATTTCAGGCCTTATTGGCAACACGCCGCTTATCAAATTGAGGCGAGCATCCGAAGAAACAGGCTGCACGATACTTGGCAAGGCTGAATTCCTCAATCCGGGTCAGTCCGTGAAGGATCGTGCAGCACTTGGTATTATTCGGGATGCAGAGCGCAAGGGGTTGCTTAAGCGCGGCGGGATGATTGTGGAGGGTACGGCCGGCAATACCGGGATCGGACTTTGCGTTGTTGGCAAAGCGCTTGGCTATGACATCACAATCGTGATGCCGAAAACGCAAAGTGCGGAGAAAAAGCAGGCCGTTCTCCAACAAGGTGGCAAGCTCATCGAAGTTGATGCCGTGCCCTACGCCAACCCGGACAATTACGTACATTATTCAAAGCGCCTGGCGGAGGAGTTAAACAGCTCCGCGCCTCATGGCGCCATATGGGCCAATCAATTCGATAACACAGCCAATCGGGATGCGCATTTCGACACGACAGGACCGGAGATCTGGCAGGATCTCGATGGCAAAGTGGATGGTTTTATCTGCGCGGTCGGCTCAGGCGGCACACTCGGCGGCGTGAGCCTCGCCTTGAAAGAGCGAAAACCTGACACAGTGATCGGTATCGCTGACCCTCACGGTGCCAAACTTTACAGCTGGTATAAGGATGGTGTTCTTGAGGCGGAGGGAAACTCCATCACAGAAGGGATTGGCCAGGGACGTGTCACAGCCAATCTGGAAGGTGTCCAGGTTGATGAAGCGTTCCGTGTGAGTGATGCCGAGGCTCTTGAAGCGCTATACCACCTTGTCGAAGAAGAAGGCATGTTCCTTGGCGGGTCAGCCGGTATCAACATTGTTGGGGCAAAGAAACTGGCACGGCAACTGGGGCCCGGGCATACAATCGTTACAATCCTCTGCGATTATGGTAACAGATACGGCACAACATTCTTCAATCCGGAAGTGCTTAAATCCAAAGGATTGCCGCTTCCGCCCTGGCATCACTAGGCCTCACATGCAAAAGACCCTTGATGTAACGATCACTTATCTTGAGCAGACATCCCGGCCACGTTTTCAACTTCCGGCACCACCCGCAGGCAAAATCGCCTTCATAAGGGTTGAGAAACCGCCACTTCATTTTTATCGCTATTTATATGATCAGGTGGGTGCACCCTTTCACTGGGTCAGCAGAAGATATATGCCAGACGAAGATGTTTGTGACATTATTCACGATCCGGATGTTTTTATATATGTCCCCTATTTCAACGGGGCGCCTTGTGGTCTCGCGGAAGTGGATGCCCGAAAGGTTTGTCACACGCCCGGAACCGTTGAAATAAAATTCTTTGGTCTGATGCCGGATTTTATCGGCAAAAAACTGGGCCGCTGGTTTTTCCACAATACGCTGGATCTCGCATGGGCGCTGAACCCGGAGCGTGTCATCCTGGAGACGTGCACTGCTGACCATCCAGCAGCCCTGCCACTGTATCAAAAGCTGGGTTTCACGGTTTACGATCAGGGCCACGGCATCATCGAGTGGCGTGGCTAATATGCGCCAGAAAGCGGACGAGCCAACCACCAAGAGAGAATTGAATACAGGCCTCGCAGCTTCCGGTCGCCCGGCGGGGGAGAGTTCACATCCCGTCAATCAACCGGTTGAGCGCGCCTCTACTATTCTTTTCCCGACCTATGAGGCGTTCACCAACAGACATAAAGAATATATTTACGGCAGGTTCGGGACGCGCTCTCACAAAGCCCTGTGCGACTCCATATCTGAACTGGAAGGAGGTGACTACACGCACCTCATGCCTTCTGGTCTGGCCGCAATTACAACATGTCTCATGGCCTTTACAGATCAAAGTAGCCATATTCTTGCGACGGATAGCTGTTATGATCCTGTACGAAGTATATGTGACCGCTTTCTGTCAAAGTATGGCGTTGAAACGGAATATTACAATCCACGTGCTGGGAAAAAGATAGCTTCTTTAATCCGCTCAGAGACAAAATTGATCTTGTGTGAGAGCCCAGGTTCCCTGACATTTGAAATTCAGGACATTCCTGCAATCGTTCATGAGGCAGAGAAACAGGATATCCCCGTAATGGTGGATAACACCTGGAGTGCCGGTTACTTCTTTAGGCCTCTGGCCGTTGGCGCAAGTGTGAGTATCCAGTCTGTCACTAAATATATAGGCGGCCATGCTGATTGCCTGATGGGCAGTGTAACCTGCAATGATACTGTTATCGCCAAAAAAATTGAGCGCACAGCGCGTCAGCTTGGTCATAATGTCTCGGCAGATGACGCGTATCTTGCGCAGAGAGGATTACGTTCTCTCGGCGCGCGCCTTGGGGTTCACGAAGCTAATGCCCTGAAACTGGCAGACTGGCTTGCGGAACAACCTGAGGTCACAAAAGTCCTGCACCCGGCTCGGGAAGATCATCCGGATCATGCTTTATGGAAAAGGGATTTTTCCGGTTCTTCCGGGTTGTTCGGTTTCACCCTGGGGCCCTGTTCCGAGGAAGCTCTCGCCCGTTTCTGCAATACGCTTCAGTATTTTGGCATGGGCTACTCCTGGGGCGGCTTCGAAAGCCTGTTGATCCCCTGCCCCGTTGAAGAATATCGCAGCGCCGTACCTTGGAGCGAGGAAGGTCACCTCATGCGTATTCACGCAGGTCTTGAGGATATTGATGATCTGGTTAATGATCTGAGGCAGGCCTTTGCAAAGCTCAGGACGGCCTGATGGAGAAAGTTTGATGTTCAAGAGAATAATACTGGCGTCCTTGTTATTCATGGCAGGCTGCGAAACGGCAACAGTAGATTACCTGACAATCTCATCAGCCCCGGCAGAAGCACTTCTGAAGTTTGGAGATGGCACAACCTGTACAACGCCCTGCCCGCTATATGTGACTGAAAACCTTACGATGACTATCGCCAAAGCCGGATATATTGCACAGGAATGGACGCTGATTGAGGGACAGACCGGATACCTCCAGATCAATCTCGAACTCGCGGCCCCCACCGAAGAAGTCGAGGAAACAGCCCTGCCGGATCTTTAGCCCCAGAGCACATAAAGCGCGCTTTTTTGCTTGCGAAAAAAAAACCATTCATCATATAAGGCCGTTCTGATCGGGGTGTAGCGCAGCCTGGTAGCGCATCTGGTTTGGGACCAGAG
>JALEGJ010000026.1 GCA_022763115.1 Aquisalinus sp.
ATAACTGTCTTCAAAAAGATCGAATATGTCGAGGCCTTCACTCATGATGCTACCTTCTACTTTCCCGCTTGATGGATATGGATGTGAAATGCGCTGCCATTGAGGCACGCGCAGTCAAAATGGCTGACTTAACGGAGTTGTGAACAAAACAGGCGACAAGCTGGTCGGATAGTCTGGCTCGCGCCAAAGCGCCCCCTGGAAGGGCTGGCCGGGCGTAGCAGATAATATCGTAACCGTGCATTTTTATCGCGTCTCGTTCTTTCCTTTCCGGTCTCTCCCCCGGCAGACTGTACAGAGGTTCAGTGTACGTTTTTTTGTTTAACAGACTATGACTTGATTTGTGTGTGATGGCGAGACTTATCAAGCGACACACCCCCGAAAAACAGCCGTACTATCCCGCGTTATAAGGTAACGTGCTGTTTATTCAGTGAAATTCTCGCATGATATTTTTGTCATACCGTACGAAAAATCTATTGAAGATTAGTATTAGCACTGACGGCTATTGACTGCTAACGCCCTGAAATCATCACTCGCGCAGCTGTGACAGGTTGCGATCAGGTGACGGGTTGTTTTTCCCGCATAAAGGCCGATTTGTCGCGTGTCGAAAAAAGCGCGACCAGGAAACGGTCGCGAGGAGAAACAGATGACTGATTTTACTATTCATACCCCCGAAACAGCTGGCGATGAGGCCGGTTCTTCACTTGCAGAATCTCAAAAGAACTTTGGCATGATCCCCAACCTTCACGGAGTCATGGCCGAAGCCCCAAAAGTACTGGAAGCGTACAAATATCTCAGCAAGATATTTACCGAGACGAGCCTGTCCCCGGTTGAGCAGAATGTGGTCTGGCTCGAGATCAATGTACTGAATGAATGCCATTATTGTGTGCCAGCCCACACAGCCATCGCCTATGGTGCGAAAGTGCCCGAAGATGTGGTTGAGGCTTTGCGCAACGGGACACCCATCGCGGACGAAAAGCTGGAAGCGTTACGCCAGTTTACGCGTAAGGTGATTGAAGAAAGGGGCCATGTCGGAGACGCGGATGTGCAGGCCTTCCTGTCAGCCGGCTATACGAAAGCCAATGTGCTGGAAGTTGTTCTGGGTGCAGCGCACAAGACGCTCAGTAACTATGTGAATCATATTGTGGACACGCCTGTTGATGACGCGTTCCAGAAATTCGCCTGGACGCCTGCCAGTTGAAGCAGCAAGATTAAAAACGAGGGTGACAGTCCGCTGTCACCCTCAAGATTCCGGCTGCAGGTCTGTCCTCAATCATACCTTGGTTCATCGTAATCGATTGTGTTGATGAAGCGGGGCTTTCTGGTGGCTTGTTGCCGGAAGGTAAATTGCTGACCGGTTATACCAAAAAAGGGGCTATTATAGGTCAGCTCGAAGGTAGCGATAACCAGCATTTCCCCATCCATGATGCCGGGAAAATCCTCTGCTGGCAGTTCGTCATCTCGCTCCAGGGCGATACCGTCATTGAAGCTCTCGCTCCAGGCAACAACCATCACGTCATTTGCCTGATCGTACTCTATGCCTGTCAGGACGATGTCCAATTCTGCACCTTCAGCATGTCTGCCAAGCATCAGAATGGCGGCATCAAAAAAAGTGTCACGCTGGTCGTCATCCATGACAACGGTGCGGGAGGTAATATCTGCCAAAGCGTCAACCGTCTTTGCAGCACGTTGCTTTGCCTGCAGGGCATCAAATGTTCCGGAGGATAAAAACACTACGGAGATGAGAATGGGAAATACGAGTGCAAATTCCATGGCAGAGACGCCATCTTCGTGCGTAGCAAATGAGCGAAACTTACGCCGCAGTCTTTCGAATACAGACATCAGCTTTGCTGCCCGCCCTGGTTGGTGAAAGGCTCATTTCGGAATACCGCAGAAGCGAAAATCGCATACTTTCCTTCAGATGTGCGCGGCAATCGTAAAGCGAGGTTAGTACCGTAAAAGGTCATCCACTCCAGACCATCCACGACCACATCCGTAGTGATGCAGACTCTCAGAAAAACCAGCTCACCCCCATTTGTTGTCTGATACGCAGGCAGATCTTCGTTACTCAGAGTTTCGCCAGAGTGAATACAGGTTCTTTCAGAGATATTATCAAGCGAATACGTGTTCAGTCGTTCGATCTGCAGGGTCACATTACCATTGCACTGCTGCACAACCTCGATTTTGTCACAAATGCGTTGAATAACATCTTCTCTGGTCAGCTCCTGGTTCAGGACCTGCCCTGTGTAAATTTCTCTTGTAACGTCCTCAATGGCCATTTCCACAAATTGTACTTTGGTAAACATCAGGCCGGATTCGAAGCCGGACAATATGACTGCAAATATCAACGGAGCTACGAAAGCAAACTCTATGGCTGCGGTGCCGCGCTGGTCTTTGAGAAATTTTCGGCGTAACCGGGTTTTGCGCATCTCTGCCTCAATATGTCAGCCTGACAGAGTTTATGCGGGCGGCAATTTCTGAAAATGCTGCCGAGATGTCCAACCCTTCAACCCAAAAGTAATTTTCATCCGTCGCGACACAATCGCTCAGGACGCGGTCAGCGCGACTGTTCTTTTGCACGTTGAAGCCAACGGTATATATCAGAATATTGTCGTCAATTGCGTGGTCGCACATAGTTTGCAGGTTAGTTTCGGCTTCCTGATTGGAGATCGGAATATGCAGACAACCCCAGGAAAAAAACCAGCAAGATAGCGGGCGATAATACTTGACCATGTCGCCATCACTCATGATCACAATGACTTTCAGAGTGCCGCTATCATAATCAGTTGGTCTGGTTGCCCCGAAGGCGCCGGAGAAGTCTCCACGCATTCCGGGGTTGAGGCTCTTAAGGCCGATAGCCGTCCCTTCATCAATGGACGTTGCACCTGAGAGAGAACTGCCAGCGCGCAGATCACGAATTTTGGCGGTCAATGTATCAATATCATTATTAAGGAACAGGGCTTCGTTTCTGTCTTGCGGGCAGAGACTATAGTCGCGGAATTCGGGTAGAGGCTCGAGAGTGCCGTCCAAGAAGGGCTCCGATGTATAATCCGTGCTATCCATATTGAGGCAGCCCATCCATCTGTGCCCGTCAGTAAAGTCGTTGTCCTTGTTGTTATCAATGCTGGCAGGGTCCACGAACTTGTTGAAGTCATCAGGCAAGTGCACATGTGTACCGAACGGGATGATGTTGATGGTGGTTAAATCCCGGACTTCTTCAGTCAGAACCGTATTCACGAATTCTTCGGCGGCATCACGCATCCGACCTATTTTGTTCATGGAGTTCATGGAGCCAGAAATATCGAGTACCATCGAGATTTCTATCTCCTGCCATTCCTGTGTACCGCCACCGACAATTTCGAGGTCCATCGTGTTAACACCAAAAAGACCCGTGAAGTAGGTGTCCACCGTATAGGACGCGGTAATCTGAACAGTTTTCCCCGTTTGAGTGACTTCGCTGATGACATTCACGGTAACATCGCTTGCCTTGACAATTCTTTCATCAAGGTTTCGTTCGAGATACTCCGTAACAACCTCATCTGCTGGACGCGCATTATTCAATGCCGCTGCTGCCAGGATGCCACTGTCGATAGCGCCTTGCAGTTCAGTTTTAATCGCCGCATATCTCGCAACATCGACGCCGGTACCGATCATGGCGATGAGAGGTATGATTGACAGGCCGACGATAGCGCTGACATTGCCATTTTCCTGTCGGCAAAAGCCAGAAATAAGCCTTTTAATCTTCCGAACCATAAGGATTCTGCTGGTTACGACATACAGTACCCTAAACGAGGCTGGATAATTTTCCGTAAAAGTCAGTTAAATTTTTAGATTCCATTTATTAACCATAACACTATGTAAACATCAGTAATTTTGGTTATGTGAAGTTCTGTCAAAACAGAGACGGACGGGTTTTTTCCCGCCCGTTTTCCAGAACATAAATCCGGTCCTGCCGTGTGCCTGTTTTCAGAAACTCGGCAGGGTTGCCATGGGTCATCAGGCCCCTGAACACACGGCCGGTACCGCCATGACCAACAACCAGCGACGGACCGGCAAGCGTTTCTGCGAATGCCCGCAGGCGCGGTTCGGCTTCGCCGTAGCTTTCCCCGCCCGGCACTGGTGACAACCAGGGATCAGCTTTTCTATCGGCCCATTGCTCCGGATAAAGTTGTTCGATCTCCCGAATGGTCTTGCCGTTCCACTCACCAAGGTCGAGTTCGATCAGTCGCTCATCCCGGATGATATCTGCGCCCGCAGCATCGGTCTGCTCAAGGATCAGCTCCAGTGTCTCGACGGCACGGCTCAAGGGGCTGACAAAGTATGAGACTTCACCCCAGTCAATGTCCATACGCGCCAGAGCGCGGCCATAAGCGCGCGCCTGTTTGCGGCCATGGTCGTTCAGTGGAATATCGGCATGGCCCTGAAGGCGTTCTTCACGGTTCCAGTCGGTCTGGCCATGCCTGCAATAATAGACAGGAAACGGATAATTGATTGGTTCAATCATCTCGTTTCTCAGCGCGATAAGGCTGCACGGAGCATCTTGGCCGTTTCACCAGCACCGAATATCTTGATGAAGGGGCCCATGCGCGGCCCTTCGGACTGGCCGAACGCAATTTCATACAGGCCGGTAAACCACTGGCGAATATTCTCATATTGCTGCGCTTTTCCCGCATCGAAGACGGCTGTTTGGTAGAAGTCCTCGTCAGCCTCTTCCGGGGCTTCTTCCAATGTGGCTGCCAGCATTTCCAGAGCTGCCCGCTCCTGATCTGTCGGGGGGCGGAACTTTTTCTTCGGTTTGACGAAATCCTCAAAGTAATTGACGGCATACTCTAGGAGTGGCTCCAGTGCTGCCATTTCTGCTGCGTTGGCATTGGGACGGTACTTCTCGACAAAGCCACGCAGGATTTCAGGGTCAGATGTGCCCGATGCGTTGACGATATTCAGCAGCAGGGAAAAACTGACGGGCGGTGTCACCTGTGGCGGTTTGCCGCCATGCAGGTGCCAAACAGGATTGTCGACGGCTTTGGCTGGTTCGTCCGGATTATAGCGTTCCAGAAAAGACCAGTATTCATCAACCGTTTTCGGAATGATGTCGAAATAGAGTTTCTTCGCCTTTTTCGGCGCCTGGA
>JALEGJ010000027.1 GCA_022763115.1 Aquisalinus sp.
TGGTGCCGACCCCACCGGCCTGTGTCGCGCCGCCGATTGCGTAAATCCAGCCATCAATCGCCACGCCGCCAAGGCCATGGCGCGGCGTGCGCATGGGGGTGGATGCCTGCCATTGGTCGATCTGGGGATCGTACACCCAGCACTCCGGATAGACACCGCCACCATTATTGAAAAACTCGCCGCCAAACGCATAGAGGCGTCCGCTCACGCTGGCAGCAGCAAGCCCGCCTTGTGCCTGAGGCATGGGCGCGCCTGTCCGCCAGCGGTCTTCTTGCAGGTCATATATCTCCAGATCAGCCACATTACCGCCAGCAACCGTGCGTCCACCAACCACATATAACAGGCCTTCGATTACGGCTCCGGCGGCGCTGTTCCGGGCGGACAGGGCAGGGGCTGCACGCTCCCAGCTATTCGTATCCGGATCGAAGACAAGATGACGGTCTGTATCTGTATGATCGCTCCAGGTCCTGTTGCTGATGCCGCGCGGCTTGCGCCCGCCAACCACATGCAACCTGCCGCCAAGGCTGGCGCAGACCGTCTCCCCATGGACTTCCGGTGCGGGAGCAAGCGCATCCCACGCATCCGCCTCCGGGTCGTAAGTCCATGTCTGGTCTTCGGCGACCCATCCGGCGTCTGCACTTTGGGCGCTGAAGCCGCCAAGGGCATAGAGTTTGCCCGCATGGCCCACAACATTCGGGTGATGGCGTGGAGCAGGCAGGGGAGCCACCACGCGCCAGCTATCCGCAAGCGGATTATAAATGAAATGCTGGTCGGAAACACCGGAGATGTTGTTTTCTTCTGCACTGAAACCACCGACGAGATGAATCTGGCCATTGAGACTGGCGGGATAAATCTCCTGAAGTTTCAGGGGCAGGGGGGCGCGCTGCGCCCATCCGCCTTGTGACGTTTCATTGGCCAATGCCTGACGGGGCAGCCCGAGAAGACACAATGCAGAGCCTGCCGTGAAGGCGCGGCGCGTGAAAGCTGTATGTGAAACTGGCATGAAGACGTTCTCCCGTTTTCCATGGAAAGTACGACAGCGCCCTGCCTGCGGCAATTATCATGCTCGTAATGTGACGTGACGCAGCACAAAGGGCGCGGTATGCAGGGGCCATGATGACAGATATTTCCGCCCAGATAGACTGGCTCGCCCGGCTGGTCGCGCATGATACGACCTCCTCCAAATCCAATCTTTGCCTGGTCGAAGATGTGGAAGACTACCTGCACGGGCTTGGTGTAGCGACAAGGCGTGTCGCCAATGAGGATGGCAGCAAGACCAATCTTTATGCGATTGTCGGCCCCGAGGTTGAAGGCGGCGTCGTCTTGTCAGGCCATACGGATGTGGTGCCCGTGCTTGGTCAGGCCTGGGATACGGACCCTTTTGTGCTGACCGAAAAAGACGGCCTCCTCTATGGTCGCGGCACCTGCGACATGAAGGCTTTCTCTGCGATCGGCTTGTCGCTGGTGCCGGAGATGCTGGCAGCCAACCTGCAACGGCCCCTGATCTTTGCCTTGTCTTATGATGAAGAGGTCGGCTGTCTTGGCGCGCCGGACATGATTGACGAGATCGCCCGTCAGGTGCCAGCGCCGTCGGCGGTGATTGTTGGTGAGCCAACAATGATGAAAGTCATCGACGGACATAAAGGTATCTCTTCATTCCGCACACAGGTAACCGGATACACGACCCATTCGAGCCAGGCCAACAGGGGCGTTTCCGCCGTGATGATGGCCGCCCGGATCATCAGTTTCATTGAGGAGCTTTCGCGCGAGCTTGAAGATAACGCCCCCGCAGGCAGCGCCTTTGACCCGCCGCACACGACGATGACAGTGAATGTTGTGCATGGTGGCACACAACTGAACATCATGGCAGGAGACTGCTCCTTTGACTGGGATATGCGCAGCGTCCCCGGCGATGACGTGGATGAGATATTTGGCCGTGTACAATCTTTTGTTTCTACGCTGGAGCAGGAAATGAAAGAAAAGCATGAGGGCTGTTCTGTGGCGACGACCTGGATGACCCGTGCGCCACATCTGGCACCGCAACAGGGAAACCGGGCGGTGGAACTGGCCCATGCCCTGACAGGGCAGAACCATACTGAAGTTGTCTCTTATGCGACGGAAGGCGGTCAGTTTCAGGGGGCTGGCTTTCACACGGTCATTTGCGGGCCGGGGTCAATCGACCAGGCCCATCAGCCAAATGAGTTTATTTCCCTTGCGCAGATGGAAGCGGGCACGGCTTTCATGCGGCGCCTGATCGCGCGCATGGCGGCCTGATTTTTAAGACCTCTTTCACCTGTCTCAACAAGGTATGAAAATACGGGGTACTTTAATCATTTGGTTACGAAAAAAATCCGAAAGCTGAGTAAAAAGATGACCGCTTTTACCTGCATTTAATCCTGCTGGCGCAGATTCGCCCAAAGAATGCTGCCTTGTTCAGGAGACGAAATTGACAGGTAAACTAGTAACCAGATGCCGGGCCTGCGGGTCAAAATCCCTCTCACCGGCTTTTTCTCTCGGACAGGACAGGGATTATGTTTTCTGTGACCCGGACAAGGATGTGACAGCCTGCGGCTTGCTGCAACAGGCCGTGATCGCGGATCGTGAGAGCACCCCCCAAGCAGAAGGCGTTTCACGCTCACACAGGCATCGCCTGCGCGCGGCCGTTTCCGAGGCGATGGAAATGGTCACGACACGGGATGGTCTGGCGCTTGATATTGGCTGCGGGGACGGCACACTGACATCCTTCTATCCGCGCTGGATTGAAGCTGTGAGTGTGGACAAGGTTGACCCCGGCAAGGGCGCGCATGACTGGGCAAAGATCGTGCAAGGGGTGTTCCCGGAGAAAGCGACGCTTGAGCGTATCCGCGACCATGCAGGCAAGCGCAAGTTTGACATCATCACGGCGATTTCCGTGCTCGGCGAGCAGACCGCGCCGGGCGCTTTTCTCATAGCCCTTCGCGATCAGCTTGCCGATGACGGCATTGCTATCATTGAGACGACTTATGCCTCACTCGCGCTGATGCGTAATCATGTTGATGCGTTTCACCATGATGCGGAAACGATCTTTACGTTGACCAATCTCGAGGCAGAAGCGCGCAAGGCCGGTCTCAAGATTGTGCGCGGTGCCATGACGGAAACCAATGGCGGGTCCATTCGCCTGTTTCTGACCCATGAAGACTATGCCGGGCACGACTATGTGCCGTGGCTTGAGCAACTGGCCCGCCTCTGGGATGAAGAGTCGGTCCTGAACCTCGCCAGCCGGGCGACGTTCCAGGCTTTTATTCAGCGTGTTGAGCGTAACAAGGCTGAAATGGCTGATATTCTCGACAACATGGAGCGGTTTAATCTTCATGCGCATGTGATCGGGGCTGACCCGGCAATGCGGGCCTTGCTGGAAACATATGGAATATCCGGCAGTCACGTTTCATTTGTCATCGGGCGTGAGACCGGCGAGGTAAAGACGCCGCGCAATATGCCGGTGGGTGATGGTTTCATTGAGATTGTCGCAGAAGAAGATGTGCGTCTGGCCCAGCCGGATTACCTGTTCGCCTGTGCGTCACAACGCCGCGAAGTGCTGGAGCACTGGCGTGATGCAATTTTCAACGGCGTGAAAGTGGTTTTCCTCACGCCTGAAGTCGAGATTATTGACGACAAGAATTATGGCACTGAGCTGGGCAAGGCGCTTGCCGTGACAGATGGTCCTGGCAGTGTCGAGACGTTGAAAGCGGTTTTGTCGACAGTGCGGCGTCCACGCCTCGTTGCCGTCAACACAGCACTGGAAGCCTGATTGCTGGTGCAGCCAGGCTGCCTGACTCTAGCGGCTGGTTGAGATGAAGCGGCGGTCCTGCCCTTCCAGCACGACGGCTGTCAGGCGACCGGTGTTGAAAGCACCCGTATCCACATTGATCCGCCACCGGATATTTTCGGGTTTGTCGCGTGGCGTATGGCCATGGACAATACAGCGGTTGCCCCAGCTTTTCGGATTTGCCTCGTAGAAGTCGCGACGTATCCAGAGCAGGTCGCGCTGGCGCTGCTTGCCCAGCGGAATGCCCGCCCGCAGGCCCGCATGAACGAAAATATAATCCCCGGAGATATAGAGATTTTCCAGCGAGATCAGAAAGTCCAGATGGTCTTCCGGCAGCTTCTCGGCAAGCTCACTGCGCAGTGATTCCGGCGAGCGGTTTTCGATATCTGTCAGGCCATAGCTTTCCAGCGTCTGCTGGCCACCCCAGTCAATCCAGCCTTCCATCTCATCCGGGTCGGCGAGAAAATCGACCATGGCTTCCTCGTGATTGCCGCGTAGAAAAACCGTGTCCGGGAATTGCAGGCTGAAATCCATGAGGGTCTGCAAGACTGCTGCCGAGGCGGGACCGCGATCCACATAGTCGCCAAGGAAAATGAATTGCGGGTCTGTTTCCGGCAGGTCGCTGAATTCATCGTCCTGATCACCATTATCGGCACTGGCAAAATCAGCTTCGCAGCGGGCCAGAAGTTGCTGCAGCAGGTCGACGCGCCCGTGAATGTCCCCGATCGCATAAAGGCGTTTGCCTTCAGGCGCAGATATGCCCTGAGAGGATTGTCCGACTTCTGCATTTTGCTCGTGGCGCATCCGGCAGGAATAGCAGCCTATAGTTAACACTTTCTCTCAGCCGCCTGCGGCTTCCGGGCCTGTTGGGGCTTTCATGTTTACGGGCAATCATTTAATGCTTGCGCACGGAGCCGGGACAAAGCCCGGTCTCTCTGGAAGGTGTCGGAAATGGTCATTGCTGTCACAGGCGCTGCCGGATATCCCGGCTCTCACATGCTGCTCAGCCTGGCGGAGGCTGGCGAGGCTTATGTGCCTTTTGACACGGCCCGGATGCTGCAGCGCACGACTTTGGGCGACAGGCAACATATTATTGTTGATCCACTGGAAGACCCTGAGGCACTTGCGGCAAAGTTCACCAGCAACGAGGTGAACGAGGTTATTCATTTTGCTGGTGGCGGCTTTGTGCCTTTATCAATAGACGATCCGCTTACCTATTATCGGGATAATACGCTGACCGCCTATACGCTTGTATCAGCCTGTATGCGGGCAGGGGTGAAAAGACTTGTCCTGTCCTCAACGGCTTCGGTCTATGGCGTGCCAGACAGAATGCCCATCAACGAGGCGGCGCCATTGTCGCCGATCTCCCCGTTCGGGGCTTCCATGGCGATGGCGGAGCGTATCGCCGGGGACGTTGCAGCCGTCAGTAATCTTGATCTTGTGGTACTGCGCTATTTCAACCTCGCGGGCGCTGATCCCGCCTGCCGTGCGGGTGAACGCGGGCGCCCGCGTCATCTCATCAAGGTTGTTGCACAGATTGCAGTTGGTACAAGGAAGGAAAAATTGCAGATTTACGGGGATGATTACTCGACCCCTGACGGTACCTGCGTGCGCGATTATGTGCATGTGTCGGACATGGCAGATGCGCATCTTGCCGCCCTGAAATATCTGCGCAACGGCGGCGAGACAGTGACCCTGAATGTCGGCTACGGCTATGGCGCTTCCGTTCTGGATGTGGTGGCGGCTGCCGAGCGTGTTCTGGGGCACAAGATCGAAACGGAAGTCGCCAACAGGCGCGCGGGCGATCCGCCACTCCTGATTGCAGATAATGCGGAAATCCGTACGGTGCTTGACTGGGCCCCGCGCTTTGATGATCTCGACTATATCGTGCGCTCGGCGATTGACTGGGAGCAGCACTGCAAGGACGAATCAGTGCAATGATGAATACATTCGATTTTCTCCTTCAGGGTTGGTGGATCAGGCTCATGCGCATTGTCTATGCCTTCTTGCTGATCGTGATTGTTGTACTCAGCTTGGTGCCGACGGAAGAGTCTGTTCCGGGTAGCAACCTGATTTTCGGCTTCCTTGCTGAACTGCTGCTCGGTAGTGCCGACCATGCTGACAAGATGTCACACATGCTGGCATATGCGGCGATTACCGGTGTTGGGATGCTGGGGATCATTCGTCCATTGGGCAGGTTTCTGTTGTTACCTGTGTCGATGTTGTTGCTCAGTGCCCTGCTTGAACTCGGGCAGGGAGCGATTGCCGGGCGCACACCTGATATGATGGATCTTCTGGCCAATCTTGTCGGCGTTGCCACCGGTGCTGCTGTGGCTGGTTTCCTGCTCATGCTGGCGCGGCAGCAGGCTCAGCGGAAACAGCCTGCCCTGTGAAGTCCGTCATCGTCATCCCGGCGCGCTACGCGTCCAGCCGTCTGCCCGGCAAGCCGTTACTGGCAGAAACAGGCAAGCCGCTTATTCAGCATACTTATGAGCAGGCGGTGGCCTCTGCCGCTGACGAAGTGATTGTTGCCACAGACGATGAGCGCATCCGGGAGGCCGTCAAGGCCTTTGGGGGACGAGTCGCCATGACCTCACCGGCGCATGAAAGCGGCACGGCGCGCGTGGCAGAAGCTGCGCGTGACCTCAAGGCAGATATTGTCATCAACATGCAAGGGGATGAGCCCGAGACAGAACCTGAAAGTCTCAACCATCTCATCAGTGTACACGCACGCGCGATGGCAGCCGAGCAGCCCGCTTTTGTATCTACCCTTGTCTGCCCGTTCAGCGCGCAGCCTGCGTCCGGGGCAGGGTCGCCGGAAGACCCATCCTGCGTGAAGGCCGTTCTGTCGGCAGAGCAGGATGGTTTTCGCAAGGCGTTATATTTTTCAAGAGCGCTGGTGCCGTTTCCGCGCGATGAAAACGGGTATATCAGTAATCCGTCTTCCTACTATCTGCATCTTGGCATCTATGCTTTCAGCATGACCAGTCTACAGGCTTTCGAGGCCCTGCCGCAGAGCCAGCTTGAGCAGACAGAGAAGCTGGAACAACTGCGCATCCTTGAGGCCGGGCATATTGTTGCCGCAGGGGTGATAGATGCGGCCCCGCCAGGGGTTGATACGCCGGAAGATTATACGGCATTTGTCCAGCGCTACAGGAACAGATAGCGCCGGGGGTCTAGCAAAAATTAGCCGCGACTGCCGGGTTTGACCGTACTCAGATATTCCAGAATCTTTTTCTGATCGTGATGGTCGGCATATTCCATGGCGGTCAGTTTTTCACCATGGTGGTAGGTCGTGTAATTGAGCTCGGCACCATTGTTGACCAGCAATTTGACCAGTTCAACATTGCCCTGATCGATGGCAGCCATCAGGACACTGCCGTGTTTGCGTGACGCATAGTTCGGGTCAGCGCCATGTTGCAGGAGTTTTTTGGCGGCAGAGACATTCCCGTGAGAAATGGCTTCGAGCAGGGCAGTGTGATCGTCTGCGACAAGATTTATGTCTGCGCCTTTATCAAGCAGCCAGCCCATGGTCGCGAGATCGCCTTTATGGATAGCGGCAATCAGCGGCGTCTCCCAGCCGTCACGACAATTCAGGTCAGCACCTTTCTTGTAGAGTGCCAGCTTGGTCTTGTGATCCTTGTCATAAATGGCGTTGAGGAAATCCTCACAGCAGATACCATCCTTGCGGTCAGCAGCTTTGTACGTGTTCCGCGTATCGTAATTATAGGCAGGGATGCCAAGCGAGGTTTTATCCGTACCGTAGCTTGTTCTGACATGGAGGTCCTTGGGGCCGTTGATAATGTACTCATAGGTATCGTTGGTGACCGGGATAATGGCCGAAAAGGCCGTGCGGGGGGAGAGGATAAACAACAGGGCAATGACGGCAACCGCGCCAGCGAGACTGATCAGTTGGGGTCTGCCAGGGCGTAGCTGGCTCTGATAGTCTGCCTTGATGAGCCGCTTGATGCGGTGTGAAAAGAAATTACCGCGACCACTTTCAAAAGCGCCAACGGCGAGCAGATTCCGATCCCTGGCCGGATCACGGATCAGGGCTTCGACACTGTCCAGCAGGGAGCTGGCATAGTTCCGGGAGCAGCCGGCGCGGCGGGCGGCGCGATCATCGCAGGCCATTTCCCTTTCGGTGCGCAGGTTCCGGCAGGCGCTGCGCATGAATGGGCTCCACCAGTAGAAAGCTACCAGCACACGCTGACCGAACGCACACAGAAGATCTCCGCGCTCAATATGCGCCAGTTCATGAGCGAGGACATGACGCAATTGTTCACGTGGCAATGTCCGTACAAGGTGTGACGGCAGAAGGATGGCAGGGTTTAGCAGGCCGACGGCCATCGGCCCGTTCACCCGGTCCGTAACGCCGACGCGGGCATAGGCAGGCCAGTCTTGCGGCAATATGGCCGCTGCATTTTTCAGCGGGTCACTGCCAGCCCGCAAGGCCCGTGTGGCTTTCCAGGAGTGGTAGAGCACAAAAAGCGCGCGCGCTGTAAAGAAGAACCAGGTGCCGATCAGGGCCACCATCACCAGCTCTCTGCTGAGAAAGCTGTTATCAATCGTTTCCATAACCGGCTGAACGATGGCGGGGTCGTAACTATAGGCATTGTTCACGGCAGTGGACAGCGGGCCGCTGTCACTTGTCGTGATGACCAGTTCATCACCTGAAACGATGCTGGGCATGAAATTCAGGCTCGGCACAGGCAGCAATGTCAGGATTGGCATCGCACCAAGCAGGAAAACGGCAACCGCCCAGATCCATGATCTGTGCTCTGCACTCCATTTTTCTTTCCTGAACAGGAGCAGCCCCAGAATCGCAAAGATGATGACCCCCTGCCAGACATGCCGAAACGCGATTTCGGCAATCCACTGCAATCCTTCCATCCCTCAAGCCCCTTCAGATCATCAACTGTCGTTTTGGTCGTGTTTTTCGAGTTCGCGGCGCAGTTCGGCAAGGTCCTCAAGATCAATGCCCTCGATCTCGACCAGATGCTGCGCCAGTGCCTGTGATGAGCCGCCAAAAAATCTTGTCACCAGATTGGACAGCGCTTTCTGGCGCGCCTCAGCCTGCGAGATCAGCGGATAATAGATGAAAGCCCGGCCCTCTTTTTCGTATCCTGCATAGCCCTTGTCCGCGAGGATTTTGAGAATGGTGAGGACGGTCGTGTAAGCGAGCTTTTTTTTCTGATTGAGCTGCTCATGCACATCGCGCACGGAAGCCTTACCGGCTTCCCAGAGCACATGCATGACTTTCTGTTCTGCTTCAGTCAGGGCAACTGAGGGTTTTCTTGGCATGATAACCTGCTTTTGACGGAGATTAACGGTTAAATCGGCACATTGAAACTATAAATTTAGTTAGATTTTGTCATGCGGCAAGTCGCCGGAACAGTCTGCCTCAGAGAACCGATAAAGACCTTTCGTTAACGATACTCTGTTACATTTCAGCACGGACCGAAGGCTAAAATAGCTGATCGCGGGAGGAAAGTGTGACGGGGCTGTCTGAGCCAGTAGATACCATGTCTGATGTTGCCAAGCGTGCGTTTCAGAACAGCCGCGACAAGATCCTGTTGCATAACACGATCAACTCTCAGCATGTCTCCGTGGCCAATGCCATGGTGCTGGCGGTTCTTCTGATCAACCAGAGTCCATCGAGTCTGCTGGGGGTCTGGATCATTGCAATCACCTGCCTGACCATCCTGCGCTATGCCTTTGCCAAGGTCGCATCGAAGATAAAACCCGGCCTCAGTGAGGTCCATCGCCTGACACTGGATGCGCTTGGTGCCCTGTGCGGCGTCTGCTGGGGCCTGACACCGTTCCTGCTGCCAGCCTCTGCTGACGGGATTTCCAGGGAACTGGTCGTTTTCATGATTGCCGGCATGACGGCAGGTGCTGCGCTGTCATACGCGTCTCATGTTCGCTCCGTGGTGGCCTACAATCTGCCCGCCCTTGCGCTGCTTGCCTGGTACCACCTCCTGCAAGGTGGACCCGGCGATTATGTCATGTGCGGTGTTCTCTGCGTCTATTTCTTCGCGACACTGTCTCTGTCTCGCCGGGCGAGTGAGGTGCTCGCTCATGCGGTCACCAACGGTATTGCAGCCCAGACCAGAGAGCAGGAATTGAACGAGAAGGAAGCTGCCCTCAAAGCCGAGGTGCAGCGGCGCAAGCAGAAAGAAGAAGAGTTGAAAGATACGCTGGCCCGTAGCCAGCGGGTCAATCTCGGGCTCGAGATGATCACGAAAGACATCCTTGCAGAACGCAAAAACAGCGATACCAATGTCTTCGATCTTCTCCTGCGGCGGTCAGCAGGTGCGCTTCATGTCAGCCGCGCCAGTATCTGGTTGTTTGCTGATGATCAGAATGCGCTGGAATGTTATGGCCTGTTTGAAGAACAGGAAGCGGCGTTCACAACGCCGGCGTTCATTCTGCATGATCAGTGCCCCGGCTATTTCCGGGCCATATCAGCAAATCGCGTTGTTGATGCGAGCGATGCCTGTGAGGATGTCAGGACACGGTGTCTTTCAGAAGATTACCTGAAACCGCTCGGTATCCAGTCCCTGCTGGATGCACCGATTGTTGATGGCAAGGAGCGGCGCGGTGTGATTTGCTTTGAGATGCAGGGCATCAAAAGAGAATGGACGCCGGACGAGATCGCTTTTGCAGGTGCCGTGGCTCAGTTTGTTGGTATGCTGCTGATGGCTGACAAGGCTGATGCCATGACTGAAAGCTTGCGTTCCGCCCTTGATGAGGCGCGTAATGCAAGCGCAACAAAGTCAGCTTTTCTTGCCAATATGAGCCATGAAATCCGTACACCAATGAATGGTGTTTTGGGGGCTGCCGCTGCTCTCAAAGGTTCAGAGCTTGATGAGCATCAGGGGAATCTCGTCGATATTATTCACGGCTCCGGGGATGCGCTGATGACGGTGCTGAACGACATCCTTGATTTCTCCAAGATTGAGGCCGGGCAGGTCAGTATGGAGCAGAGCGAGTTCTCACTGCGCTCTGTAATCCAGAAAGTGGAATCCGTACACAATCTGAAAGCCGCTGACCGTGGTCTGGACTTCACAGCAACTGTTGAGGACGATGTTGCCGATCAGCTTGTCGGGGATGCACACCGCATCGCGCAGATTCTCCACAATCTTGTCTCGAACGCGATCAAGTTCACCCATGAAGGTGGCGTGTGGCTGACAGTTAAAAAAGATGCGGCAGCCGCGCAGGGCGAAAACGAAGCGATCCTGATCACGGTTGAAGACAGCGGTATCGGTATGACGCCGGAAGAAAAGGAATATGTCTTCGACAAGTTTGCGCAAGCCGATGATTCGACAACGCGCAATTATGGCGGCACTGGCCTCGGGCTTTCAATCATTCAGAGCCTTGTAGAGGCCATGTCGGGTGAACTCGTCTGTGACAGTGAGAAAGGTCGTGGCACAACCTTCAGGATCACACTGGCCCTGCCAAAAGCTGACCAGCTAGAGGCGGAGGCAGAAGCCGAAGAGGAATGTGCGGTCGGCCAGCTGGCTGAGAGAATTCTGCTGGCGGAGGACAATGTCACCAACCGTATGGTGCTGGAAGCCCTGCTCAAGCCGTTCGACCTGTCACTGACCTGTGTCGAGAACGGGCAAGAGGCCGTCGAGGCGTTTGAGACCGACACGTTCGATCTGATCCTGATGGATATTCAGATGCCGGTCATGGATGGCACCGAGGCACTGGCGAAGATACGCGAGATCGAAGCCCGAGATGACCGCACGCCAACACCGATTATCGCGGCAACGGCCAATGCCATGGTTCATCAGATTGATGAATATATGAGCCTCGGTTTTGATGGCCATCTGACAAAACCGATCCGTATGGATGCCCTGATGGCGGTTCTTCAGATGGGTAACGGGTCGTGCAAAAAGAACACTGCCCGCAAAAGCGCTTGATCGCCGGGGGGCGATTACTTCATCATCGAATTCATTGAGGTCTCTGTAGATACTGGCGACGCTGTGCGCCGGATGATCGGGCGGTTTCAACGGACGGTGCGACTGATCCCGCCGGACTATCTGGAAGCTGTTGCCGGGCAGCCGGGGCGTACTTACGAAAATCTGAAAGGAAAGGCAGACACATATGCTAAAATCGACAATTCACCGCAAAGGGGACAGCCCCGGCGGGTCATCGAAGGCGAAGGCGGCAGAGCCGCGCGCGTCCTCCGTGCCGAACTGGAGCGATCCGCGGACCTGGCAGGAAGCGGAAGCGGCGGGAGAGGCGGACGCGGAAGCGCTGATGAAGCCGGACCGGGTCAAGGCCCGGAAGGCGATGCGCTCCTGATCGGCGACGGTCCCTCAGCTGACATCACGGATGAGATAAGGCGGGCTGATGCCATGCTTCAGCGCTTTGACGGGTGCGTGAAACGATGAGTGATTTCAGGGAATGTATCGTCACTGGGATTTTTATGCACTGAATGCCTCATTCTGAGCCGCCACAGCTTGTCTGTGGCGTGTCGAAGAACGTGGCATTTTGCGCCAGTCGTTATACCCGGCGCTCCGGGCTGGAAGCAGATAACGGCTCGACTGCGGAAATATCGGATAAACTTACATTTTGTAATTGACTTTGTATTGTTTTTGTTCCATATGTTTGTGGCGGTGAGAGGACATCAGTTCTCTTGCTGGTCGGCCCCTTGAAAAAGGGCTGGCGGCTCTTTGACAATCTGGTGCTTATTCCCTGTGCGGTATCATGGCGGCTGATCTGATGTAGCCCCGGCAAGACTGGCAGATGAATGAAAATGAATTTTGGCCCGCGCGGAAGGATAGCGGTCAGGCATAGCCCCCGGTTAGTGTCTGCCCTTTCAGCGCAAAGCCTTATCGGGGTAGAGGGCGTGAACAAATCCCGAAACTGTAGCAGATACTGCTAATGAGTTGGGATAGACCCCGGTGTTGTTCTAGTCAGCGCGCTTGACGTATTCCACTGTATTGGTGTTCACAATGATCCGCTCGCCAGTGGTCATGAAAGGGGGCACCATGACGCGCAGGCCATTGTCCATGATGGCCGGCTTGTAGGAAGAGGAGGCGGTCTGACCCTTTACCGTGGGCTCTGTTTCCACGACTTCCAGAACAACATGCTCCGGTAGCTGGATGGTCAGCGGGCGGCCTTCATGACTTTCCACAACGACCTGCATTCCGTCCTGCAGGAAGGCAGCGCGGTCGCCAAGCATATCAGCGCTGATGTTGATCTGCTCATAGCTTTCAGCATCCATGAACACATGGCTGTCGCCTTCAGGATAGAGATAAGTGTGGTCCTTCTGCTCCAGCCGGACGCGCTCAACAGTTTCAGAGGCGCGAAAGCGCTCATTCAGCTTGCGCCCGTCAACCAGGTTTTTCAGCTCGACCTGCGCATAGGCAGGGCCCTTGCCTGGTTTCACGGCATCCGTTTTAACAGCAATCCAGAGCGAGTCCTGATGCTGAATAACATTGCCGGGGCGAACTTCATTACCATTGATCTTCATGCAGCACCTTTTGCCAAACGCCTGAAATTTGCGGGCTTTTGGCACGTTCAGGCATAGGCTGCAACAGGCTTCTTGCCCGCCCTCTTGCCAGTCTTTCTGTCAGCGGTGAGGGCAGAATTGCTGCGCCGCAGCAACGAAATGGGGTTGTCTCACAGAAGCAGTTCAGCTTTAACCAATCTTAACGGCGTCATAAAAATATCATAATCAAAAGCCGGATAATAAAAACAAGAGGGCGGAAACACCCTGCGATTAGTACCGGACCAGCTGCTTGAAGCGCGGTCCGGTTTTTTCTTTTATGGCTGGCTGTTTATTCGAGCACGTCACGCAGCCAAGGGCCGTATGGCGTCTCGCCCAGAAAAGCGAGTTGCGAGTCGGCGCTGACGCGGTTGATGTCTTCCTGTGGTCTGAAAGTCGGGTGCACGGCGCGGCGCAAGGGGCGCTGGCCCGGCGGCATGGCGATAATTTCAGCAATCGCCCGGGGTACATCCATCGGGTCCGTGTTCCGGCCTGTACCATCTTCCGTGCCCATTGCGGGCACCAGTTCCGGATAGCCGGAGAGGCGCTCCTCTTCGCTGCGGTTCTTGAGATCAGATGTGTAGCGGTTGCGGTTGACCCAGATTTCTGTCGGATAGCCACCCGGCTGAATGATGGTGACATCAATCCCGCGTGGTACAAGTTCGTAGGCCATCTGTTCGCTCATGGCTTCAAGGGCAAACTTGGTGGCCGAGTAATGCCCGGCACCCGGCACGATCAGTCGGCCAAGTTGCGACGAGATCGAGAATATCTGGCCCTTGTTTTGCGCGCGCATGGCCGGCAACACGGCCCGCACCATGCGGTGACAGCCAAAGACATTCGTGTCGAAGGCCAGCTTCGTGGCTTCCATGTCCTGCACTTCCACCGGGCCGGTGATGCCGATACCTGCATTGTTGACGAGGACATCAATCCGGCCATCTGCCAGGCGCAAGGCTTCTGCGACGCCTGTTGCCACCTGTTCGTCAGACAACACATCAATCTCGACGACATGGATCGGCAGGCTCTTGCTGGCGGCCAGCTCGCGCAACGCTGCTGCTTCCGGTCGCGGCAGATTGCGCATGGTGGCAATGACCTTCGCCCCGAGCCGGGCATAATGTTCCGCCCCAAGACGGCCAAACCCCGAAGAGCAGCCCGTAATCAGGACGGTCTTGCCGGTGAGGTCAGGCGTATCAGAGGCGGCAGCCGCAGAGGTTGCGGCCACCGGCGCTGCGGCAGCGAGTGTGGCAGCGCCCGCCAACAGTTGACGGCGGTTGAGGGCGTCCTGTTGTTTTTTCATGCCAGTATCTTCGCTCATCAATGTGCCCTCAGTCATCAATGCGAATATCACCGATGGTGATGTCACCACTGCCACTGGTGCGTACACTGCCTTCATATTCACGGATGAAAACATCGCCATTACCGGAGATGCTGACATCCGGGTTTGTTGCAAGGCCGTTGAACTTGAAGTCGCCTGATCCGGAGATGCGCACGCGCAAGTCTTCTGCCCTGCCTTTACGGATATCCACGTCGCCATTACCGGTGATGCCGACTTCTGACGGGCCATTGACTTCACTGATGTCAATATCGCCAGAGCCCCGAATAGAAATATCCGTACCGCCCATAGCACGCCCGGCCTTGATGTCCCCGGAGCCTGCGATGCGGAATTCGGATGCGCCGTTGATATCGCCAGTCACGATGTCGCCGCTGCCCCGGATACTGGCCGTGAGATCACCGGCGATCTCCTGTATATCAATATCTCCTGATCCGGCGATACTCAACTCCGCTGACTGAACATCATTGAAAGACAGATTGCCTGAACCTGCGATCTGCGCTTTCAGGCCCTTCGCGATCGAGGCAAATTGCAGGTCACCACCACCGGTGATGCGGATGTCAGCCGAGGTGAGGTTACCGACAGCGCCTTCCACGTAGATCGTGCTGCCTATGTTCATGTCACTGTTAAGGTTGCCAGCTGTCAGATGCGCGGCAACACCGTCAATGGAGATGTTCGTGCCTTCGGGTACGGTAATCTGTACAACCGGATAGTCCTCCAGAAATACCTTGAAGGCATCCTTGCCGTGCCGTTTCCAGTTCATGTTGCGCCAGAAGGTGCGCTGGTCAGGTTTTTCATCGCTGTAAAGACGAACGGCGTCGCCTCTTTCCTCGATCAGCACGGGCTCCTTGCCTGCGGTGCCGTTATCAATGGAGACAGAGATCCTGTCAGCCTGACCTGTAATGATGCTGACGGTCGCAATGAAATCTTCCAGCACCAGTTCGTCAGCGTCGTAGTTTTCCGTTTCCGCCTGTGCCGGATAAAGCGTTGCAGCAAGGAGAAATAAGCCTCCGGCCAGAATGCCGTATAACACTGCCTGGTGTATCGGGTTTCTGGTAATCGTTGATTTCGGCATGTTGGCCTCCTCTGCAAAACTTGCCCTCATGATTCATGTGAGCGGATCAATGCAGCATTTGCAACATGCAAATCGGTAAGGTTGGCGGTAGGGGGCTGACCCTGGTTCTGGTCCCGGACAGGTCATGCTGCGGTGCAACAGGGGGCTGCGCTCCACCCTGTCAGCCTGCGGGAGAGTCTCCTATAAGTCCCGACAAGAAGTATTCGGAGCGACCCATGGCCCTCAAACTGACTGCAGAAGAAGTTTCTGCCTTCCTGATTGAACTGTTCCCGGGCTGGAGCAAATACTATGACGTTCTGTCTCTGGACGAGCAGGGGATGCGCCTTAAAATGTTCGTGGGCGAACGGCATCTACGGCCCGGTGGCACGGTTTCGGGCCCTGCGGTGTTCGCCATGGTGGATGCCGGGGCCTACCTGTTGACGATGGCACATATTGGCCGCGAGGCGATGACGGTGACCAGCAACTGTTCGATTGATTATATGCGCAAACCCGTCGCCGGGGCGGATATCATCGGCGAGTTCAGACTGTTGAAACTGGGGCGCACGCTTTGTGTCATGGATGTGCTGGTCTACTCGGAAGGGGACCCTGCGCCGGTTGCGCGGGCCAACATCACTTACGCCATACCACCCGCCCGGCAGAAAGCGGACTGATGTTTGCCGTCAGCCGGAAAAGCACGTAACTTCTGCCAAAATAAAAGGAGGGCATCTGCCATGAAAGTATATGGATTACCTGTCTGGGGGATACTGGTGGGTGGCTTTGTCTACTGGTTTCTGGGCTTCATCTTTTATGGCGTACTGTTCACGGATATCTGGATGAAAGCCGAGGGCGTGTCGCTCGCCGAAGCGGAAGCGGCAGCCTCGGCGCCGGGCGGTGCTCTGTGGATGGTCGGTGGCTTCATCATTTCTCTCGCCATTACCAAGGGGGTGGCTTTCGGGCTGAAATGGCGCGGCTGGCCGAACCTGCCCGGTGCCCTGGGAACGGCCTTCATCCTCTGGGCGTTCTTTGCGGTGACGATGCTTGGCTATGATCTGGTCTATGTGCCACGACATGACTGGGCCGGGTTTTTCGTTGATATTGCCTATAATTATCTCGGCATGTCAGCGGCAGCCGTCATCATTACGATGATGCGCTAGCGCAACGCGAGCAGGCGAGAAGCGAGCAGCAAAAGGTTGTCTTTGATGAAACTGCTGATGGCCAGAACTGGCGGGCCTCCCCTGCATCGCGCATTTGCGATTGCCTTGCGCCTGATCCTGCTCGGGATTTTGCTCTGCATTTTCTGGGTCATGCTCTACCGCGTGGTGCCTGTGCCGGGCACTATCCTCATGGGCTGGCGCAGTATGCAGGGGCAGGCCATCAATCACGACTGGATGCCGCTGGAGGAGATTTCGCCGCAACTGGTGCGCGCAGTGATCGCTGCCGAAGACACACGCTTCTGCCAGCATATCGGCTTTGACTTCGAGGCGATCCAGACCGCGATTGATGATGCACGGGCCGGCTCCGGCTGGCGTGGTGCCTCGACAATATCGCAGCAAACCGCCAAGAACGCCTTCCTCTGGCACGGCCGCGACCCAGTACGCAAACTGGCGGAGGCCTGGTTCACCGGCTGGCAGGAATTGCTCTGGCCCAAGCGCCGGATCATGGAAGTATACCTGAATGTGGCGGAATGGGGGGATGGCCATTTCGGCGCGGAGGCGGCGGCGCAAGCCCGGTTCAACAAGTCCGCCGCCGACCTGACTGCGTATGAAGCCTCATTGCTGGCGGCGGTGTTGCCGAGCCCGAACCGCTGGTCTGCCAACCCGCCGGGGCCTTATGTGGCGAGCCGGGCGGCGACCTTGCGCAGCCGCATGGCAACCGTGCGCCGCGACGGTCTTGATGCGTGTATTTATAAGTGAGGGATATTTCACTGGTCCCCCCCTGCTACCGGTTTTATGCTGACGAGAATAATGGAGAGCCCTGATGACCTATTTCAAAATGCTTGCCCCTGCTGCCGGTCTGTTGCTGCTGGCTGGCTGCGTCACGCCCGGGCCTGGCCCCTCCAGCGCCAGTGTGCCGGTAGCTGGCCCCGGCGAGATAGCGCCGCCGGTTTCTGCCCGGGCACCGCGCGTTGACGACTGTGACCGCGTAATCCCGATCATTGCCCGCAACACAGCCGAAGGCATTGCGAAGGAAGACCAGTGGATCGCCCGCAATTATCCCGGCAGCCAGACGATTGCTCGCCGCCTGACCCAGTGCAACGGCAAGCAGGCAGAGGTGATTACCCTGCGCGACAGAAATGGCCTTGATGTGCAGGTGACGTTCGATATTTCCTCCTTCTTCGGCAAGACATCAAGCGGTGATGATCTGGATGATCTGCTGGATGGATAATCCCGCAGTGCAATGACCCGAAAGACGGTTGCGCTGCACAACGTGCGCGCCTAAACAGCCGGGATTATGCCAGACCTCCTGCTCGAAATTTTTTCAGAAGAAATCCCCGCGCGGATGCAACCGCGCGCCGCGGCAGACCTGCAAAAGCTGGTGCAGGATGAGCTGTTCGCAGCCGGCTTCATGCCCGAAGGGGCCAAGGCTTTTGCAACGCCAAGGCGTCTCGCATTGGTTGTCACTGGCTTGCCGGGGGCGCAGGCGGATCGCAAGGAAGAGAAAAAGGGTCCGCGCGTTGGCGCGCCTGAAAAGGCAGTGGCAGGCTTTCTGAAATCCGCCGGGCTCGACAGTATTGATGCGTGCGAGGTCCGCTCTGACAAAAAGGGTGAATTCTACGTCGCGGTGATCGACGAGAAGGGCCGCCCCACGGCGGACGTGATCGCCGGTTTCCTGCCGGAATTGATCCGCAAATTCCCGTGGCCGAAGTCCATGCGCTGGGGCGATGGGGAGTTGCGCTGGGTCCGGCCAATGCACTCTATTCTGTGTACGTTTGATGGCGAGATCGTGCCGTTCGAGGTGGAGGGTATTGCCTCCGGGGATCGCACCCACGGGCACCGCTTCATGGCATCGGATGAAATTCAGGTGCGCAATTTCGAGGATTACGAGATTGCCCTGTCGCGCGCCAAAGTGGTGCTGGATGGCGAGCGCCGCACAGAGCAGATTCTGGAAGAGGCAAAAGCCCTCTGCGCCACCCAAGGCCTGGAACTTGTCGAGGATGCGGGGCTGTTGAGCGAAGTGGCGGGCCTTGCGGAATGGCCTGTGACCCTGATGGGCAGTTTTGACGAAAAGTTTCTCGAATTGCCGGACGAAGTGCTGACAGCCACCATGAAAGGGCATCAGAAGTATTTCTCTGTACGCGACCCGAAAACGGATGCGCTGACCAACCGCTTCGTCTTTGTCTCCAACATCGAAGCGCCGGATGGCGGCAAGGCCATGCGCGCAGGTTATGAGCGTGTGCTGACCGCACGTCTCTCCGACGCCTGGTTCCTGTACAGTCAGGATTTGAAGACGCCGCTGGAAGAGCACGCGATGAAGCTGGACGATATCACTTATTTTGAGGGGCTGGGTTCTATTGGGTCTAAAGTGTATAGAATGGCCGAATTTGCTGAAGAGTTTGCTAAAGTATTGAATGCGAATCCGTCGGTTGCGCGAAAAGCTGCTGAGTTGGTTAAGGCTGATTTGGTAACCAAAATGGTATATGAATTTCCTGAATTGCAGGGGATAGTTGGAGCCCAATATGCCAAGTCAGAAGGGATTGATCCGGAAATTGTTGTGGCAATTCGTAACCATTACAAGCCTAATGGTTCTAGTGATGACCTGCCAGTTGGGAATATTACAAAAGTAGTAGCTTTAGCGGAGAAGTTGCATGATTTGACGGCTTTTTGGTCAATAGGTATTAAACCTTCTGGCTCCTCAGACCCTTACGCATTAAGAAGAGCAGCGCTCGGCGTATTACGTATCATGCTCGAAGGAGTCCGATCTCCACTTAGGCCACTTCTTAAACGGTACTTCGAGTACAGAATGCCTTTACTGGCTACTGATGGTTGGAATGAAATCCTGGAACATCAGAACCTAACTAACAGTTCTGTCGGCGCAGCAGTTTCACCAGAGCATCCGAATACTGCTCATTTTTCCGGTCTGTGTTCTAGGTATTTTGATATCGAAGATGCGATGCAGGGCCTGTTCGAGTTGCACGAAAATGGGCATTCGTTGCGAGAAGCAGAATGCTTCACATCTGATGAACTTTCTAAAGTAAATGCAAATGATATCTTCAATGTCTTCTGCGCTGGTATGCCAGGCCACTTGGTTGATGAGCGCAAACAAGATTATTGGGATCGTGCGGTTGCAACGTACAGGATGCTTCAGCTGTTTAAAGAAAAAAATCAATGGATGGAAAGTGACGGAGATAGAGGATACTTTCGTACAATCGAAAAATTGGAGTGGGAACTTGTGGAAGAACTCCTCACCTTCTTCCATGACCGGTTGAAAGTCTATCTCAAGGACAAGGGGCATCGGCATGATCATGTGGATGCGGTGCGTATCCGCCCTGATGGTACGCTCGAAGATGACCTCGTGCTGATCGTCAAGAAGCTGGGGGCGCTGGAAGCGTTTCTGAAAACGGGAGACGGTGAAAACCTGCTGGCTGCTTACAAGCGCGCGGGAAACATTCTGAAGGCGGAAGAAAAGAAGGAGGGTAAATCCTTCGAACTGTCTGTGGATGAAGCATTGCTGAAAGAGGGCGCCGAGCAATCACTTCATGCAGCCATGGTCAAGGCGCAGGAAACTTTTGGACCAGCCATTGAGCAGGAAGATTTCAGCGCAGCGATGAGCGCGTTGGCCGCCTTGCGCGCCCCGCTGGATGCTTTCTTTGAAGATGTGACAGTCAACGCCGAGGATGAAGACTTGCGCCGCAACCGGCTGGCGCTGCTTGCCTCCATAAAACAGACCTGTGAACAGGTCGCAGATTTCTCACGCATTGAGGGTTAAACGCATGAGTACAGAACAA
>JALEGJ010000028.1 GCA_022763115.1 Aquisalinus sp.
GATGGATTATCATTCATGCCATGCAACAGGGTAAAGACTGCGGCAGAGATGATGACTGCAACGATCAGCCCATGACGCGCGCCAACACTTTGAAACAGCAAGCCGCGGGTGACGATTTCTTCTGTAGACCCCTGAACAATCCATCCCAACATCAGGATCAGCAGTGGCCAGACCAGCATCCAGCTGGCCGGCACTTCTGCTGGTGACCCTTCCGCATAGCCAATTGCCTGCATCCCGAAAGCCATCGCCGCCATGCTGAGAAAGGCGAAAATGCCACCTCTTGCGAATTTGAACAGCCCACTGCCAATCCCGTGAAACCCCATGCTGGCGATGGAGCGCTTTTCGAAAAGCCCGACCCACAGGAAAATTGCGATCGCTGCAAAAAAGAAGAAGCCGATCAGAAACAGTCCCTGTTCAACCGAGCTGAGAGAGGCGAGGTCGAGAGAGGCCTCGACTTCAGCCGCAGCCGCTTCCGGATCATCGGTGCCACCATTGCCAAACATCGCCATGACAACAAGAATGCCGATACCGATGCCACCAACGATCTGTCCGGCAACGGTCGAAATCAGGCCAATGGGCACAGCAAACCAGGCGGCGGTTACACGTTTGCCGGTTCGCGCAAACTCAAAGAACAGGTGTTGCTTCTGTGACATCGGATCAGGTCTCCTTGGTAAGGCGCCAGTTCTTATAGGCGTCTAAGGCTTCATACGTTCATTGACGGTCAGAATACTCATCACAACCAGTAGCACGAGAGTGACAGCAATGAAACTTGTCGCATAGGCACTGGTGCTGGTCTCGACGGTGAGTAATTTGGGTGCCCTGGACAGGGCATCGTAGATCGCGATTTCCTCCCGACCGCTGTCAAGAAGCGTCACGCCAAAGACAATGTGCTGGGCAAAATTCCAGCTCAGGTTGAACCCCACAGGCCCCCAGAGGCTGTTTGTAAATACCGTGTAGAGGCACAAGAAAAGCGCAAGAAGGCTGTTGGCCACGAAGTAGAATGTACCGCTGCCGCCATCCTCGAAATGCAATCCGGCAAACAACAGCGAAGAGACGACGACTGCAACGAGAAGACCATATTTCAAACCGAGGGACTGCAACAAAAACCCGCGGAACAACACTTCTTCAGAGACGGCCTGCACAAGCCAGGCCAAGGGCAACAGCAGCAGGCCCATGAGAAAAGCCGCGAAGGGCACTTGCGTCAGGGCAAGCGTGACGGAGGCGTCGAAGAACACGATCAGGCAAGTCGCCAGCAGGGTCACGGTTACCAGCCCCGCCAGGACGCCTCGTATCAGTTTGGGCAGAAAGTGTGCGCCCAGTCCAAGGCTGACGAGCGTGCGCTGTTCATAAAAACGAACCCAGGCGAAGGTCAGTAGAATTATCAACACCCCGAAGCCGATAATGCTGATACCGGCGTCAATCAGGCTGTACTGGCTGGCTGTCTCAAAAGAATTCCCGACGTCCTGTCGGTTCAGAACAGGGGAGAATAAAGCGATACCGGCGAGAGCCGCGCAAAAAAGAATACCGATACTGACCAGCACGGCCAGCCAGCCGGGCGTCCGGCGCTTGCCAGAAAGCCCCTTTAGCAAAATTGGTGGCTTGACCATGTCCCCTCTCGCCCCAACGATATGTTATAAAATATCTATGCCGCGGCGAAAAAATTTGGCAAGTGGTTGTCTATGAGTTTCGAGACAGACCAGTCTTTTATGCAACTCGCCATCGAGTTGGCGCGAGATGCAGCAGAAAAAGGTGAGGTGCCTGTTGGTGCCGTCGTCGTGGATGAGGATGCCGAAACTATCCTCGCTGTGGGCAGCAATGCGCCCATTGCAGGTCACGATCCGACGGCCCATGCAGAGATCATCGCGTTGCGCCAGGCTGCGTTGCGCAAAAAAAATTATCGCCTCACGGGCACCACTCTTTACGTGTCACTGGAGCCCTGCGTCATGTGTGCCGGGGCGATTGCCAATGCGCGTGTCAGTCGACTTGTCTTCGCGGCAGAGGATAAAAAAGGCGGGGCAGTTCTCAATGGCCCGCAGTTTTTCGATCAGCCTACCTGTCACCACAAGCCTGAGATCAGTCATGGTCTTCTGGCCGAGGAGGCTTCAGCGTTGCTGGTCAGCTTCTTCCGCGCCCGCCGTTAGGCAAAAAAAAGCAAAAACTTATGTGCCCCCCGCCTGTAGCTGCTATTGCCTCTTTCAACAGTGCTGCACACCGGCATAATCAGGCTGAGAAAAATCAGGAGAGGACCAGATGGATTTTGAACATTCCCCCCGCGCCAAGGAATATATCGCCCGCGTAACCGAGTTCATGGACAAACATGTCTACGAAGGAGAGCGGATTTTTCACGAGCAACATGAGGCCTTTGGCCCGGGCGAGGGACGCTGGAAAAACCCGCCAATTCTTGATGAGTTGAAAGCCAAGGCCAAAGCCGAAGGCTTGTGGAATATGTTCATGCCAAACCCGGAGTTTGGACCGGGCCTATCTATCACCGACTATGCGCCGCTGGCAGAAATCATGGGCCGCACCATCATCGGCTCGGAAGTCTTTAACTGCTCCGCACCAGACACCGGCAATATGGAAGTTCTGGAAAAATACGGCACGCCGGAACAGCAGGAGAAATGGTTGAAGCCGCTTCTGGCAGGCGAGATTCGTTCTGCCTTCCTGATGACTGAGCCCGATGTTGCGTCATCGGACGCCACAAATATCGAGACGGACATCAAACTCGATGGGGATGACTATGTCATCAACGGCCGCAAATGGTGGTCGTCTGGCGCGGGTGATCCACGCTGCAAGGTCTTTATCGTGATGGGCAAAACCGACAAAAATGCTGCGAAGCACGCCCAGCAAAGCCAGATCCTGGTGCCAGCTGACACGCCGGGCGTCAAAATCCTCCGTCACCTGCCGGTCTTTGGCTATGATGATGCACCGCATGGTCACATGGAGATCGAGCTTAAAGATGTGCGTGTCCCGAAAGAGAACCTCATCCTTGGCGAGGGGCGTGGCTTTGAAATCGCGCAAGGGCGCCTTGGGCCGGGCCGTATTCACCACTGTATGCGGACAATCGGGGCGGCTGAAGTGGCGCTTGAGAAAATGGTCAAGCGTTTGGCGGCACGCGAAGCCTTTGGCAAACGCATCATCGAGCATTCTATCTGGGAACAGCGTATTGCAGAAGCGCGTATCGACATAGAGATGACGCGCCTGCTTTGCCTCAAGGCAGCCTGGATGATGGACACTGCCGGTAACAAGGTTGCGCGCGGTGAGATTGCGATGATTAAAGTCGCTGGTCCGCGCGTTGCGCTGAAAGTTATTGATGATGCGATCCAGGCTTATGGTGGAGCCGGGGTTTCTTCTGATGCCGGTCTTGCACAAATGTATGCAGGGCAGCGCACATTGCGTCTGGCTGACGGGCCTGATGAGGTCCATTGCCGTGCCATCGCCCGTATGGAAATCAAGAAGCACGTCAATTAGTAACCCGGGAGGAGGGCATCATGCCTCCTCAGCTTAATGACGTTTTTGTTGGCAGGCCGACCACCATCTTCGCGGTGATGTCGGCCCTTGCCTATGAACATGGCGCCATCAACCTCGGGCAGGGTTTTCCGGATCAGGATGGCCCTGAAACATTGAAAAAAATTGCTGCCGAAGCCATAATAAAAGGCCCTAATCAGTATGCCCCGACAATGGGGATGCCTGAATTGCGTCAGGCAGTGGCCGTAGCAAACAAGCGCTTCTATGATCTGGATGTAGACTGGGAGACCCAGACGCTTGTTACGGCCGGGGCGGCGGAGTCTCTCGCTGCTGCTTTTCTGGGCTTCCTCCAACCAGGGGACGAAGCA
>JALEGJ010000029.1 GCA_022763115.1 Aquisalinus sp.
CGTTCACAGGCTTGCGCTTCTTCTTCACCGCGACCTGATAACAGGACCAGCCGTTTCACACCGCGCCGCCGTGCAAGGTCGACAAAAGCCTGGATGGCATCGCTCGCGCCGGGCATCGCAAGGTCCGGTGCATAGGTGATATATGCCGCCGTCACGCCCTCAAGGCAGGCGTCCCAGCTTTTGTCATTGTCCCAATCAAAAGACGGAACCGCTGACCGTGACCCGATGCGAACACCATGACCTTTTGCCTTCAGGCGCTCAGCGACACGTCGGCCTGTTTTTCCGTTGCCCCCCAGAATGAGGGTGAGGTTTGTATTTTCGGTTGCGAAATTCATTGATTTGCTCCTTGTCGGTTTGTGCAAATCAATTGCTACGAGAAAGCCGTTTCTGCCTCTTGCCACTGCGCGACAGAGTTTTGACAGATGGCGACAATGGCTGGGTTGCGGGCTCGTGGCTTTTGGGGCGTTAACAGAAGTCGATGACCGTGGTTTGAGGATCAGCTTCTGGCCCTAAGTCGCCATTGCCCATTAAGGTATTCATGTCCGTTCTCGATCAAAAGTGGACTAAGCGATATCTCCTTATTCGCTGCGCGATTAGCTAACCTTAATTCCACGGAATGCCCGTTGCTATGTCTTTTTGATTTGTCGTTATTAGTTTCCAAAAAATATGCGACTTCCGCAAAAATGAAACCATCCATTTTGTTTGTTATTAAAACCTGCTATCGCAACGGGACTTTATCCGCAGAAAACTCAGAAAGAATACAATGTGTATCTGAGCATCTCAACAACTCACCAGCCAGCGACTGATCTGGGGTTTTTGCTTCATAAGAACCCATCAAATGTGCATGAGACGTCCCTTTCGTTTGGACGCGCCGTTATTTTTTATCCAGAAGCCACTGAAAAGAAATGTACGGCCAGCCTTATGCTGGACATTGATCCCATCGATCTCGTGCGAGGACGGAAGGGCCGCGAAGGCGAGTCCCTTCTAGATCACTATGTGAACGACCGGCCCTATGCTGCGTCTTCATTTTTGAGTGTTGCGCTGGCGCGTAGCTATCGCGAGGCGTTGAACGGGACTTCTAAGCAACGCCAGGAACTTGCTGATACGGAGATTCCACTTGAGGCGACCCTGTCACCACTTCCCTGTCGTGGACGCGAGGAATTGGCGTGTCGTCTTTTTGAGCCCCTCGGCTATAAGCTACAATTGGAAAGCGTGTTGCTTGACGACAATTATCCCGAATGGGGCAAAAGCGCATATAAAACACTCAAGCTGAAATCCATCTGTAAGCTGAGCGATTTACTGACGCATTTGTATGTATTGATCCCGGTTTTGGACAATCAGAAACATTACTGGATCGGAAGCGATGAGGTCGATAAGCTCATTGAAAAAGGCGGTCAATGGCTGGAAGAACACCCTGAACGCGATCTTATTGCGACGCGTTATTTGAAGCGCGGCTTTTCAGCACGTGCGACAAAGAAGATACTCGATGAACGATTTGGTATCACGGATGAGCCAGAGGAAAATCCGGATGAGGAGGAAGAAAAACTCGAAAAACCTATACGGTTGAATGATCTCAGATATGAGGTTGTGACTGATACGCTGCTCAAGGAGAATGTACGAAAGGTCGTTGACCTCGGCTGCGGCGAAGGCAAGCTTCTGAAACGGTTGATACAGGAACGTCAGTTCGAGCGTATCGTGGGTGTAGAAGTTTCACCCATATCGCTGGAACGTGCAGAGCGCAGGTTGAATCTGGACAATATGTCGCCGACGCAGCGGGACCGCATAGACATTCTGCATGGCTCTCTCGTTTACGAGGATAACCGCCTGGAAGGCTTTGACGCACTCACCCTCATTGAAGTGATTGAGCATGTGGATGAAGAGCGACTCGATGCGCTTGAGCGCGTCATTTTCGGGCAAGCTGCACCGCCCCGCGTGCTTGTTTCCACACCCAACCGTGAATTCAATGTGACTTTTGAGAATATGACTCCTGGCATGCTGCGTCATGTTGATCATCGTTTTGAATGGACGCGTGCGGAATTTCAGGACTGGGCAAATGGTGTCTGCGAACGGCACGGGTATAAAGTTAGCATGATAGGAATCGGTGAGGTCCATGAAGAATATGGCGCGCCAACCCAAATGGCGGTGTTCAAGCGATGAGCTCGACTTTTGATCAACATATCGAACCTGAAGTGCATAAACACATCATGGCCGAACTTGCATCCATTGAACATAGCCATGATGTACGCATCCTGTTTGCTGTCGAGAGCGGCAGCCGGGCATGGGGTTTTCCATCACCAGACAGCGACTATGACGTACGGTTTGTCTATGCGCGGCCTGTCGACTGGTATCTGACAATAGAGCCAGGACGGGATGTCATCGAACTACCCATTGAAGGCGACATGGATATCAATGGCTGGGATGTGAAAAAAGCACTCGGCCTACTGATCAAGCCAAACCCGGTTTTGCTGGAATGGCTGTCCAGCCCTGTCCGCTATTTGTGGAATTCAGATGATTGTGAATTGCTTAAATCCTTCTCGGAGAAGGTTACACACGGACCTGCCTGCCTGAACCATTATCTGAGCCTCGGTTCGCGACAATGGAATGTGTATGTGGAAGGCAAGGCGCAGGTTAATTTGAAAAAGTATTTTTACATTGTCAGACCCGCCATGGCGATCCGGTGGCTCCGGATGAATCCTGATCAAATTCCGCCCATGAATTTTTCTTCACTCAAAGAGGGTATCAATCTGAACGCAGATTTGACGGCGATGTTGGACAGAATGTTGGAACAAAAGTCCCGCTCAAAAGAACTGGGAGAAGCGCCTCGAATTGATCTCGTCGATCAGTTCATTGAGCAGGAATTTCAATGGGCAAAAGAATCTGTGAAGACCATCAAGACTGATAAGCCGGATTTGAAACTGGAGGCAGATAAGTTGTTCAGGAGAATTGTTCAATATGACTGACAGGATCTCCATCCCTGAATATTGCCTTGTTCTCCTGATCGGTCCATCCGGATCAGGTAAATCCTCTTTTGCCCGCAAGTATTTCAAGGACACAGAAATTGTCTCTTCTGATGACTGTCGGGCCATGGTGTGTGACGATGATAGCAGTCTGGAAGCAACGTCTGACGCATTCGAGCTTGTACACTATATTGCTGAGAAGCGTCTTAAAGCGCGGCGCTTGACCGTGATTGATGCCACCAATGTAAAACCGGAAGACCGTCGACAATATGTGACGCTGGCGAAAAAATACCATGCGCTTGTCGCTGCTTTCGTTTTTTTTACGGACGAAAAAATCTGCCATGAGCGCAATCTTAACCGGCCAAATCGTGACTTCGGTCCACATGTGGTGCGTAATCATATTCGATCCCTTAAACGCGGTTTTAAGGGCATTCAGCGTAAGGAAGGCATCAAATTTGTTCACACTTTTGATACGCCAGAAGAAGTTGATGCACTGAAAACCATAGAACGCAGTCCATTATGGCCGGATAAACGGGAAGAAACAGGTCCGTTTGATATTATCGGGGATATTCACGGTTGTGCCGGGGAAGCCGAAGCACTTCTGGAAAAACTAGGCTACACGGTTGAATTCGACGGTGAACCCGGTTTGAGGTCCTACAATGTCACACCGCCAAAAGGACGCCGCGCCCTGTTTCTGGGCGATCTGGTGGATCGGGGACCGCGCTCACCGGATGTACTGAGGCTCGTGAAATCAATGATAGAGAGCGAATCAGCGCTGTGCATCATGGGTAATCATGAAAACAAGCTGCTTCGGAAGCTGAACGGTCGAAATGTTCAGCTTACCCATGGTCTGGCGGATACGGTGGAGCAATTTGAGCAACAGCCCGATGGTTTTGCTGATGAAATGCAGAAATTCATTGATGGGCTGATCAGCCATTATGTTTTTGATAACGGCAAGCTCGTCATTGCTCATGCAGGATTACGTGAAGACATGCAAAACCGGTCATCGGGCAAGGTGCGGTCCTTTGCCATGTATGGAGACACCACAGGCGAGATTGATGACTTCGGATTGCCAGTTCGGGCAGACTGGGCAGCCGAATATCGAGGTCGTGCGAAAGTCGTTTACGGGCACACCCCTGTACCGGAAGCTGAATGGGTGAACGGAACAATCTGTATTGATACAGGCTGCGTATTCGGTGGGAAACTCACTGCCCTCCGATATCCCGAATTGGAACTGGTCGATGTGCCAGCGGAAAAGACCTATTACGAACCGGTAAAACCGCTTGTCAAAGAAATAACAGATCAATCTCGCGATCCAATGGCAATCCGGTTGTCGGATGTTCAGGGCAAGCGCGTTGTTGAGACAAAGCACGGTGGCCGCGTCACTATTAACGAAGCCCACGCAGCGGGTGCGCTGGAAACCATGAGCCGCTTCGCCGTCGATCCCCGCTGGCTGATCTATTTGCCACCAACCATGTCACCGTCTGAAACGTCAAAGGAGGATGGCTGGCTGGAGCGCCCGGAAGAGGCCTTTGCTTATTATCGTGGACAAGGCGTTGAACGTGCCATCTGCGAAGAAAAGCACATGGGGTCTCGTGCGGTCATTGTAGTGTGTAAGGATGAAGTTGCTGCCAAAAAGCGCTTTGGTGCTCACGCTGGATCAGGAGTTATTTATACTCGGACAGGCAGACCTTTCTTCGGTATTGAGATGCAGGAGCAGGTCCTGCAACGTGTGAGAAATGCACTTTCTCGAGCTGGGTATTGGGATGAATTTGCAACGGACTGGTTTTGTCTTGATGCGGAAATCATGCCGTGGTCTGCAAAAGCGCAAATCCTGCTGGAGCGGCAATATGCTCCTGTGGCGGCATCCGCAAAACTCGGGCTTGGAACTGCCGCTGAAGCATTGAAACAAGCCAATCAGCGTGGTGTTGATGTAAAGAATCTGCTTGATGCGACCGAAAAGCGGCTGTCGAAAGTTGAAGAATATACCGACGCCTATCGTCACTACATCTGGCCCGTAAACAGTATTGAAGATTTGCGCATTGCCCCCTTTCACCTGATGGCAGCAGAGGGTCAGACATTTCTGGATCAGCCCCATCCCTGGCACATGGAAAAGCTGGCAAAACTTTCATTCGATGATGATCCAGTGATGATGGCGACAGCGTGGCGTATCGTTGATCTGGGGGATGAGCTTGCGGTGAAAGATGCGATTGCATGGTGGGAAGACCTTACTTTTCGTGGGGGCGAAGGGATGGTAGTGAAACCAGAGCAGTTTGTGGTGCGCTGCAAGAAGGGCCTTGTTCAACCTGCTGTGAAATGTCGAGGTAAGGAGTATCTGAGACTCATCTATGGACCGGACTACGACACATCGGGCCACCTGGAGCGACTGCGTCAACGTGGATTGGGTCGGAAACGGTCCATGGCCGTGCGAGAATTCGCGCTAGGAGCCGAGGCGCTTCAGCGGTTTGTTGACCATCAACCACTGGCAAGAACACATGAAGCGGTTTTTGGTGTTCTAGCGCTGGAACTAGAGCCGGTTGATCCGCGGTTATAGTTGGCATTCTTATGTCTGCTTCTGCGCTAAAGCAGGCATTCAAAATAAACACCGATTGACCACTTCCGGCGAATTTCTGCCCTCCTCTAACCTTCGCCGCTACCCCTCCCCTGCGCCCAGCCGATAGGAACGCGGGGTCTGGCCGGCCCAACGCCTGAACGCGCGTGTAAAGCCGCTTTGCTCGGCAAAACCCGTCAGAAAAGCGACTTCTGCGAGACTGTAATCCGTCTCACGCAACAGTCTTTGCGCCAGGTCCTTTCTGGCCATATCCACGAGATTTTGAAATGAATAGCCCTGAGCGGATAATCGTCTCTGTAAGGTACGAGTTCCCACACCCATTTCGGAGGCAATAAAGGAGAGGGTTGGCACGCCCTCACTCAGGACGTTGGCCACAGCGCGCCGGACCCTTTGCTCAAGGCCATGTTCAGCTGTAAGGGACGCCAGTTCCTGCTCCAGATGACGATCAAAGAATTTGGCAATCGTTTCATCGCCCAGCTTGTTTGGGGCATCAATGCTGTCTGCACTGACAAGCAGGGCGTCGCGCCCGGCCTCGAAATGAACCGGGCAGCCAAAATGGGAATCGTAGACGGACGTATCGCCTCTTGGCGCGTGCCTGAACAAAACAGCACGCGGCAAAAAACTTTCTGCACAGACTTCCTTACTTATCGTGACCACGGCAGACATGCTGGCTTCATTTGAAAGCAACATGCCTGGCCGCCCATCGCCTGCCTTTTCCAGAGTGAAGAACAAGCCATCGGCAGTTTCTTCCAGGGAATAGGTTTCTGCACTGCCCAAGACATGCCCATATCGCTCTGACCTCACATAAGAGCCGCGTAAATTCGGCGCCGACTTCCACGCGAGGCCGAAGGCGCCATATTCATCGCTCCGCATGGCGGCACCCACACGAAGCGGGAGAAGAAGACCTTCAGGGTCTCGATCTGCAAGGGCTTCGAAGAAATCATAATAATCCGACGAGGACACCATCTGCGCCGGATCGATGGGGCCCTCTGGCGAAAGACCAAGAGCCTCAACCAGGTCTCGCGTTTCCACACCACGGCTCGCCTGACCGACAACCTTGTAGACATAAAGGGAAGTAATTTGGCTCATACGGCCCGTTATACACGAATTTACAGGTCCAGCGCTTTCAAACAGCGAGCCATTGCATGAGCAGCTGCTGCAACCTTTCACACTGCCGGTGAAAACATCCGAACTGTTGCCGGACTACCTCCCGCTACCGCCGCTGGCAGGGCTTTCCCGAGACAGCAAAAATCAAGAAGCCCCGACGCCGCCGGAAACAGCGGCGTCTTTTGTTGTGGGGAGTAGCGGAGCCATCTCGACCAGAACGAGTGGTAATCGCCAGAAGAGCACATGGGGGTGACAGACGCGAACAGCTTTCATTGGGCGATGTTAAGCCGCTAGATCAACGACGGCTTTCGCTCCGAAGCGGACATGCTCGTCCGCAAATCGCATCAATTTTGAGATCGAATAGACGGATCATTTGTCCGCATATCGACAGCGCCAGGAATCCAAATGATACATAAATAAGTTTACAATGTAAACACGTTTACCTATATCAAGATCATTCGCAAAGGATTCAACCATGCCAAAACCAACAAGCAAGCGTTTGCACAGCCTCGATGCGGTTCGAGGCGGTTCACTCCTCCTGGGCATATTCTTTCATGCCGCTTTTTCATTTTTTCCAGGCGATCAGTTCTGGCTGGTCGTGGACACACAAAGGTCTGAAGTCGTATCTGGCACAGCCTATGTCCTGCACATCTTTCGGATGACGATATTCTTTGTCTTGGCGGGCTATTTTGCACGCATGCAAACCTATCGACTCGGAAGCGGTTCGTTTGTTCGCGATCGCCTGAAGCGGATTGGGATTCCTCTTGTCGTATTCTGGCCGATCGTGATGGCTTGCTTCATCGCACTCGCGATTTGGGGAACCATCCATGCCAATGGCGGCACGATGCCAGAAAACCCGCCACCACCGCCACCGCCAATGACCTTGCAGAACTTTCCGCTTACCCATCTTTGGTTTCTGTACGTCTTGCTGATTTTCTATGCCGTCAGTCTGGCATTGCGCGGGCTCTTCTCCGTCATTCGCGTCCGTGGCCTTATCGGTAAAGCGAGCGACCACATACTCAACCGGGTGAGCAGCGCAGGAGTACTGCCGATCGTTCTGGCATTGCCAACGGCCGCCACCTTTATCTCTCAGCCGATGTGGCACCCATTCTTTGGCATCCCGGCACCTGACTATGGATTCGTCCCAAATCCAATCGCGAGCGTCGCTTATGGTACGGCCTTTACTGTTGGGTGGCTTTTGCAAAGAGATGCTGAGCATTTACGCCGCGCAATCCGCCTCAGGCCCCTCTATTTGGGCGCAGCAGTCGCTCTTACCGCCTATTGCATCTCGCAAATCGGTTTGAACGTAACTTATATGCAGGCTATTCCGGAAGGAGGGAAAACGCTCTACTCAATCGCGTATTCCCTGGCGACCTGGACCTGGACATTTGGCTTGATCGGGCTGTGCACGAAGATCTGGTCGAAAGAAAGCGCCGTTCGTCGATATATCGCCGATGCGTCTTACTGGCTTTACCTCATCCACCTGCCAGTCGTGATGGCATTGCAAATCTGGGTTTCCCAATGGACACTGGCCGCTGAGATCAAATATGGTGTTATCCTCGGCCTCTCCATCCCATTCATGTTGCTCACTTACGAACTCCTAGTACGATACACTTTTGTAGGTTGGATTCTCAACGGGAAGAAGCGCAGCCGCAA
>JALEGJ010000030.1 GCA_022763115.1 Aquisalinus sp.
CCCTTGAAAGTAGCAATACTTCCTGCGGCCTTGCGCCTTGTGAGCAGGCCATTTGACCTCGACCAAAAAGGTGAGATTAATGGGTCCTGACCCTAGGATAAACCGCTTGACCGGCTTTCGGACAAGGCCTAGCTGGCGAGGATGAGCAATGACAAGCCACAGCTATCTGCCTTGAGCGATGCTTCCCTGAAGGACTGGCTGATGCTGGCGGCACTGATCTTTATTGGCGGCTCTGCCTTTGTCTGCATCAAGGCGGCTGTGGTGACAGCGGAACCCGGCGTCGTCTCCGGCATACGGCTCTGGGTCGCGGCGCTGTTGTTGTGTGTTTACGCCTATGCCACGGGCCGCCCCCTGCCGGGGCTTTTTCAGGAGAAGGATGGCAAGCCGCAGCTAGACGGGCGCTGGCGCTTCATGCTGGCTGGTGGGCTGATTGGCTATACGATTCCGTTTACGCTTTTTCCGCTGGCGCAACAGACTGTCGATTCGATGCTGGCAGGCATTTACATGGCGTTCATGCCCTTGCTGACGATTATCATGGCATACTTTTTTGCCAGGGAATCCCTGACATTCACCAAGATTACCGGGTTCTGCCTTGGGACTGTTGGCGTGATCTTTCTGATTGGCCCTGCGGCATTGCAAGGGATTGGCTCCAGCGATGTGACCGCGCAAATCTGGCTGATTATCGCCAATATCTGTTATGCCATATATGCCGTGATGATGCGCTGGGCACCCGAAATGCCAGCGCGCAGCTTCGCTGCCGGGACGCTACTCTCTTCTGCTGTTTTCGCGACACCCTTGATTTTGCTGTCAGGTCAGGACTGGACCGTGACAACACCGCTCAGCTGGCTGGCAATGGTGTATCTCGGGATCATGCCATCGGGCATCGCGGCGATTGTGATCATTAACCTGATCCGCAAGAACGGTGCAGGCTTTATGGCAATGGCCAATTATGTGACACCGGTTGTTGCAATTATCATGGGTATGCTGATCTACGCCGAGCCATTGAAACCCACTTTCCTGATTGGTCTTGCGGCCATTCTTGCCGGATTGGCGATCAGCCGTTCCAAGCATTTGTTTGGCCCCGGCATGGGACTTCAGAAACTGATCCGCCCGCGCAAATAAGTCACCGCCTGCCCGCGTAAGATCACGCGGTCTCCCTGAACAGTGCACTGCACCTTGCCGCCACGCGGTGATGCCTGAAAAGCGGAAAGCTCTGTCTTGCCAAGTTTTTCGCCCCAGTATGGCGCGGTCATGCAATGGGCAGAGCCTGTCACCGGGTCTTCCGGGATGCCGACACCCGGCGCGAAGAACCGGGAGACAAAATCAAAACCCTCATCGCCCGGTGCTGTCACCAGCAAACAGCCATCATGGGCATGATGCCTGATCTGCTGAATACGGAAAATATCCGGTGTCAGAGAGCGGACTGTCTGTGCATCCGGCAAAACGGCCAGCAGGAAGGCATCTGACCAGACTTCCAGCGGGCGCACACCTGTCGCCTGCTCGATCAGGTCAATCTGGTCAATCGCTTCTTCCCGGTTGAGATAGGCCGGAAAATTCATCACATACTTGCCGCCGTCACGCGACACGATCAAATCGCCGCTGCGTGTGGAGAAGGTAATCTCTTCGTGTTGCTCACCAAGTTCTGTGCAAAGAATATGTGCTGTCGCCAGTGTTGCATGGCCACACAAGTCCACTTCCGCCCCCGGCGTAAACCAGCGAAGATCATATCGCCCCTCCCCGCGACGGATGACATAGGCTGTTTCAGCAAGGTTATTTTCAATTGCGATGGCCTGCAAAGTTTCATCAGGCAACCAGGCCTCTAGCGGCATAACCGCTGCGGGGTTACCTTTGAACACTTCGGCAGTGAATGCATCTGCCTGAAAAAGATCGTATTGAGTCATTAAGCTCGAGCCACCGTCACTTGCTTCACAAGTGCAGGCTTATAGTCTTTATCTACAATCGTTGAAACCTCATGATACTCCGTTGTCAGCGCGTCTTTATCGAGGCTCACCAGTATCCAGCCGTGACCGTCCGGCTTGAACCAGTCCACTTCCTTGTTGGCATCAGCAAACTGTTGCCCGAGGTCCGGGACGTTGCTGATATAGCTGCCAAGCCCCGGTGAGGTGACAGAGGTCGTTCCAAATTCAACACCGCGCTTGTCGCCATCGGCATCATATAGCGTGTTGGCCCATGCCGTATGCGTATCGCCGGTCAGCGTTACGAGGCGCGCGTCAGCTTTGCGTGCAGCTTCATAAAGCCGCTCGCGCGCTGCCGGGAACCCGTCCCAGGCATCAAGGTTCCAGGGCACTCGTAACTGTGAGAACTCGACCACTCGTGCGGCATAACCCTGCAGGCCGGCTTTCTGCTCAGCACTCAGCGTTTTATCGAACCGCGGCGGTGTTACCCTTGCCATGATGACCTGATTGGCGAGCACCTGCCAGGATTTGCTCCCGGCAGAAGCCTCAAACCCTTGGGCAAGCCACTCTTCCTGCGTCGCCCCCAACATGGTGCGGGCAGGATCTGCAACCTGCTGCATTGTCGCCATGGCAGCTGCCGGTATTTCAGCTGGCGACTTGTCCGCGAGGACAGCACTCCAGCTGATTTCGTCCGAGCGACCAGTCAGGCGGCTTTCCAGACAGAAAACCGTTGCGACATCACCGAAATCAAACTTGCGGTATATGCTTTCGCGCGGACGACCCGGTTCCGGATCACGGACCGGCATCCATTCCAGATAAGCTTGTGTGGCAATCTGCTTACGGACGGTCCACTCGCCCTCGCCGTCATTATGGTTCTGGGCACCTGTGCGATAGGAATTGTTTGTACTCTCATGATCATCCCAGGTGCAAAGCCATGGGGCTGCGGCGTGGGCAGCCTGCAGATCTTCATCGCTTTTATATTGCGCATGACGCTCGCGATACTCTTTCAGGGAAATTGTTTCTGTTGACGGGTTATGGTTAC
>JALEGJ010000031.1 GCA_022763115.1 Aquisalinus sp.
ACCAGTAAACATCAACATTATGTTGCACAGCGCGCCTCGTTTTTTATTAGCGGAAGGGGGGCTCGTTGAAACTGCGCAATTTGCGCGAGTGAAGAGCATCGGCGCCATCCTGCCGCAAGTCCTCCATGGTCTGTATGCCGATCTTCATATGTTCGGAAATGGACTTTTCATAGAACCGGTTTGCAGCACCGGGTAATTTGATCTCGCCGTGCAGCGGCTTGTCCGATACGCAGAGCAAGGTGCCGTAAGGCACACGGAACCGATAGCCATTGGCCGCAAGCGTTGCGCTTTCCATATCAACCGCAATGGCGCGTGACTGATTGAAGCGATGCGCTTCTTCCGAGAACCGCAGTTCCCAGTTTCTGTCATCATCCGTTACGACTGTGCCCGTACGCAGTCGCGCTTTCAGCTTGTTGCCGGTGTCCCCGGTAATTTTGGAAGCAGCGGCAGAAAGAGCCAGCTGAACTTCGGCAATCGGCGGGATTGGAACCTCTGGCGGCAAGTCATTGTCCAGAACGCCGTCATGGCGCAGGTAAGCATGCGCCAGAACATAATCACCAAGGCGCTGTGAATGACGCAAGCCACCGCAATGACCAATCATGATCCAGCATTGTGGCCGCAGCACCGCAAGGTGATCCGTAATGGTCTTGGCATTGGATGGACCAACACCGATGTTGACCAGCGTGACACCCATCCCGTGATCGGCCACCAGATGATAGGCGGGCATCTGGTGCTTGCGCCAGGGGCCTTCTGCCACCTGCTCTTTTGGTGCTTCACTGTCTTTGGTAATCTCGATGTTACCGGGCGCAACCAGGCGCGCGTAAGCACTATCCTCTTTCAGTTTGCTGATCGCGATATCGACAAATTCATCAATATAGCGCTGGTAATTTGTGAAAAGAATGAACTGTTGAAAGGACTCCGGGTCGGTTCCCGTGTAATGTTTCAGACGCTGAAGCGAATAATCCGTGCGCAACGCAGAAAAAAGCGACAAGGGTTTGGGGCCGGCATCAACCGCTGCGCCCTCATTCGATATGGTCAGGACTGGCTCCCGATCACCGTTCGGCACCTTGTCATCTATCTGCGCAAGGTCCGGAATTGGAAAAACCCGCGCAAGATCAGAGGGGGGGAAAAGATCCACGTCCACACCGCTGCCAGACTCCAGAGCATACGGATACGGGATATCTGCATCCGATAGTCCAACTTCCATTTTGAAGTCATAAGTATCGAAAAGAATTTCCAGCTGTTCAGCAAGATAATCGCGGAACAAGGCTGGTCGGGCGATATCCGTTTCGAAAACACCCGGCGTATCGAATTTGCCGAAGGCCCGCGAAAAAGCAGGCGCCGCTGATTCCGGCAAATATGTCAGCCGTATTTTCGGATAGGCAAAAAGCCCATAGGCGACATCTTCCGCATCGGGTGGGGTGGATGTCTCGATATACGCCCTGAAAGCCTCGCGCATGGCTTGTGTGCTGCGTTCATAAACAGCACACAGAATATCGAGACATTCTTCAACTGATGTAACGGTATGCCAGTCTTCACGACTGGTTGGTATGGAAAGCGTTTTGGGCAATCAGCTCTCCTGAGCTGCGTCACGCTTCACAAACGTCACGGCAAACAGGGGCTGCCCGTCGAAAATATCTTTTGGCGGCTCATGCCCCTCGATCATCTGGAAGTGACGCGGTGTAATCGTACCCTCCATGCGATAGCCGCGCTCGGCCATTTTGCCACGGTGAAACTCTAGTGCGGCAGCCGTAAATTCGCTGGCGAGGATGGTGATGCGTTCGGGGTCGTTTGACATGGGCTGTCTCCTGAAAAGTCTCTCGAAATTTCAGCTATGACTAGCGCTTTTCTTGTGTCGCTGGCAAGCGCCCTGCCGCGAAGGCAGGGTCAAACCGTCTCGTAGCCTCAACTGCTGCTTGCCCCGGCCTCCGGATCATTGCGCCAGGCGAAATACGAGGCAATGGATGAGAGGATAATTGCCGAGAATGTGCCGCCGAGCAGGATCCAGGTCGCCCACTGCATACCGAGCACAATCGCACTGAGCACGACCGCTATACCGGTCAGAACGAACATATATCCACACATGCGGTTGGCCACTGTCCAGGCATGTTCGCTCGTCAAGGTCCAGGGGTTGCGCAAACCCGCAACCCAGTTGGATTTGCTTTTGGCCATGAAGTTGCCGATTAAAATGAAAAACGCCCCTACAAGCGCCAGGATAAAGCCAGGCTCTGGCGTCTGTCCTGTGGCACCACCCCAGACAATCATCCCGTGCACACCTGTCAGGATTGCCATCGCCCCGACCCAGGCGACAAGATAAAAGGCCCGGCTTTTCTCCAGATTATCCTTGCGCGGAAAAATATGAGGTATGATTGCAAAAACAGCGATCAGGAAAAACGCCAGTAAGGGTTGTCCGAGCAAGATCACCGGCTTGCTTGAAAACCCGTCTGCATTCCCGTTGATATCCCAGTGCCGCGCGACCATTGCGCCATCAGGTATCGCCATCCACCCGTAAATCGAGATCCCGAGCATGATTACGAGAAACGGCATGCTCCATAACAACCCTGTTCTAGCCATCTTTTTCCTCCTTCGTTTCGATTTCCTCTGTCAGGCTGACCTGCAAGTCCGCCGCGGCCTCAACACCAAGCAAAGCCAGCAAATTCTCAATCAGTTCTTCGGCAACAGACATGTTCAGCCGATATGTCAGCGTCGTGCCTTGCCGATCTACTGTCACCAGTTCGGCCTGCTTCAGAACATTGAGATGGCCGGAAAGGGTCGGCTTTGCGATGTCAAAATTGTCAGCTAGCTCACCCGCCGTATGCGCCCGCTGTCTCAGCAGTCGCAGTATCCTGCGACGAATAGGATGACTGAGTGCTCTGTACGTGTTGTCCATGTTTTGTTATTTAGGAAATAACCAAAATAAATTCAAGAGGTCCTGATTGCGATTCCTGTTTGGCGCTGATCCCGTGTGACCGTACAGTCAGGAAAAAGAGAGACATGGACCCATGACCAAAACACGTAACACCATTCCACGCCTCAAAGGTGATGATTATTCAACCGGCATTATCGCCGAGCGGCAGGACTTTGTGGCACGCGAGACCGGCATCACACTGGAGCATGTCAGGGCATCTTCGTTCGACCCGGCCATGCTGGAAGGCAACATCGAAAATGCCCTTGGCGTGGCACAGGTGCCGATTGGCCTTGCAGGTCCGTTGCTTGTGGATGGAGAACACGCGCAGGGCACATTCTATGTGCCGATGGCCACAACGGAAGGCACGCTGGTTGCCAGTTATAATCGCGGCATGCGGTTATTGGCAGAATGTGGCGGGGTCAAAACCACCATTATTGAACGCTACATGCAGCGCGCGCCCGTTTTCCATTTTGAGGACGCAAGACAGGCAACAGCATTCGGGCACTGGTTCGATCAGCATATTGATGGCATCAGGAAAGCTGCGGAAGAGACAACCTCGGTCGGCAAACTGCACCATGTAGAGCAATATGGCGTGGGCCCCATGCGCTATCTCAGGTTTAATTACACAACCGGAGATGCCGCCGGGCAGAACATGGCCGGGAAAGCCACTTTTGCCGCCTGCAACTGGATCGTTGCCAATTATCCGGAAACATGCCGGTTCACCTTGTCCGGTGCCATTGATACTGACAAAAAACACTCCCAACTGAACACTTTGCATTCACGCGGCGCGCGCGTGGTCGCAGAAGTTGTTATTCCGAATGAAGTCATGACGCGGATCATGCGCGCGGACAATCGCGCTCTGTTCAAGGCGCGTCAGGTCTCTCACACCGGAGGTATGCTGGCCGGCACGACCAATAACGGTATGCACGCCGCCAATGGCCTGGCCGCCCTGTTCATCGCCACCGGGCAGGATGCAGCGAACATCGCCGAGTCTCATGCTGGCATCACTTTTGTTCAGCTTAAGGAGAATAATGATTATTACTGGTCGATCACCCTGCCATCGCTGATCGTTGCGACCTATGGCGGCGGCACTGGCCTTGCCACGCAGCGGGAATGCCTGGAGATGCTCGACTGCTACGGCAAAGGCAAGGTGGAAAAATTCGCAGAGATCTGTGCGGCAACTGTATTGGCAGGAGAAATTTCACTTGCCGCCGCAGTTGTGGCCGGAGACTGGGTTGAGAGCCATGACAAATATGGCCGGAACCGACCATAAACGATACCGAGACTTCCCGGCTTTACCTCGCCTAACCCGTGAGGCGTGCAGCAAGCTCTGACAATTGCGCAGCGACAGGCGACGTATCTTCCGGAAACGTCGTATTCTCGAATGTGGCCCCATTTTCAAACCGGGCCCGGTCAAAGGATGGTACTGTCGTGAACTTTGCCCCGTCGAACCAGGCTTTGCCGATGAAAACCGCATTGTCGAAACTGGCTTCATCAACGAACTCGGCGTTGTCGAAGCCAGCATTCCCCTCAAACAGGCAAAGCGAGAAATCTGTGCGCCCGGCAAAAACGGACTGCCCGAACCCTGCCTCTGCATGGAACAGCGCTTTCTCAAGGTTTGCCGTTGCGTTGAATTTACTCCCCCGAAACCATGCGTCTTTGTAGAAGGTAGACTCTTTCATAGTCAGGTCGTCGAATGAGGCATCCCTGAATTCTACAGTTTCATAGAAAACAGCATCACTGAAATCAGCCTTTTGGCTAAAACGACAAGCCTCAAACCAGACTTTCTGGTGGAAGACAGCACCGGTGAAATCAGCGCCCTGACGAAACATGGTGCCATTGAAGTACACCTCGTCATGGAATTCGACACCAGCAAAGCTGGCAGGTTCATCAAGAACACGCCCAGCCCAATCGAATGTTTTTTTGACAATCTGCATCGTCGACCTGTGAAATAAAAATTTATTGTAACAGATTCCACTGATTAACAACAATGTCCCTGACTCAATTGGTTAAAGAAGTCCAAGAGAGGCCTTTGGGTGGCGACGCAAGCAAAGGAAAAAGGGCCGCTCCAACCGGAGCGACCCTTTTTCAGTTTTTACAAAATATCCGACTATGACGTTAGTCATTGTCCTTGAGGGCAGCGCCCAGAATGTCCCCGAGGGAAGCACCACTGTCAGCAGACCCATACTGCTCGACTGCTTCGTTCTCCTCAGCAATTTCCCGCGCCTTGATGGACAGGGAAATACGGCGTGACTTGTTGTCAACCGCAGTGATCTTGGCATCAACCTTGTCACCGACAGCAAAACGCTCAGGGCGCTGCTCATTACGGTCACGGCTGAGTTCCGACTTGCGGATAAACGACTTCGGTCCATTTGCACCGCCAACACGCACCTCGATACCACCGTTTTCAATGGCAGTGACTTCGCAGGTAACGTTGCTGCCGCGTGACAGGCCGTCGATCATTTCCATCGGGTCAGAATCGAGTTGCTTGATACCAAGAGCGATACGCTCCTTGTCAGGATCAACGTCAATGACCTTGGCTTTAACAACCTGTCCTTTTTCGTAATCCTTGATCGCGTCTTCACCAGAGCGATCCCAGTCGAGGTCTGACAGATGGACCATACCGTCCATGTCTTCTTCCAGACCAACAAACAGGCCAAACTCGGTGATGTTCTTGATCTCGCCCTCGATAACAGAGCCCAGCGGATGGCGCTCGGCAAAGTTTTCCCATGGATTATCAAGACACTGCTTGAGACCAAGGGAAACGCGGCGCTTGCCTTCGTCCACTTCCAGAACCATGACTTCCAGTTCCTGGCCCGGTGTCACAATCTTGCTCGGGTGGACATTCTTCTTGACCCAGGACATCTCGGAGACGTGGACGAGGCCTTCAATACCATCTTCCAGTTCAACAAATGCACCGTAATCAGTGATATTGGAGACTTTGCCGCTGAACTTGGCACCCAACGGGTATTTCGCTGCCACGCCTTCCCATGGATCAGGACGCAGCTGCTTCATGCCAAGTGAAATACGGTGGCTCTCGGGGTTGATCTTGATGATCTTGACCCGGATTGAATCGTTCACACCAATCATCTCTGACGGGTGGTTGATCCGTGACCAGCTCATGTCGGTGACGTGCAGCAAGCCATCGACGCCCGGCGCCAGTTCAACAAACGCACCGTAATCAGTGATGTTCTTGACGACACCATCACGCTCGTCACCCTCGTTGAGTTCCTTGACGACCTCTTCACGATGTTCGGCGCGATCCTCTTCCAGGATAGCCCGGCGCGAGACAACGATATTGCCGCGACGCTTGTCCATTTTCAGGATACGGAATGGCTGGGTAATGTTCATCAGCGGGCTTGCATCGCGCACAGGGCGAATATCCACCTGAGACCCGGGCAGGAACGCCACCGCACCGCCAAGATCGACCGTGAAGCCACCCTTGACCCGATTGAAGATAACGCCTTCGACGCGCTCTTCTGCTTCTTGTGCTTTTTCAAGTTTGGCCCATGCCTCTTCGCGGCGGGCTTTCTCGCGACTGATGCCTGCTTCGCCGGAAGCAGTTTCAATGCGCTCAACAAATACTTCTACTTCATCACCAACCTGCAGGCTGACATCCTGACCTGGCGTGGCAAACTCGCGCAATGGAACGCGGCCTTCCATCTTCAGGCCCACATCAATGATCGCCATGTCTTTCTCAATGGCGGTGACTGTGCCGGTGACAACAGAATTTTCGAAAGTTTCCTGGCCTACTACAGAGGCCTCAAACATTTCCGCGAAATCATCCACGGAAGGGGATAGTGTTTCAGA
>JALEGJ010000032.1 GCA_022763115.1 Aquisalinus sp.
CGCTGACTGACAAGGAATACCAGATCATGCGTAACGCCTCGATCGCGGTTCTGCGTGAGATTGGCGTTGAAACAGGCGGATCGAATGTTCAGTTTGCGGTTAATCCGGAAGATGGCCGGCTGGTCGTCATCGAGATGAACCCGCGTGTTTCACGGTCCTCTGCTCTGGCCTCCAAGGCAACGGGTTTTCCGATTGCAAAAGTCGCAGCGAAGCTGGCTGTCGGCTATACACTGGATGAACTGGATAATGATATTACTGGTGCGACGCCAGCCAGTTTTGAGCCGAGCATTGATTACGTGGTGACGAAAATTCCTCGGTTCACCTTCGAGAAATTTCCCGGCGCAAAGCCCCTGCTGACGACAGCCATGAAATCAGTGGGCGAAGCAATGGCAATCGGACGTACTTTCCAGGAGTCGCTGCAAAAAGCCATGCGCTCCCTTGAAACCGGCTTATGTGGCCTTGACCCGATTGCGATTGAGGGCATCGGCGGTGATGACGACGTGAATGCCGTGCGCGCAGCCTTGGCAGCTCCGACACCTGAGCGCCTGCGTGTGACAGCAGAGGCATTCCGCCTGGGACTGCCAATTGAACAGGTACGGATCATCACCAATTATGATCCATGGTTTCTGGATCAGCTTCAGGGCATCGTGGATGCGGAGGACCGTGTTTCAGAGCGCGGCCTTCCCACCGACAAACAAGGCATGTGGAAACTCAAATCCATGGGCTTCTCAGACAAACGCCTTGCCCAATTATGTGATGGCACGGAAGAAGAAGTCCGCCAACACCGTCAGTCTCTGGAGGTTCGCCCCGTCTACAAACGTATTGATACATGTGCGGCGGAATTTGCTGCCAAGACTCCATATATGTATTCCACTTACGAGCCTTCCGTCACTGATACCGCCTTGTGCGAAAGCAAGCCGGATGACCGTCGCAAAGCCATCATCCTTGGCGGAGGGCCAAACCGAATTGGTCAGGGTATTGAGTTTGACTATTGCTGTTGTCACGCGGCATTTGCTCTTGCCGATGCAGGGCTGGAGTCCATTATGGTCAACTGTAACCCGGAGACTGTGTCAACCGACTACGACACGTCTGACAGGTTGTATTTCGAGCCGTTGACGGAAGAAGATGTTCTCGAACTGATCCATGTGGAGCAGCAGAACGGAACGCTCGCGGGTGTCATTGTTCAGTATGGCGGCCAGACGCCGCTCAAGCTGGCTGCTGCTCTGGACAAGGCAGGTGTGCCGATCCTCGGCACCAGCGTCAAAGCGATTGATCTTGCCGAAGACAGAGAACAGTTCAAGGCGCTGGTGCAATGCCTAGATCTGACACAGCCGAAAAATGCGACAGCCGGAAACCGAGAAAGCGCCGCAGACATCGCTGCCGAGGTCGGTTACCCGCTGGTCACCCGCCCGTCTTTCGTGCTTGGGGGGCGAGCAATGGAAATCGTCCGTGGACCCGTCGACCTTGAGAGATATCTGAAAAATACAGATATCGAGATAACACCAAAACTGCCGCTGTTGCTTGACCAGTATCTACAAAATGCGGTCGAAGTTGATGTGGATGCCCTGTGTGATGGTGACGAGGTCGTGATCGCAGGGGTTATGGAGCATATTGAAGAAGCTGGTGTTCATTCGGGCGATAGCGCCTGCTCTCTCCCACCCTACACACTGGATGCAGAGACTATTTCTGAACTGAAGCGCCAGACCAGAGAACTGGCGAAGGCTCTCGGTGTCATCGGCCTCATGAATGTTCAGTATGCCATCAAGGATGGCACAATATTTATTCTCGAGGTTAATCCGCGTGCTTCCCGTACTGTGCCCTTTGTGGCCAAGGCAATCGGCTTGCCTGTTGCGCGAATTGGCGCACGATTAATGGCAGGTGCCAAACTCAGTGAGTTTGATATCAAGGAACACACTTACGACCATGTTGCGGTCAAGGAAGTCGTATTTCCTTTCTCCAAGTTCCCAGGCGTCGATACAGTGCTGGGTCCCGAAATGCGCTCAACTGGCGAAGTCATGGGGATAGACCGGGATTTCAACCGCGCACGCGCAAAAAGCCTCATTGGTGCTGGCGTCAAAACACCACTGGAAGGCTGCGTCTTTGTATCAGTGAAAGATTCGGACAAGCATATGCTTCTTGAGCCTGCCCAGCGCCTGATTGATCTTGGCTATAGCCTGATTGCCACAGGCGGCACTCAGGACTTTCTAAGTTCACAAGGCATCCCCGTTCAGCGCGTTAACAAGGTACTCGAAGGACGCCCGCACATTGTGGATGCTTTGAAGAATGGCGAAGTGCAGATGATCTTCAACACGACCGAAACTGCACAGTCTATCTCGGATTCACGCTCAATCAGGACGACCGCCCTGCAACAGAAGATACCCTGCATCACCACTATGTCAGGGGCCAGAGCAACTGTGCGAGCGCTCGAAGTTCTTCAAAAAGAAACACTTGAAGTTTTGCCGCTGCAAGACTATTATCAGTAGCCCAAAATCAGAGAGAGACCTGACGCCCGCATCCATGATGCGGGCATTTGCGTTCCCCTCGGAGCGTTATTGGATCGACTATCAGACGAGAGAAAGAACCGACATGGACAAGTTCCCTATTACAAAGCAGGGATATGAGAAACTGGAAGCTGACATCAAGCATCTGAAATCTGTTGAGCGCCCTGCAATTATTGAAGCGATCGCTGAAGCACGTGCGCATGGCGACCTGTCAGAAAATGCAGAGTACCACTCGGCTAAAGAGCGCCAGGGCTGGATCGAGGGCCAGATCATGGAGCTTGAAGACAAGTACACACGTGCGCAAGTGATTGATGTGACAAAGTTGTCTGGCGACAAGGTTGTCTTTGGTGCGACGGTGACAATCGCTGATGAGGACACAGACGAGGAAAAAACCTATCAGATTGTCAGCGACTTCGAAGCTGACCTTGAATTGGGCAAAATCTCGATCTCCTCTCCAATTGCCCGTGCCTTGATCGGCAAAGAAGAGGGCGACAGTGCCGAGGTTGCCGCGCCTGGCGGCGCCAGGTCTTACGAAATTGTTGCTGTGGCCTTCAAATAAACGAGGGTGTTGCTCAATACAGGTATTGCTCCGGGTCTACCGGCTCGTCATTCTTGCGTATTTCGAAATGAAGGTGTGGACCGGTTGCGTTGCCGGTCGCACCGACAAGACCGATTTTGGAACCGCTGGTGACCCGAGTCCCTTTTCTGACAAGAAACGCCGAAAGATGCGCATATCTGGTCTGCCAACCATCTGCATGGTTGATAATGATAATCTTGCCGTAGCCACGTTGAGTTTCGGCGGCAATCACTTCACCTGCTAATGATGCGCGGATTGGCGTGCCCGTTGGCGCAGGAATATCTATCCCGTGATGGACACGCCCGCTTTTTCCGCCGAGCCTGTTTTTGGTCGACGAAAAGCCTGAGTACACATCCCCCTTTAGCGGTTCCTGAAAACTTGGCGTTTGGGCAAGGTGATCAGTGCTCGCACAACCCGCAATGCCGACGATAAGGAAGGCCCCTGCAAGGAAGTATTTCGATATCCTGTACATATATCGCTGTCCTAACAAACAAGCCTGAACCCTCCTTCAAGACTATCGTTAAAATTTGTCGGAAGCCAGCATTTGCTGATAAGCATCAGCAATGGACATGATTAAGCGTAAAACCTGCTGGGTCGTCAGTGATGGACGTGCCGGGATGGAAAATCAGGCGCTCGGTCTCGCAGAAGCTGTGAACCGCGTTATACCTGTTGATATCGAAACAAGGCGGATCAGTGCCAAACTGCCATGGCGTTATCTGCCCTCATGGGCCTGGGGACCAGACCCGTTCAGGAAGATTAATTTAGTAACTGATGAGACGGGAAAAGAAGTAGACTTCAATGGCATGCTTCCTGATCTATGGATAGCTTGCGGACGCCTCACTATACCACTGTCTATCACAGCCCAAAAAACCGGTGAGAGTTTCATTGTCCAAACCCAGGACCCACGCTGTGATGCAGGGAAATTTGATCTTGTCGTCCCTCCGTATCATGACCAGATTGATGGAGAGAATGTCTTCCCCTTGCACGGGTCACCCAACCGCCTGGATGAGAAAAGGTTGGCTCAAGACGCTCAAAAACTGCGTGAGGCGCTAGATCTGCCCGCTTCAACCCATGTTATCTCAGTGCTGATTGGGGGTAACAGCAAGGCATACAGGCTTGATAATGAGCATCTTGAAGAAATCATTCACACTGCCCAGACCCTTGCCGACGAAGGAAAAAGGGTCCTCGTCACCACTTCCCGCCGAACAGGCTCGCGCAATACAAAGTTGCTGCGTTCACAACTCACTCATGACAACATTTTTTTGTGGAACGGAGAGCCCGTCGGCGATCTGACAAACCCGTATTTCGGATTGCTCGGCATTGCCGATCACATTCTTGTAACAGAAGAAAGCACGAATATGATAGCGGAAGCGGCTTTCACAGGCAAGCCTGTTTCGTTGCTGCCCATGGCTGGAGAAAGTGAAAAGTTTGCTCGCTTTCATCACAATCTCATGGATCAAGGCGCTGTCAGATCGCTATCTTTGCCTTTGCAAAACTGGACTTATGAGCCCTTGAGGGAAACAGATCGGGCGGCACGCGAAATTGTGAGCCGCTGGCTTGGATCGGACATGCTCCCCCCTCTTGAACCTGCCTCGACAAGCAGTACATATGCGCCTTCGGTTCAGCAAAATGAAAGCACCTCAGTCATGTCCGACGCACCAGCCAGCAAACACGCGAAAGTTCTCATTATCGGCTCAGGTGCCGCAGGCTACACAGCGGCTATTTATGCGGCCCGCGCAATGCTGGAACCTGTTCTGATAAAAGGCCTGCAACCAGGCGGTCAGTTGACGATCACAACCGATGTTGAGAATTACCCAGGCTTTGCGGATGTGATTCAGGGGCCCTGGCTGATGGAGCAGATGGAGAAGCAGGCTGCCCATGTCGGTACCGAGATGATTGCTGATATCATTACAGATGTGGACTTTACCGTCCGGCCATTCCGTTTAACTGGAGACAGTGATACGCAGTACACGGCAGACAGCGTCATTATTGCAACCGGCGCACAAGCCAAGTGGCTAGGCCTGCCATCGGAGCAGAAATTTCAGGGCTTTGGTGTATCTGCCTGCGCCACGTGCGATGGCTTCTTTTACCGCGGAAAGGACGTCGCGGTCGTTGGTGGCGGCAACACAGCTGTAGAGGAAGCTCTTTTCCTCACCAATTTTGCTTCCAAAGTCACACTTATTCACCGTCGCGACAGCTTGAGGGCCGAGCGCATCCTTCAGAACAGATTGCTAAACCACGAGAAGGTTGAAGTGATCTGGGACAGTGAAGTGGAAGAAGTTCTGGGGACGGAAGAGCCCCTGGGCGTGACCGCGCTGAGGCTAAAAAATGTAAAAACGGGTGAGCGAACAGATTTACCCACACATGGATTTTTTGTCGCCATCGGCCACGCCCCGGCAACCGAGGTTTTCTCGGGGAAAATTGACATGAAGGAGAACGGCTACGTCATCACCGCACCAGACTCGACGGCGACAAATATCCCGGGTGTCTTTGCCGCTGGCGATGTAACGGATGATATTTATCGTCAGGCCGTAACGGCTGCTGGCATGGGATGTATGGCCGCGCTTGAAGCTGAAAAGTTTATCGCCGAACAGGACGCATGATCAGGGCGCTGCGATTGCATGCGCAATCATCGTAGAGCCTTCAAATACGGCCCTGTCTTCAACATGGGTCTCGTCAACAAACACAAAATCGAATTCCCTGTCCTCATCCACGTCTCGATGAAGCATGACAATAAACATATTCCCCGAGGAAGGGGCAGGCTCTACTGAAATCTCTACATCCGTGTTGACCCCATCCTTTATGTAAGTATGGCCTACATATATATTGCCATTTGGCTTGCCATCCGTAAACGGATGCATCACCAGCCAACCATTTCCGGCAATCCTGACTTCAGGGAAAGTGAAGGTGGCATTTTCGCGTGTCATGCCCTCTATAATGATCCAGTTTTTGCCCCCGTTGCCCATTGTAATTTCAGCTCGCGCATAGTCACTATTATCAGTGTACTTCTGTTCAACTACTGAACCACATGCTGACGTCGCCAGGAGCAGTGTACTCAAAAGAATTATAGTGCGCATAATCGATATCTCCCGATCTATTGGGCCAGAGTATAGCTAAACTGGGCCGCATCAAAGGGACTCAGACAGTTTGCGCAGCATTTTGATAAATGTTTTTCGCTCCTGCTGGCTTAATTCTCGTTCCATGGCGGTCGAAAAAGCCCGCACCTGCGCCGATATGATCGCGTATAGATTTTCACCCTTTGCAGAAAGAAAAAGGTGGCTAATTCGGCCATCGCTTTCAGAAGATTTTCGCACGACCAACTGCAGATCAATGAGGGTTTTGACTGCCCTGCTCACAATGCCTTTATCCATAGGCGTTACAGCTACAATACGCTGAGCACTGGCACCAGGTTGATCCGCAATTGCTGCCATGACGCGCCATTGAGACAGATTCAGATTTCCATACTCTCGAGCAATGGCCGACGTTTGATGCGACACCTGATCCGCAAGCAAGACCAGTTGGTAAGGCAGAAAGGACTCAAGTTCGATGACTTCCATAAACTCTTGACATGAGATTGCGCAGCAATTAGTTGTAATTGCAACTTGTTTTGATTGCAACTTATATTTTAAGGAGAGCGCATATGGCAGACCTGTTTGAAAACCCGGCTGGCCTTGACGGTTTCGAGTTCATAGAGTTCTCGAGTCCTGAAAAAGGTACCCTTGAAGCAGTTTTTAACTCAATGGGTTTTACGGAAGTAGCTCGCCACCGCTCTAAGGATGTCACCTTGTGGCGTCAGGGTGGCATCAACCTCATCACCAATTACGAACCGAACTCAGCTGCCTGGTACTTCTCGCGCGAGCACGGACCTTCAGCCTGCGGTATGGGTTTCCGCGTTCGCGATGCGCGTAAGGCTTACGACCATTTGCTGGCGCAAGGTGCTGAGCCGGTCGACGTCAAGACGGGTCCAATGGAACTGCGCCTTCCAGCCATTCGCGGCATCGGCAATGCTATTATTTATCTCATTGATCGCTATGCAGACAATGGTCCAGACATCTATGATATCGACTTTGAATATCTGGATGGGGTTGAGCGCACCCCGAAAGGCGCCGGCTTCAATGTCATCGATCACCTGACACATAACGTCTACACTGGGCGCATGGCTTATTGGGCTGATTTCTATGAGAAACTGTTCAATTTCAAGGAAATCAGGTTCTTTGACATCAAGGGCGAATATACAGGCCTGACTTCAAAAGCCCTCACAGCACCAGATGGGAAAATACGCATACCCCTGAATGAAGAAGGTGAAGGTGGCAAAGGCCAGATTGAAGAGTTCCTGAGAGAGTTCAATGGCGAAGGCATTCAGCATATCGCCTTTTCCTGTGATGACCTTGTGGCCTGCTGGGATAACCTGAAAGCCCGCGGCATTCCATTCATGACGGCACCGCCGGACACATATTATGATATGCTATCGGAGCGTTTGCCTAATCACGGTGAAGACACTGATGCTCTGAAATCTCGTGGTATTCTGCTAGACGGCACAACTGAAGGCGGGCAACCACGACTACTCCTGCAGATTTTCTCTGAGACCCAGCTTGGCCCTGTCTTCTTTGAGTTCATTCAGAGAAAAGGGGATGACGGGTTTGGCGAAGGTAATTTCAAGGCCCTGTTCGAATCCATCGAGCGCGATCAAATTAACAGGGGTGTGCTGAGTGTAGAAGAAAAGGCTGCATCATGACCCTACCCGCACTTGATGGCTTTCATCACGTCGCCTATCGCTGCAAGGACGCAAAAGAAACAGTCGAGTTCTATCAAAAAGCGCTGGGGGCAGAATTTGATATTGCTTTCGCGGAAGATCATGTACCGTCTACAGGTGCATATGATCCGTACATGCATGTCTTTTTGACAGTCGGCAATAATAATGTTCTGGCATTTTTTGAGCTGCCGGAACAACCAGAAATGGGACGTGACCCTAATACGCCTGAATGGGTGCAACACATCGCGCTGCGCGCGACTTCGCTGGAAGATCTTCTCAGTATGAAAGTCCATCTTGAGAGTATGGGTCTGGACGTGCTCGGACCGACCAATCATGGCATCTTCAAGTCGATATACTTCTTTGACCCTAACGGGCACCGTCTTGAAGTAGCTGCGGACACTGGCACACCGGAGCAACTGACAGAATTGAACCGGGTTGCCGGGGACATGCTTGAAGAATGGTCACAGACAAAAAAAGCCCCCCAACATGCGGCGTGGTTGCATGAAGCAGCCCGCGATGAACACGACTGATTTCAAATCGGATATAATATCATGAAACTTGCTACTCTCAAAAATGACACACGCGATGGCGCACTACATGTTGTTTCAAAAGACCTCAGCCGCTGCCTGCCCGCCGGAGACGTCGCACCAACATTGCAGCAGGCTTTGGATGACTGGAGCAATGTAGCCCGGAAACTCCAGAACCTTTCTGACAAGCTGGAAGCTGACCCTTCAGCAGGTTTTGTCTTTGATCAATCCAACTGCCATTCGCCGCTGCCTCGCGCTTATCAATGGGCGGATGGTTCTGCCTATGTCAATCATGTTGAACTGGTCCGAAAGGCACGGGGTGCGGAAATGCCAGAGTCATTCTGGACTGACCCCCTTATGTATCAGGGAGGATCGGATTCATTTCTTGATCCGCATGAGAATATCGTCATGCCGCAAGATGACGGGTTCGGGATAGACATGGAAGGTGAGATTGCCATCATCACCGATGACGTACCCATGGGCGTATCTGATTCAGATGCCCTTTCTCACATAAAACTGATCATGCTGGTAAATGATGTGAGCTTACGCGGACTAATTCCGGGTGAATTAGCCAAGGGCTTTGGCTTCTTCCAGTCCAAACCCTCAAGCGCTTTCAGCCCTTGCGCCATTACACCCGATGAGCTTGGCGCGAACTGGAAAGACGGTAAGGTACACCTCCCTCTGCTGGTGACTTATAACGGCGCTCCCTTTGGCATGGCGAATGCCGGCATAGACATGACCTTCAACTTTGGACAACTCATTGCGCATGCCGCCAGAACGCGCCCACTCGAAGCAGGTACAATTATTGGCTCTGGCACAGTATCAAATAAGCTGGAGGATGGATCACCAGGCAAACCAATCACTGAAGGCGGGGTTGGTTACTCCTGCATTGCCGAAATACGGATGATCGAGACTATCAATCATGGTGAGCCCTCAACACCGTTCATGCAGTTTGGCGATATTGTCGCCATAGAGATGCAGGATAGTACTGGCAAGTCAATCTTTGGACGGATCGAACAAAAAGTCGAAAAGATCAGCTAATGGGTTCGTTCTGAACGGATGACGAAATGTCAGGATGCTTCTGAGAAAATATCCGTTTCATCTGCTGACAGGATCAACTCAAGTTCACTATGAGTCAGCTTGTCAAGAAGCTGAATGCCATATCCATCAAACCTACTCGAGCGAATAATGCCGTTTTTCCGTATATCCTCAAACTCGATCTGGATCGCAGCATCTTTGCGGCACTCGAGATAGTGTGATGCGGGTCTGAATGTCAGACCGAACTGAGATACCTCCACGATGGCGCCATCAAGAGAAAAACCCCGACTTGGGAAGTTCAACTTGGCAATCGCAAAACTTTCTTTCCGCTCTGCCTGGCGCCTGTCCTTGTTCCGTTTAACGTCTTTCTGGAGTTTCTTGGCCAGCTTGGCTGATACACGATTAGACGGCGGCGTATAGCTGGCGCTCGAATAGGTCAGCGGATCGCGACCTGACGGCGCATTTTCGGTCTTTGATGCTTTTCTTTTCAAAAGACGCTCAAGCATAACTATCCCTTCGACCCTGTTGCGACGGCCTGGTGAGCATGTTGTTTAGCTCTTACCGTTTCTTCACCAACAGATTTCTTCTGACTACGATACAAAGCCCCCAGCATGCTCTTCAGCTGTTTGATGTTAAGTTCTTCAGAATCTTCCTTGAGCTCTCTGGACAAGGCGCCTCCCTGCTCCTCCAGTTCAGAAGTCTCTGGAACAGGTGCTGGCGTATTGATTTTTTTATACACCAGTCGAAGTATCTTGGAGTTCTGCTCTTCTCGCTCAGATTGCTCGGCATTAATAAGGGCCGTCAATTCCGTCAACTCATCACGCAAATCTGTAGTATGAGATACTCTGTGGAAAGCATCGATTGAACGAGTAAGCGCCTTGTGAACGATTTTGTTCTGATCAGAGAGTGTTTTTACAGAGCCAGCAATGTTGTTAGATATTTGCCGACTCTCGCTCGTCTCCAGGACAAGCTTGTCCACTGTGCGTGTAAGCTCACGTATCGCTCTGCTGTGTGCATTTGTCATTTCAACACAATGCCGTGCCGTCCGCATCAACAAGGCAAGGCGACGCTCTTCAATCTGTCCCGGATGAGCACTGGCGTATTCAATGCGATCCATGCCTTCATGGATCTCCACTGCATTGGAGAGCCAATCAGAGAAATCTGACTTCAATGCGCCACCAGCTTTCACAGAGAGTTGCAGCATAAGGCTCAATGTCAAAGAGGTAACAAGACCAAACAAGGAAGAAGAGAAACCTGTTGCCATACCACCAAGTGGCTTTTGCAGACTGGTCATCAAGCCTGCGACCACGGCTGTAGGATCGCCGGCCGTCAGATCAAGCCCCCCCAGAATATCACCAACAGAAGCAAGCGTGACCATCAATCCGACAAATGTACCGATCAGGCCAAGGAAGACCAGAATACCGGAAATATAGCCGATCAGTGCACGAACATCATTCAGCCTCTCATCAATACCGCTGAGAAGCGTCTGCATGGTAGAGGCAGAAATCTGCAACTCCTTATCTCTCAGCAGTTGCTCGGAGAGCAGCTGATAGGACTGCCCCAGAATGACGGGCTTTTTATAAACGATGCCCAGCTGTCGGCAGCGCTCAAACTTCATGATGTGCGCAACATCCGGGTTCTGCTCTGCCTGGCGGGTATCGTCATACATCTCTACCAGAGCATAAAACGCATGATACTCATTACGGAGTGTCAGCTGAGCTTGTGCGACGAGAACAACACCAAAAATGAATGTCCCAAAAATAGTGAAGTTCAGAGGCGGGTTGGCTTCAACGCCCCCCATAATGAAGTCAAACTGCCAGATGGACATAGCAATCAGGATTGCAAGGATAACGAAAATCCTGGTCGATTGCGTCTTCAAGCTGTTCATGCTGTTAACCCGTCGTCTAGTCGTATCCGTACAATTATTCCAGAGCACTTAATTTAGCCTTA
>JALEGJ010000033.1 GCA_022763115.1 Aquisalinus sp.
ACAACATATAAAAGAGCGGTAAGCGTATTATTCATCTTGTTGGCTCCGCTCAGCTTTTAGAGGCGGCAGCTGGCCGCTCTTTTTTCTTGTACATGGCCAGCATTCGCTGTGTGACCAGAAAGCCGCCAAATATATTGACACTGGCGAGGGCGACGCCGATCACCCCGAGCGCACGGGACCATCCCCCCGCCGGACTTTGTGAAATATCGGCCCCTACAGCAATGAGTGCCCCGACGATGACCACGGATGAAACAGCATTGGTCACCGACATCAAGGGTGTGTGCAGGGCGGGGGTCACCGACCAGACCACATAATAGCCGACAAAAATCGCCAGAATGAAAATAGTGCCAAGGAACACATATTCATTGATGTGGCCTGTATCGAGCATAGCTTCGAAGGCGCTCATCTGGGAGTTCAACTGCTGGGAGGATGCTTCCAGCGTCTGCGTTGTCTCTTTCAACTGCTCAACAGTTTCCTGGAGCTCCTCGGCGGTTTGCTTTGCTTCCTCAGCGGACTTTTCCGGATCTGAGTTCTGTAACAGGAACATCTGCGCTCTCCTCTATTCCTTTACGTCTTCGTCGGCTTCAACAACCTCGGCGACCACAGCCTGTGGCTCCGGTTCTCTGGCGAACGCCGGATGGATGATCTGGCCATCGCGGGTCAACAGGATGCCGTTGATGATCTCGTCTTCCATGTCGATATTCAGAGTGCCGGTCTCGGCGTCCGTGAAAGCGGTCAGGAAGTTGAGGATGTTCTTCGCGTAAAGGCTGGACGCATCCGCAGCCAGACGGCCCGGGACATTGTTGTGGCCGACAACCTTGACGCCATCGACATGGACGATCTCGCCGGCTTTAGACGGCGCGACATTGCCGCCCTGCTCTACGGCCAAGTCCACGATGACGGAGCCCGGCTTCATGGCACGGACCATCCCGTCACTGACAAGTTCCGGCGCCGGGCGACCGGGGATCAGGGCTGTTGTAATGACGATATCCTGCTTGGCGATATGCGCCGCAACAAATTCTGCCTGACGCTTTTTGAAGTCGTCCGACATTTCCTTGGCGTAGCCGCCTTCGGTCTCGGCGTCCTTCATGGCCTCTTCGTCCACCACAACAAAGGTGCCGCCGAGGCTTTCGACCTGCTCTTTCGCCGCGTAGCGCACATCAGTAGCTGAAACCACCGCTCCGAGGCGCTTTGCTGTGGCGATGGCCTGCAAACCGGCAACCCCTGCGCCCATCACGAAGACCTTGGCAGGCGCGATTGTCCCGGCTGCTGTCATCATCATGGGCATGGCGCGGCCATATTCGGCTGCCGCATCAATCACAGCCTTGTAGCCCGCAAGATTGGACTGGGACGACAGCACATCCATGGACTGGGCGCGCGTGATGCGCGGCATGAACTCCATGGCGAAAGCATCAATGCCTGCCCTTGCGTATTCAGAAAGACTTTCCTCGTCAGCATAAGGCGAGAGAATGCCCACCAGCTTGGCACCGTTGGCAAAAAACTTCAGCTCATTCGCGTCAGGGCGCTGCACCTTGAGGATAATGTCTGCGTTTTTGGCAGCTTCCTCGGCAGTTGCAGCGATTTTTGCCCCAGCATCCTCATAATCCTCATTTGAAAAGGCGGACACGAGCCCGGCATCTTTCTCAACGGTGACATCGTAGCGCAGGCCAACAAGTTTTTTCACCGTATCGGGCACGGCAGCGACGCGGGACTCTCCGGCGCGAGTTTCCTTCAAAACAGCAAGTTTCATCGTTTCCCCTTCATCTCTCACTTACAGGGTCAGGCAGGCCAGTCATAACCGGGGCTAGCAAAAAGCAGTGGTGATCTTCTCAGCGCCTAGTGAGCGAAGAACATTTTCACGAAGATATGGGTCAGGATGAACACCAAAAAGAAAATGAAAAACCCGGCCAGAAGCCCGCTATCAGCCAGCAAGGCCGTAAAAAATGTGCCAAGGGCGATTGAGAACGGCATGCCCCAATAGCCGGAAAACTTCATCACATTCTCATAAGTGCTTTTCTGGTCGGAAATATCCATAGAACCGGGCACGTAATCATCATCGGCCATACTCAGTCTCCATAAGTCGCGATGCGCTGTTTGCGCATTTCTTACCAAATCCTTGCCCTCGTAACCTGACTTAACCGCGAGAGCAAACGGGTTTGTGCAACTTTTTGACGCCAACTGACCCGAATTGAAACGTCCTTAAACCGATATTTACCTCGGCGCCCTAGAACAGGTCATATCGGAATACCAAAACCAGATTGAGAGATCCCATGTCGAAAACAGTATTGATCGTGGATGATGACCCAACCCAGCGCCGCCTGATGCAGGCTGTCTGTGAAAAGGCAGGTTATTTTGTCATGCAGGCAGATGATGGTCAGAAAGCCGTCGATGTTCTGCGCAGTCCTGAAGGACAGGCGATCTCGCTGGTGATGCTGGACCTGATCATGCCGAATCTGGGTGGTATGGAAACACTGGAGCAGATACGCCAGTTCCGCGAGGATTTGCCGGTGGTGATGCTGACCGCGCAAGGCGGCATTGATACGGTTGTGGAAGCCATGCAGAAAGGGGCGGCAGACTTCTTCGTCAAGCCTGCGTCCCCGGAACGGGTCATGGTGTCTATCAACAATGCCTTGAACATGTCCCAGTTGAAGGGCGAAGTCTCCCGCCTGAAGCGCAAGCGCGAAAATGCTGTCTGCTTCAATGATCTGGTTGGTGAAAGTAATGCCCTGACCCGTGTTATCTCTCTGGGCGAGCGGGCCGCGAAATCCAACATCCCGATTCTGATTACAGGTGAATCCGGTGTGGGCAAGGAAGTCATAGCCCGAGCGATTCAGGGCGAATCCGACCGCGAGGGCAAACCATTTATCACGGTGAACTGTGGCGCGATCCCGGCAAATCTCGTTGAGAGTATCCTTTTCGGCCACGAAAAAGGGTCTTTCACAGGGGCAACAGGCAAGCATGTCGGTAAATTCCAGGAAGCCAATGGCGGCACTCTGTTCCTCGACGAAGTGGGTGAACTGCCACTCGATACGCAGGTAAAACTGTTGCGGGTGCTGCAGGAAGGTGAAGTCGATCCGGTTGGATCCAAAGCCCCCGTCAAGGTTGATGTACGCCTTATTTCAGCGACCAACCGCGATCTCTCTTCAGAAGTCGAGCGCGGCACATTCCGTGAGGATTTGTATTACCGCCTGAACGTATTCCCGATTGAGGTGCCGCCACTGCGCGAGCGCCCGGAAGATATTCCCGCTCTCATTGATCATTTTATTACACGTTACAACGCCGAGGAGCGTCGCGATGTGCAGGGCGTGCGTCATGAAGTTCTTGACGTGCTGATCAACCAGCCGTGGCCAGGCAATGTGCGCCAACTGGAAAATTCAATCTTCCGCGCAGTTGTTCTTTGCGAAGGTGCTTATCTTTCATCCGAGGATTTCCCTCTGCTGGCTGCCGAGTTTGAAGCGGCCGGGGTCCATGCAGGCCCACCAGTGATTGAAGAGAGCTACTCGGATGAAGACGCTGAATCCGTCGGGCTCGCCGGAGCAAGTGGTGCGCGGCGCACGGTACCATCTGTTTATGGAGATGATAACGCCCTTTCAGTTTTTGATCGCGAAGGGCATTTGCGCAATCTCTATGACATTGAACGCGACCTGATCTCACTGGCGCTGGAGACCTATAATGGTCAGATGTCAGAAGTGGCCCGCCGCCTCGGCATTGGTCGCTCAACACTTTATCGCAAGGTGCGCGAGCAAGGCCTCGACAAAGAAGCCAGCTGACATAAGCTGGCGTCACAGCACTTTACTTGAGTGAGATAGTGGCAGCTTATATGCTGCCACTCATGAACAGACCCCGTATCAAAATCTGCTGCATTTCCTCCGAGGAAGAGGTCAATCTGGCTGTATCCTATGGCGCAGATATCCTTGGCTTCGTCGCCGATCAGCCCTCTGGTCCCGGCATTCTGGACGATGACACAATCCGGCGCCTTGTCGCGACCGTGCCACCGGGCGTCTCCTGTTTCCTGCTGACGAGCCGGACAAAAGCCCAGGAAATCGCTGAACATGTTCACTATTGCGGGACTGATTGTGTCCAAATCGTTCAGCATATTGATCCCGCAGAGCACGAACAACTGAACCAGCTATTGCCACCCGCCGTGCGGCGCATTCAGGTCATTCATGTCGAGGACAGGAGCAGCATTGACCTGATTGAGACGTACACACCTTATGTCGATGCCTTTCTACTGGACAGCGGCAGACCGAATGCGGCCATTGCCGAGTTTGGTGGCACGGGTCGCACCCATGACTGGGATATCAGTGCGGATTTTGTCCGCGCCACAGACAAGCCTGTTTTTCTCGCTGGCGGCCTAAAAAGCGATAATGTCCGCACAGCCATAGACAGGGTGCAGCCCTTTGGTCTGGACCTGTGCTCTGGTGTACGGACCAATGATGTCCTTGATGCACAGAAGCTGCGCGCGTTTATGTCAGCAGCCCGATCGCAGGTCCAAACTCAGGCAGCTTCCTTAAGTTGAACCTTGCCAAGCGATGCTTCCAGACTCTGCATCCTGTCTTTCAAGCGCAGTTTCAATTTTTTCAGCCGTTGAATGGTCAGGCTATCCGGCAGAGGGCGTGCTGCTTCGTGATCAATCCGGTCCTGAATTATGCGATGGCGATTGCGCAGGGCATTGAAGTAACGAATCAGGCTGGTGCGTTTTGTTGACGGCATTTCCTATCCCTTTCATTTTTCTGCTACGATAATGTGGGGATAGACTTGCCGACTTAAAGTCGGCACAAATATTCATTGTTATAGAAAACGACTATCAGGCGTCGCCAAGAGCGGAAAGATATAACTCCAGTAGCGCTTCCATTTCCTGACGATCAGCGCGATCCATCTTCCGTAACCGGATGACCTGACGCAGGGTCTTCACATCGTAGCCTTCCCCTTTTGCCTCGGCAAAGACTTCCTTGATGTCATTCATAATGGCGGCCTTGTCTTCCTCAAGACGTTCGACACGTTCAATAAATGACCGCAATCTGTCAGCTGCCACACTGGAAGCGCCTGCAAGCTGGTCGATTGAAGTGGCTCCGTCCGCCATGTATTACTCCTGCTAAGTTTAGGTGGAAAATCACCACACGCGAACACAGCAGGACATTCAAGCATCAGTTTTCCCCAAAACAATATGTCGCCTGGCTCGCAAAATAACCGAAGAAGACGGGCTGAAAATATTCGCTTTATCAGCAACATTGCCATGTGGTAATTTTACAAGGCGACGGTTTCGCGGTTGCAACATCCGTGCACTCGCGGTAACAAAGATGTCAGAGAGTTACGCTGCCTCAGGGTGGCAACGACCTGGAGGGGGTTATGGTATTCAATAAAATATTTGGTGGTGGTAACAAGGATCGTGGGTGGCAAGGGCCGAAAACGGTCAAGGCACTGTTTGAAAAAGAGCTGCTGTTCGTGGCAGAGCAACCACAAGACAACAAGCTGGACCCGAAAACAATCGGTGACAAGAAACTGTATTTTTTCCCGATTGACCATGACTACCCAGGCGGTTCTGCCGCCATGCACAACGCCGTTTTCAGAAATTTTGGCCTGAACAAACAAGCTGCATTTGTTGTGGGTGATCCGGCTAATGTCGGCACCATCTTTGATGTGCTGAAAGCCGACCCGCTTTATGATGGCGGCGGCGCTGGTTCAGGGTTCAAGGACAAGGTTGCGCCCCATCTGGATCGTCTCGACCAGTCGGCTGAAGCCATTGGCAGCGTCAATGTGATTTCTCGCGAGAATGGCGATCTCGTCGGCTATAACACAGACGGCATCGGTTTCGTACTTGGTCTTCTGCATGAATATCCGAACTGCATTGAAGGCAAGAAAATCCTTATCCTTGGTGCTGGTGGGACGGCCCTGCCAATTGCCTATGAAATGTCCCAACGTAATCCAAGCGAAATCGTCATCAGTAACCGGACAGTTGCCAAGGCAGAAAAAATTGCTGACCTGATCTCTCCTTTCACCAAGGCACGCGCTGTTGGTGAAGACGCGATTGGCGCAGAAATGGACGGCGTGGGAGTTATCGTCAACACGTCCAACAAGGGCGCCCAGCCGAACGAAAAATTCTCCGCTTTCGCACCAATGACCGGCGATGTGGAAGGCGATATGGCGATCAGCCTGGCGAATGTTGCACGCTTGCCGAAAGATGCGATTGTTGCAGACATTCTTCTGGAACCTCTGACGACGACCATGAAACTGGCGCAGGACAATGGCAACCGCACCCATAGTGGCCGGTTCATGAACCTGTTCCAGGCGGTCCCGGCCTTCAAGATCATGAACAAGATGAAAGACGAAGATCTTCAAGGCATTATGAGCAGCGTCAACACTTGACGCTGCCTGCCTCCTCATTTGTATCAGTTCAGTATTTTGCGTAAAACTTACCGATTAACCCTAATACGAGGATGTCCCTATGGAACTGCCCCGTAACGAGATCGCTTTTCGCAAGGAATACCAGGAACTGGTCCTGCTCAATGCGCTCACAACTGTTTTCCGCCCCGGCAACCGGATTTTTCCGAACTGGCGCGGCTACAAACCCGGCGAAGTCATCACGGCACGCATCATTGAAAAATGCGGCTGTGACAAAAAGGAAATCGCTCCGCTTTTCAACCACCATAAAATCAAGGTGCAAGTGGCTTCCATCCGCACACATCAGATTGATGCACTGACTGCGGACCATTTTGCAGGCAGCTCTCCTGACGTGCAGGATATTCAAAGCCTGAAAGACCACCTTGCGCATATCTATGGCAAGCCAATCTCGGCCTATAATGACGAGATCACGCGCATAGAACTCGCCTATATCAGTTGATATGAAACTTTACAGCTATTGGCGCAGCGGCACATCTTACCGCACACGGATTGCTCTTGAGTTGAAGGGGCTGGCGTATGATATTACGCCTGTTGACCTGCGCACCGGCGCACACAAAGAGCAGGATTTCCTGACCCTCAATCCGCAGGGCCTTGTGCCCTCTCTGGAAGTTGAAGACGGGATAACACTTTCCCAGTCACCGGCCATTATCGAGTATCTTGAAGAGCGCTTCCCGGAACGCCCTCTTCTGCCGAAAGAACCGACAGCCCGCGCGCGCGTCCGGGCCATGGCTGCGCTTGTTGGCTGTGACATTCACCCGCTCAATAATCTGCGTGTCCTGAAGTATCTCAGAGGCGACCTGCAACTCGATCAATCACAGACTGATCTATGGGCACAAACCTGGATCACTGCAGGTTTTCAGGCTCTGGAAGAATTACTTTCACAGGACACAAGCCGCGGTGATTTTTGTCACGGCGCTCAGCCGGGCCTAGTTGAATGCTACCTGCTACCGCAGATTTACAGCGCCCGGCGCTTCCATCAGGACATGTCGCAGTTCCCCCTATTGAGTGCTATTGAAGAGAACTGCATGGCGCTGGAGCCATTCCAGAAAGCCTATCCTGATAATCAGCCAGACGCTGACTGAGGGAAGCGCGCACTGTCAAAGATGCTCTCCACTTCATCAGCATGGAGATCGTAATAATACTCGGCCGGCGCGACAAACAGCAGGAAGAAAAGTTTGTCGTCAAAGATGACGGCCTTGCCATCGCCTTTCATCGCGAGGCCAATCTGTGTCTTTGTGGTAAAGTTGAACCGCACACCTGTTTCTGGCGGAAACTCATCGGGGCGCAGGTTGCTGATTTTAACATCAACAAGACCGTTATATTCCAGACTATCGCGAAGAAATTCAACAATCTCACGGTCGGTCATGCCAGCACGAAAGCGCGGCACCAGCTTTTTCGGATCAGCCGAATAGATCAGCGCGTCGCCATCACTGATGTCTGTGCCCAGAACGAGAACATTCAGCAAGACACCATCAATGGTCATTTCCTGAAGGTTTGTGCGCGCATCAAAAGGGAGGGCTGTCCAGCTCTTGCCCAGTGTCACCTGATAGGATTTTTCGGCCTGAAAGACACCAGGGCCAGCCTTTTCGATGCCCAGACATGCCGTGACCATTAACAGGCTTAACACAAGAACCGGAAAGCGCAGATGACCCATCATGATTGCTCCTGTAGAAGCGCTTCAACATATGATTCGATAAGCAGCTTGTCGGAAGCCTGCGGGGCCTTTTCCAGATAAGTCCTGTACGCCTCAAGCGCCTGAGCCTGATTGCCACTTCGCCGCTGTAGCTCCCCAATCTCCCGCCAAGCCGCTGGCGGCACATCTTCAAATGTCGAAGCCTTGATGTAATCCTCAAGTGCGCGTGTTTCATCGCCTTCCTCACGGCGCAGCCTGTAGGCCTCTCCGCGCCGGAAATACAGAACACCCTGGCGCGCATCACGCTCCAGCAGATGATTGATCAGGAAAATATGTTTGCCAAAATCACTCTGTACAAGGTCAGCATCCAGCCAACTGGCCAGGAACGGACCTGTGGCCTCGATATACGCAGCGGCTGCTGTCTCTCCTGACTGAGCTGCTTCAGCGGCCAGCGCCTCAAGGTTTTCAATTCGCTCTGAAGTCACAGGGTGTGTGCTGAAAATACTGGCTCTGGCAATGGCACGCCGGTTGCGCTCAAGGTCGGAATTTTCAACCTCGGAGACCAGATATTTCCAGATGGCAGCTGCTTCCTCGCCAGCATAGCCAGCTTGCGTCGCAAACTCGAAGCCCAGTTCATCTGCCTCACGCTCTTTGTCACGGCCAAACCCGTAAAGTCGGGCGGCAATGGAGAAGTCTCCCAGCACCGCTGCCTCGGGCACACCGGCAACAGCGGTTCCCATGCTGAACAAGAGGGACGCATTGGCCAAATTCTTGATCTCGCGCCATTGTTGCAGGGAATGGCGCTGGCGATAATGGGCGAACTCATGCCCGATAACGAAGGCAAGCTGGGCCTCATTCTCTGCCCGCAGCAACAGACCTGTCCAGATCTGCATCTGCCCGTTCGGCGCCATATTGGCATTGAAGAATGGCTGCTTCACCACATAAACCCGCAAGTCAGGGCAATAGTCCGGACCAACAACCCTGCAGGCAACGGCCTGAACATAGTCATTCAGCGCCTCGTCATTCTCGACGAGCGCGGAGGATTTGAGCAGCTTCTCTGTCTCATCCATTTGCAGCCAGAGACCGGCTTCGTCGGTCGTCTCTTCCGGCCTTTCACTGGCGGCAATGGGGGCAACATTTGTTGTCTCGCAGGCTACCAGAATCAGCGTGGCGAACCCCGTGACCGCAAACCTGAAAAAGAGAGTGTGTCTCATCAGCTCCCCCCTTCCTTGCGCAACAGCGGCATCTCCTTGAAGATCATATCAATCAGGGAGGCGGCCCCCTCGGGCTTACGCATATCCGTGCCGGGGCCTGTCTGGGCGACATTAAACCACACGATATCACCCGTGCGCGTATCAACCAGCGACGCATATGCCGCCTGCCCGCCGGTGCCCACACCACCGACGCCCGCGACAGCCAGACCAATCGCCATGGCCTGCCGCCCGGAACTGGCATAGGAGCCGCGCGCAAACAGGAACAGCAAATAGTCTGCTTCCTGCGTCTCGCTAAAAATCTGAACCCCTGGGCCAAGGGACCAGTCAAAGGTGTTCTCCTTCGTCGGTAGCGGTACACCGAGAAATCTGTGCAGGAGGATGGTTTCCCCAACAGACTCATGCAGCCGCACAAGCTGTATTTCGCGCTCTTTGGCGTCATTCAAAGAATAGGAAATGATCTCATGGTCACTTGCAGCGAGCGCGTCTTGCATACTGGCAAGCAGGTTTTCACTACCCTGCCGGGTCCAGTCAGCCCGCACTTCTGCAATACCTGATGCTTTCAGAAAAGAAAGCCGGACATCCGGCTCGACCAACAGCACCGTTAACGCCCCATCCTCAATGGTGGCATCATTGGTGGTCTGCATACTGCGGGTGGTCGTACACGCCGCCAGCAGAATTAAGAGGCTTACAAGAGCCGTTGCTTTTTTGACTGTATCAAGGCGCATCATATGTAATCTGGTTACTATGCGCACCAGCATGGCACACGAGGCACCATGTCACCAGCCGAAACTGGCCTTCGTTTGCAGGACATCCTGATCCTGAAACGGTGCTGCAACACGCGAAAAGCGTGTTTCAGAAGTCTGTCAGTCAATCAGCCGATCAGAACGGCGCGGTTGGCGGATAGCCATTCGCGGGCGAGCTTCTGGGCCTGGGCAACCTGGTCTGACGTCATCTCAAGGAGCAGTTCCTTGCAGTAAACGCGTGCCTGCGGGTTGCCTTTCATGGCTGACAGGTTGAACCATTTATGCGCTTTCACGACATCATAGTCCTCGGCTCCTGGTGTGGAAGCCTCAAGGCCCTTGCGATACATGTCTTCGCTCGACAGGATCGGCTGTGCCCCTTCAAGGTCAGTTGGTGAAACGGTAACGGACATTTTTCGTCCCCTCATTCTGCTTGTTGTTAAAGCAACAGCCCTCTCTCGAGCCATTAACTAAGCAGATTTTGACCAACTTATCCTGAAGATCACGTTAAAGTGAAATTTATAATTGGTTTACTGATTATTCAGCTTCTGTTAAGAGTAACGCTTTGCTAACCATAATTTACGGAGTGCAAAGATTTTTATAGAGGCGGTCCGTGGCGGGGATAGGAGATATGCCCCAATTTGTTTCCCGCCAACCAGACCTTTTCAGGGGATGCCACCATTGCGCCAAGACGTGAATGGTTTCAGATTGATCTGTAATATGACGAAACTGTGCCTGCACTGGCTGACCAAGCAATTCCTCTGACCAGACAAAGTAACAGGGCTTGCCGATATCGCTCTCATCCAGCGGGTTGTAAAATCTCAGGTTAATTGAACGAACAGCCGCGTTTGGCAAGAGACGCCGCAAATTACCGGATGTATCTTCCTCATACCCCAGATAAATCGCCTGCTCGTCCAGGCCTGCCAAACGTATTTCTTTCCAGATCTCGGCGTAAGGTCGCCAACGCTGACAGTCATCACAGACCGGGTTGCCCGGATAAAACACACCGATAAAGCGTACAAGGAGGAGTATGAGCGCAGCCGAGCCCAACACCACCACCCATCTGTCAACGCGCGCCGGTGTGCTGGCCCCCTTTATCAACCACATCATCCAGAAAAAGCCGGGCAGGAAAAACGGGATGACATAGCGCTCGGTGACGTTGGAAACGCCGAACAGAATAACGCCCGCAAGGATCAGTGCAAAGGCAACAGCGCTCGACCTTGCCAACAGGCGCATCAAAGGGTCTTCCGGCAACTGTGCCATTCGGGCTGGCATGAAGGCTCCGCGAAACGAGAGTGCTGCAATCAACACGAATGGCAGGTAAAAGGAGACTACCGCGACAAGTGAATTGCCGATACCCTCCCCGACACGGCCAGCATATCCCCCATTCGTTTGTCCCAGCTTGTTCGACACATAAGTCACGAAGAGGTCCTGGTTCTGGTGCAGCCAGACGAAATGCGGCGCCGCGATGAAAGCAGCAAGGCCCGCAGCGATGAGCATCCGCCAGTCAAAAAGGACCCGTCTTATTTCCCGGTCAAGCAGGCCCGTGAGCACCATGACGGCAAGAAAGCCGGTGAAGTTATATTTCGATAAAACACCAAGGCCGACTGACGCGCCGAATATTGCATAGTTTGTCAGAGCTGGCTGCTGGACGAGCCTGACAAAGGCCCAGAGCGAAAAAGCGACAGCCCCGATGACCATCAGGGAATGCGTAAAGGCCTGATGGTAATTATAGCCAAGCTGATAAAGCAGAATCGTGGAGAAGACTGTCAGCGCTGCCCATTTCTCGCTGCGAAACAAGCGCCGCCCGGCCAAAAATAGGAACAGCGCCGTCACAGTCATCAAGGCATATTTAACAATAAGGAAGCTAAACAGGTTCGGCCCCGTTACCTGCTGTACGACTGTCAGAGTCCACTCATACAACGGCGGATTATCTGGCAAATACCCCCAGGCAAGTTTCTGAGTGAAGACATTTTGCTTCGTATCATCCAGCGCCAGATTGACGCCTGCCGTCAGGCGTACCAGCGCATTGGCCAAGCCGAAGATCAGCGAAATAATCAGGACGCCTGATAAAGAAAACGGTTCGAAATCGCGTTTTAGTCTGGACAACATCCTGAGGGTCTCGCGATTTTCTGAACCCGGTCGTTACTCGACGCCAAGTTTTACCTTGAGAATCTGGTTCACAGCTTGCGGGTTCGCCTTGCCGCCCATTTCCTTCATGACCTGCCCGACAAACCAGCCCATGGTTTTCGGCTTCTCCTTGACCTGTTCGACCTGCTTGGGGTTGTCAGCGATGATCTTGTCGATCACCGCTTCAATCGCCCCGGTATCAGTTACCTGCTTCAAACCGCGCTTTTCAACAATATCAGCAGGTGCGCCAGTTTCCTCTCCCGAGA
>JALEGJ010000034.1 GCA_022763115.1 Aquisalinus sp.
AGAAGGAAGCGGACAATGGCCATGACGGGTCATGGGTGGCTCACCCCGGCCTCGCGGCCATTGTGAATGATGTTTATGGCAACGCTTTTGAGGCGGGCAAGACCAACCAGCGCCATGTGCTGCGGGAAGGCGATGCGCCGATCATGGCGGAAAACCTGCTGGCCCCGTCTGACGGGAGTTACACGGATGAAGGCCTGCGCGATAACATCCGCGTGGCGCTGCAATATATTGAAGCCTGGCTGCAAGGGGCAGGCGCCGTGGCGATTTATGGCCTGATGGAAGATGCGGCGACAGCTGAAATCTCCCGCGCGTCCATCTGGCAGTGGATCCGCAATGGCGCAACGCTGACGAATGGCGAAACGATGACAGCTGACTATTTCCGCAAGGCGATGGCGGAAGAGATCGAAGTTGTGAAGAGCGAGATTGGCGTGGAGCGCTGGTCCAATGGTCGCTTTGATGAAGCGATTGAATTGTTTGAAAACCTCTGCCTGCAGGACGGCTTTGCCGAATTCCTGACGCTGGGCGCTTACGAGAAACTGTAAGCGGTCAGACACTTTCCTGGCTGGCAAGAAGGACGAGGGACATTCCTCGTTCTTTCGCCTTGGCGACGCGCTGTGGTGTAACGAGGTCGAGTGTCTGCTATGCTGACGTTCAGAATGAGGAATGTGCGGGATGCTCTGTTGAGGAGAAGGGGCGCGGTTGGCTCGGTAGTTTGTCTTTGAGCAGATCCTGCTACGTTTTGGAATAAAGTTCTCGCCCTCTCCCCCGGGTGTGCGGCAATGGCTTGCCACAACCACGCGCGGCGCGATCTGATCTGCGCGATCAGGGCCAGCGGCGTATGTGTAGGTGGCGAGGGACACGGCGAAGTTTCTCCTGTTGTTACAGTGTAGCAGGTCAATCCAGATAACTGGAATAAAGAACATATATAGAACAATGACGATAATGTCAAGGGGGTATTTTGGAATCTGATCTCAGCGTGCGCCGCGCTTCACTGTGAGCTCACTTCCTAATTTCGGGAAAGGGGCACAGCAATCGCCAGCCTGATAAATATGGCTGTGCATTACGCCTTCGGCTTCATGCACCCTACTACTTGCTACATAAGGAGAGCTTGAACCATGTCGCTTGTCACAAAAAAGGGGTGCATAATGCTTTCAGCTTTATGCACCCCATTTTGTTTCGTCTCCAGGTAAAGCAGGTGCACTGTATAAGGATGTTTGCGTCTGCTCAGTCAGATCATCCGGACGAAGGATTTATTCAGTCTTCGAGTCTCGTCCATAAATTTCGTTCCCGATGGACTTCAACGCCATCTATCCCAACATAGCCATCAGTTCTGACGTTCTTGATGACCAAGGTATGCTGTTTCGGTGTAAGACCGCGAACACTGTACCACGTATGCTGATACCTTACACGGTCTGCTTTCAAGCTTATTTGCTGAGGATCTTCATCGTTTAAAGTAATTTTTACCCTGGCTGGATTTTTGCGGACCGGGCCGAAAATGTCGATGCCAGTACCAGTAAATTTTATGGTAATCGTTGCCCCTCGTTCTGTGGTCTCATAATGGTAGCCCAGGTAACTTCCTTCTGACTCATTATAACTAAAGGATTCCCTTTTCCAGGTACCGGTATATGTGATTGATGCATTTAGGTAGTCTGTATTCACATTGGAATTTTCAAAGAAGTCATAATCATCTATAATCTGCGTCGTGAAGGGACGCCATCCTGGGGACTTTTCACCACCTATGCTGCCATTATAGAGCATAGTTTTGATATCAGCATATTCGGTTTCCAAACCGGCGGATGACTTTATGCCATCTTTTTCTGCTATAAACGCATCAACAACGTGATTTCTCTCGCCTCTTGCGCCATAGATATGGTGCTGACAATGGCTCTCTTTGGAGCAAGGAAAGTCACCATAACTGTAACCAGTTGTTACATTGCGGATGACGTTAGTGTCTTCGCCATCAGTATCGATGAATGTTGCGCCGCCGAACTTTGGATCATTGTGAGCATCTTTATGTCTTCCAAGTATACGACCGTTTACGACCTTTTTTGTATCAGCGAACCAATTCTCAATTATGCGTGCACCACGACTATCATTGCGTGTATGGAAGGGTGCTGCATCTGTCGCTTCTCTGGCTATGTGTAAGAATTTGTTTTGTTTGATGTATGGTCGGAATAATTGTGCGTCAGCAAAATTCACGCCGTGCCCCAAGTGTACCCCCATCGCGAGAGCGTCTTCTAGCTCATTATTTATGAATGTAAGCTGGAACGGATTGATCGCGTTAATAACAGGAGTTTTATATTCGTTTCCGACTTGAAAAAAATAGTTGTTGCTAACAACTGGCCGGAATAGAGCGGTACCAGGATCGTTAATGTCTCCATTTGATCGTGCGTCACCCAATTGTAGTGCAGATGCAGCTGTTCTATAAAAGACATTTCCGACCAAGGTCAGATGTTTATTATCGTCATCAAATGCCTGAATACCACTCCCGCCAGTATGACGAAAAATATTACGTTCGAAGTGGACGCGGACAGAGTTTCTTATTTCTATAGCAGCAGGAATTTCTTTATATGGGCGACCATTTTCGTTTTCACTTAGGAAGACGAAATTTTGATTGCCAAATTTTCCAATATCACTTGGCTGGGTCCAGTTTGCGTTCTCGAACACGATACCATAGAAAGTTAGATCTGATGCTCCGTCTATATTGATCAAAGTGTTGAGAAACGGTCTCTCAACTTTAATGTTGCTCTTATTTTCCCCATTACGCAGCTTGTAATAAACGCGATTTTCAGTTTTATTCAGATACCACTCACCTGGTTCATCAAGAAAAACCCGTGCGTTCTCCAGGATTAAATCGAATGGTCGAGTATTAACGCTGGGCACTTTATAGAACTGTGTGGCGTCTGACTCTGGGATGCGAAAGAAAACTTTTCCCTCATCATCTTTTTCTATCGATTCGACGCGTGCGATATGGCCGTTGTAGGTGGAGCCAATATGCAGTTCAATACTGCTTTCATTATCCAAGCCAGACAGAAGGTCCTCTAAATCTGATTCCGCTTCTGTATCTATTTTTTCTCGAACGTCCTGATCAGTTGGGAAGATGAATGCCTTTTTTGTTTTCGAGTATTCTCTGAGGATGAATGGGTCGTATTCATTAGCGGAACCAGCGCTATTGGGGAAACGAGCACGTGTCGCTTTCACTCCGTTTACGTATAATTGTCGAAATACAGCATTGGAGGGCACCTGGGCAGAAACGATTCCATTCCCTTCATCTTGCCAGTTCGTGATAAACCGGCCGCCGCTGATAACGGGGCGCGCGCCTGGAGCATTCCGCCAAATAACTGGCTTTGAGGCGGTGCCAGAGTCTTCTGCATTGAATTCCAGTGGGCTACGCAGCTTGTATCGGCCATTCGCTAGCTTAACGATGATTTGTGCTCCGGGATTGGCAGCTTGTGCTTGACGAACATCTGCCTGAACAACATGAAGATCCGATCCCCATCCTACTTCAATAGTTTCAATCTGTTCAGCCTCAGTGTTGGATGCTATTGCTGATGGCGTTAGGAGACAGGCAAGGCCAATTACACAACAAAAAGGTGCAATTCGCAATTTTCTGATCCAGGTGGTGTTAGATGGTTTTTTCATATTTCGATCTCTCCTTTAAAAACTATACTGACAGTTGAGATGTTCAGTGTTTGCTATGGATATGAATGCAAACGGGACGTGCACCCTTACCGATAAGCTGGGAATGTCCTAGCGGTTCACCTTAAAGCTAGTGTGACAGTGAAGGGTTTTTTGTGAATACTTTTTCCAAGATATGGCTGTTGCCAGAATTGTGAAAGGGGTTCAATCATGTTGTCGGAATCTCTTGCGAGTGAACTCAAGGCGCTTACTTGTTGCACCAATTTGTCATAGATGGGTTTCGGTTTCGTTACGTCACGAACGGAAACTGATTAAATACAACGGGTAAAAACAATTATGGTGAATGTTTATTTAATGCGTTATATCTGACACGCGATCCCTGATGGTGAGGTGGCCGCTATTCCACTGCTTAAAGCCTCTTCCTTGCCTCAAAGTAATGGGTGCTGCCTTCGTCTTCATACGCTGCAATCAGGTTCATGCCATAGTCATCCAGAAGTCTCGTGTAAGTCTCTTTGCCGAGGGATTGGGATGTCTGACCTGTGAGAAGGTCGTCCCATTTGCAGACCTGCCAGGGGGCGGAGAATAACAGGCTGCCCCCGGGGGGGAGGGTCTGGCAGATGCGGCGTAATGATTCTTTCTGTGCGGCGGGAGAGAGCAGGAAGATCAGCCCGATGGACAGGGCAGCATCGAAGCGGCGCCCGAAGAAAGAGCTTTCCTCAGCGGCTTCGCAGGCTGTCTCAATTTCCGGGAAATGCTGGCGGAAAATGGCAATCATGCTCGGGGCGGCGTCCATGGCGAAAACATTCAGGCCCTGATCGAGGAGAACGGGCGTGAGGGGCAGCCCCGTGCCGCAGCCCACATCGACAATCGTGCTGCCGGGGGTGAGGGACGCGGCCCAGTTCTGCACGACTTCCCGGCCTGCGCTCGAGCGGGCTTCCATGTAGTCAGCCACGATGGCGTCGTATCCGTTGGATTTATCCTGCGTCATGGTGGGCCCCGTGCGGTGTTCTTCTCATCCTGCCTGTGGTGCGGGCAGGTTAACCCTGCTGCGCGGGGATATTCCATCTTTTCGGCAGATGGTTAAAGTGTGCGTTTTCCCGGGGCGGCTTTGCGCCTTCTGAAAAAGGGCAATGTGTTTTGTTCAGATATGTGTTGAGTATTTTGGGAGCAGCCTTGCTGGCGGCATGTGAGGCGATCCCGCCTGCGCCAGCGGCGCTTGAGCCTGTTGCGGCAGAGACTGCGCGCGCGGAGGTGCAGCCCCGCGCTGTGCAAGCGGGCGCGTGGCCGCTTGAAGCGACACCACTGGTAAAGGCTCTGCCAGTGCAGCGTCAGCCTGCGGCCCCGTGTGCCTGTGCTGCGCCAGTTGATGCCGCCGGCGTGGTGATGCCGCCGCGCGTTCTGGTTAGCAGGGAGGCGTCACGGCCCGTGTTTCGCGGTGTGCCGCCCTCTGTCGAGGTGCCGCGCCTGAATGTCGATCAGGCGATCCGTATGGTGAATGACTACCGTCGGCAGTTTGAATTGTCGCCTGTCCGGCTGGAGCCTCGACTGACGGCAGCAGCGCGTAACCATGCGCGGGATCTGGCGGCGTTTGACCGCGTCTCGCATACCGGCAGTGACGGGTCCAGCTTGCAGGTGCGGTTGCAACGGGCAGGCTATGATGCCTATGCGGCGGGGGAAAATATCAGCGGGGGGCAGCGGACCTTTGAGGATGCTTTCCGGGCGTGGCGCATGAGCCCGGTGCACCGAGAGAAACTGCTGGCCGAGCATGCACAGGATATCGGCATTGCCTATGTTTATGACCCGGCGGCGGAGTATCGTGTGTTCTGGGCCCTGATTATTGCCGAGCAGTTCTGAAGGGGGCGGTCAGCGCTCGGTACTTGCCATGGGCTTGAAGACAATAAAGCGGTTCCAGCAATAAGTTAGCACGGCGGCGCTGCCGGAGCTGGCGAGGAACGCGATCGTCGTTGAGGTTGTCAGCGGTGTGTCGCCTGCCATATGCTGTGACAGCCATGCGGGGAGGATATCCAGCACGCCATACCAGAGGCCGAGCAGGGCAGCACCACCAAAGGGGGCGGCTGGCCCCTGCAGGAACGCGAAAATCTGTCCTTCTGTCAGGCCAATCATCAGTGTGGTATGGAACGCCATGACGCCAAGATAGCCGGCCACCATGATAGCAAAGCCCTGAACATGGCTGCGCCCGCCATCGAAAACATACACGTGATTGCCGATATAAGAGACCAGAAGGGCGGCAGCAAAGCCGAGCAGGTTTGCGGCGATGAGCGAGGCGACGAGGCCGGTTTTCAGAAGCAGCATTAGCACCAGATAATGCACGATGGTGGCGGCGATGCCGACCAGTGCGAAGGCGCCAAGTGACGAGAGCAGACCGCGCAACGGGGGCGTGGCTGGCACATGCGTGCTCGCCTCGGTCTCTCCGGTGATATTGGCAGTCAGGGTCACGGTCTTTGTTCTCCGGCCCTTCTGGCATGGGCCAGATTAACCTTGTGGGGCAAAAGATTGAAAAATCCTTGACCGCTCCAGGTAATTGGCATGGGGCGGCGCAGACGGGGCGGCGGGGGAGAACAGGATAATGTCGCCGGGCGCGGCGTTCTGCCGGGCTGCTTCCACCATGTCTTCGAGGCTGTCATGGGTGGAAGGTGCGCCTGTTTCGAGCCGCGCTGCTGTCTGGCTGAAGGCATAGAGCCGGATGTTGTCGCGTGTGCTGCAATGGGCGAGCAGGGTGTCGAATTGCTGTCCCCGGTCAGCTCCGCCAAGCAGCAGGTGGATGCGGTAGCCCTGCCAGCGGGTCAGGGCCGAGAGGGTCGCTTCGGGGACGGTGGCAAGCGCGTCATCCACCCATGTGATGCCGTCCGTGGTCGGGACGACATATTGCCGCGAGGGCAGGCCCGGCCATGAGGCGAGGTTTTCGGTGAGCGCTTTGGCGATTTGCTCTGCCTGCAGAAGGGTGCTGGCCAGGCAGATGGCGATGCTGGCCCGCAAGGCCAGCAGCATTGAGGGTGCCGAGAAGGCCGGGTGCAGGGTTGCGGGGGTGAGGGTGTGGTTCTCGCCGAAGATAAGGGCGTCGCCCTCGATCCGGGCGTGGGCCTCGAAGGTTGTGATGCCGTCCGATGAGGGTAGTTCGGAGAGGAGGTTTGCGGGGACGATGCCGCGAGCGGGTGGTTGCTGCAGGAAGGAGCGCAGCTTGTCCTGGCGGTAGGCTGCGTGCGTACCGTGCCAGTCCGTGTGCTCCTTATAGATGTTCGTGACGGCGTGAAAGGCATCCAGCCGGGGGAGGTCATGCATCATATAGGATGAGAGCTCCAGTACACAGATCGTCTCCGGGGTGGTTACTTCTTCAAAGGGTGTGCGGCCGATATTGCCCATCTCCCGGGCATCCTTTCCGGCCCAGCGCAGGAGGTGCGCCGTCAGGCTGGCGGTTGAGCTTTTGCCCTTGGTGCCGGTGATGGTGATGATATGACGAGGGGCATGTTTCGCGAGCCAGTAGCCTGTAGGTGTCGTGTGCGGAATGTTAGTTGACTGTATGGCCTGGAAAACTGGGTTGCCGGGCGGGATGCCTGGTGAGCGCAGGTAAAGCGTGGGGGGTGTTGTATTGTGCCGGTTTTCCAGCCAGAGGGGTTCCGTCTGGTGGCTGATGGCGGCGTGTTGTTTCAGCTCATCCGGCAGGCTGTCAAATTTCTCCGGGCTGTCGATGACTGTGATTGTCGCTGACTGATGTTGCACAAACCAGGCAAGCGCGGCGCGCCCTTCAACGCCCAAGCCATGCAGGACAATACGGGATGTGTCCGGATTAAAGGTCATGGGCCGCCTTTAATAATGTATCAGGTACGAAGTGCGGTTCAGTGGCTTGAAGTCCTTCCTGCCAGAATATTTCCAACTCCTCGGGTGTGTGCAGTGCCGATACTTCAGGCGCCAGCGTTTGCACGGCGCGCGTATCCTGCCAGTGCGGGCTTGAGGCCAGCTTGTGGAGTGTGGCGCGGCATTCATTGATGGTGCCGACGCAGTCCCAGGGCTTCTTGTCTGTCAGACCACAGAGTTCCCTGTATAAAGGCAGCAGGTTCTCGTGGTTCAGGAACAGGTCGGGGAAAATGGTGAGGGCTTGCTCTTTCGTCAAATGAGGGGCGAGCATGAGCGATGTAAAAGCACATTTGGCGCAGTCGCCGCACCAGCGCGGGGATTGGTCGCCAATGATCTGGAAATTGCGATTGCAGCTGGTGAACAGGGGGTAGGCTTCTGTCAGCTTGGCGAAGACGCGAGCGATCCAGATCTCCGAGAACGGGCGCAGGATGGAATAATAGTCAGGCGCTACTTTGTCTGACGCGGTGATGGCGTTGCGCAAATAGCCTTCAAAGGCGCTCGACTTTGAATACTGATGGTTCGCGACGATGCCATCCTGCTGAATTGTTGGTTCGTCTGCGGAACGCTCATTGGCAAAGATGACCTGTGGCGCGCCCGTTAATCGACCTAGAATGACCAGCATCAATGAATTGATGGCTGTGATGGGGACATGGCCATTAAGCGCACCATCGGCGTTCACTTCACGAAGTTTCGGGTCCAGGTGACGGCGCAGGAACAGGACGGGGGCGTTGCTTGTGCGCTGGATTGCGTCTGCAACCTTGTCCGACATGACAACAGAGCAGCGCTGCGTTTGCAACCCGGCTTTGCGCGCAATGGCATCGGCGACATATGAATCCTTGCCGCCGCCCCAGGCAACCAGCGCCTGGCCTTCAAGTAATGCCAGATGAGGTTTGGGCGCGGAAGTGTAACCCTGTTCAATGCTGCCCGGTTCTATGTCGAGGTCATGGGTGTGGAAGAGGTCATTGCGCACATAGAATTCTGCGAGGCCCTCACGATAGAGCGCAGCGGCCAATTGCAATTTTTCCGGCTGGTCCGTGCTGCCGCTTAATATGAGACGCCGGGCAGCCGCGCATTTATAGTAACTGACACCCAGCGCGATCTGTAAAAGGTCGAGCAGGCCTGCAAGGCCATGATCGACCAGAGGTGCCAATGGCTGCTCAATCCAAGGGAATGTGACTGTTTCGGAAAACGCCCCGTAGTGTGCACAGGTATAATGGAAGCGCACAGAAGGTTCCTGGTCGGAGGCAGTCCAACCGTCCATACTGAAACTGTCTGCTTGTCTCGGGTCTACCATGCAGCTCTTCCTGAACTTCCACCCTGTTGCATAGGTCATGTTGCCACAAGGCGGCAACATGTGGGCGGCTCTGCCGTCATGTTGGAAGATATTTTGCGGTTTCAGTCCAACTGTGTTGTTTGCAGGTTCAGAAGCGCGCCGAACAGGCCTGACGCAAAGGTGCCAGGTCGTATTTGAGAATGTCCCAGAGTGTTTCGTAATCGAGTTCGCCGTACTCGTGCCGCAAGCGGTTACCAATCCCGCGAATGTCCTGCCAGGGTATTGTTGGTGCATAAAGTTCGGCATCCTTGTCCAGCTTCACGGCAGCCTCAGATATGATTCCGTAGGCGCGTTCGATGGCCCGACGCACAAGTCCATTCGCCATGAATGTTTCGAAGTCCAGTCCTCGCGAAGCGTCCAGAACGAAATCAGTTTCTGTTATGATCTCCTGAAATCTTTGTGCCGGATTTTTAGAAGGCAATGACAGATTCCTTCTCGATTTTTTTCAGGAGTTGCTGGTTACGGACAGGTGCGCGCATCAAATCCACCTTACGCCCCAGAATTTCTTCGAGTTTTCGATGTATGCTGACGATTGAAAAACCAACTTTAGCTTCAGGTCTGAATTCAGCCAGAATATCTACGTCTGAGTCCTGTCTGGCTTCTCCACGCGCGACGGAGCCGAAGATGCGCAAGTGATCTATACCAAAGGTTTCCAGTTCAGCCCGGTGTCGATTCAGAAGGCTGATAACGATATCTTTGTCCACGTCTTTGTTTCCCATAAAACGTCTCCAATATATCGCCGTTGACCCTGAACTGCAATTCAGCCTTTCTGCCGCCGGGTTCTGGCCTGTTCAAACTCGGCTTCCTGGTCGGTGCCCCAGGCGGTGATGGAGAAGCGTTTGACCATACGGCGCAGATTGGTCATGCGCGTGCGGCGTTCTTCCAGTGGCATTTCCAGGGCCTGCAGGATGGCAAGGTCCATGGACCGGCTGGAGAAGGGGTTGGTAATGACGGCGGAACTGAGCTCCACGGCGGCGCCGGCAAATTCTGACAGGACCAGCACGCCGTCATTGTCGGTGCGCGCGGCAACATATTCCTTGCAGACCAGATTCATGCCGTCCGCCAATGGGGTAATCCAGGCGATATCAGCCGCGAGGTAGTATTTGATGAGGTCATCAAAAGGTATCGCCCGGGAGATAAGGGCGATGGGCTGCCACTCCAGCGTGCCAAAGCGGCCATTGATGCGCCCGGCAGTCTCCTCAATGCCGGACTGAATATCCTCATAGGCTGTCATATTACGGTTGGCACTGACAGAGACATGCATCAGCCGCACCTTGCCACGCAGATCGGAATTGTCCTGCAGCACGCGCTCGAAACTTTCCAGCTGCTCAATGCCGCCCTTGGTGTAATCCGTACGCCCCACAGACAAGATCAGTTGACTATCGCCCATATTCTCGCGGACTTCTGCCGCCTGTTTGCGGAACACAGGGTCCTTCGCGCGTTCCTCGATAAACTCCACGGACACGCCGACCCCGGATGAACTGATGGCAATCTGGCGATCCTGATACGCGATCAGGGTCGGGACGGTACGCTCGGTCAGAGCTGTGCCTTCGGAAATCAGGTCGGGGTCAACCTGCTGGCGTTGCAGCACATCCACATCCAGAAGGCTGCGCGCTACGGACAGGAAATTGGCCGCATAGCGGGGAATGTGGAAGCCGACGATATCGCACGCCAGAAGGCTTTCGACGATCTCCTTGCGCCAGGGCAGCACGTTGAACATGTCTGCCGCCGGAAACGGCGTATGGTGGAAGAAGGAAATAATCAGGTCCGGGCGCATCTGGCGCAGATAGCCGGGCACCAGCCAGAGATTATAATCATGCACCCAGACACGCGCCCCTTCACTCGCCTCTGATGCGGCGGCTTCGGCAAAGGCCCAGTTGACCTCGCGGAAGGTCGGCCAGTCCACCGGGTCGTAATTGTACTTGCCCTTGAAGCTGTGCAGGATTGGCCAGAAGGCTTCCTTGGAGGTGATATGGTAAAAACTGCTTACCTGTTCGGCGGTTAACGGCAGGCGGGAGACAGCATATTTGCCGTAGGCGTCATCAATTTCCACGACGCGCTCGAAACCCGGATTGCTCGGGTCCTCTGCCAGCTTCCAGGCGATCCAGGCCCCGTGCTCGGCCTTGCCGAAGAAACTTTTCAGCGTCGGGACGATGCCATTCGGGCTGGCGTTCTCGCGGAAGACGGTTTTGCCGTTTTCCTCCACTTCTTCATAAGGCTGACGGTGATAGACGATCACAAAGTCTGAGGCCATGAGGCGTCTTGCTTTCTCTTGGTTGCTTTATCTCAAGTGACAGGGTGCAAAGCGAAATGCCGGATAGCTTCGATGATACCCGCAGCGCCGATATTGGTTGCACGGTAGATATGCTCTGCCTGTGGCAGAGCGTCGAGCAGGGCTGTTTCAGCGCCGCCAACGGCGACGGCTGGCGTGCCGGCCACCAGCATGGAGAGATCGTTCAGGGTATCTCCTGCTGCGAGTGTTTTTGCCGGATCAACCTTGAGATGATTGAGCAGGCGTATCAGTGAAGGGCCTTTACTCACATTGCGTGGCAAAACGTCAAAAAAGCGATTGTCGGAGATCAGGCTGTCGGCACCAAGCTCTGCCACGATCTGTACGGCACTTTCATCAAAGTGTGCCGGATCCATATCGTAACTGACGCGGTAGCGAAACCCTGTCGGTTGCAAGGTGAGGCCGGGGTGATTGTGCAATTTCTCGCGGACGCTCGGGCCACGGTCCTGCCACAGATTGGCAATGGCTTCTTCCAATGCCTGAATCGGCCTGATCTCACCTGCAGCTGTCACCTCTGCGATGGTGGTGCCGACATCCCCCACCACATAAGAGGGCCAGGGGATGCGCCCTGACGCACAAAGCTCTCCGATGAAGTCCGGGTCGCGCCCTGTGACGAAGATGAGACCGACTGTTTCGCTGTGTTGGCGCAGCCAGTCATAAAGCGCATCACGGTCCGCGTCGCTGCCGCCGAGAAATGTGCCATCAAGGTCTGTGGCAAGCACCATGCGATGGCCGGAGTGGTTCGTCTGAAGAGCGGCGACTGGCGGCATATCAGGTTGAGACATGCGCGGCTTGTAACGAACACCGGTTGTGCGTGTCCAGATGCACATATTGCGTATCAGATATTGGCTAAAAGGATGTGTACTGAAATTTAGTGAAAGCGGATTGAGACCGTCACGGTGCCGATGATGCCCGTGAGGTCATCAATATACAGTGTTTCATGAGCCGGGTCGCTGGACCAGGGCTCAAGCCGTGAGGGGTCTCGCCGCCAGCGGCGCAGGAGCGGACGACCATCCGGGAGTTGCAGCAGAATAACATCGCCGCTCACTGGTACGCGGTGATTGTAGTCAACGACCGCCAGCGTGTTGCCGGGGAAGGCGAGGTTCATTGCTTCGTCATTCACGAAGAACCCGAACAGGCTGTTACTGCCAGAGGTAACGGGAATATAGTCAGTCGCCAGAGCGTGGAGGTCTGCACCGTTATGGTCGATCATCAGCACGGTGTCTTCCAGCCGAATGACTGGTACGTGATAGAGGCCGCGACGGATGTAGGCGGCGGTGGGGTGCTTGTCGCGCTCGGCAGTGGAGCGTTCGCCGCTCGCCAGCCAGCCCAGCTGAACGTCGAGAGCTTCAGCGATTTTGGCCAGCATTAGCTGACGTGGATCGTGAACCCCTGATTCCCAGTTGGCGACAGTCGGCTGGCTGA
>JALEGJ010000035.1 GCA_022763115.1 Aquisalinus sp.
AAATGGACCCGAACGCCTCTCGTGAAACACTGGATCACTCCATCATGTACATCTTTGCCGTCGCGCTACAGGATGGTGAGTGGCACCATGTTCGCTCTTATGCGCCGGAGCGTGCCCGCCGTGAGGACACTGTTCGCCTGTGGCACAAGATTTCAACCATCGAGGATCCGGAGTGGACACGCCGTTACCACTCTCATGACCCGAATGAAAAAGCCTTTGGTGCCCGCGTTGTCGTCACCATGGAAGATGGTACGGTCATCGAGGACGAACTCGGTATCGCCAATGCGCACCCGTTTGGCGCCCGTCCGTTCGGGCGTGAGCAGTATATCAACAAGTTCAAGACACTGACGGATGATATTCTGGATGCTTCGGAAAGCGATCGTTTCCTGGAACTGGTGCAGAAACTACCGAACCTGTCTGCCGAGGAAGTGCGCACGCTGAACCCGGTCGCCCCGTCAGGCTATCTGGTTGAGAATGAGGCAAAGGGCATCTTCTAGGAAGCGATACGCGAAAGAAGTCGCCCTCATCCTGAGCTTGTCGAAGGACGAAGGCGCAGAACAGGGTGCACAGCAAGGAGCCGCAAGGTGAACGGACAAGGTTTATCGCTTGGGATTGGTTTTGGCATTTCGATTGGCGTCGCGCTTGGTGTCGCGATGGATAATATCGGCGTCGGAATTGCCCTCGGTATTGCAATAGGAGCTGGCTTTGCACCTGCATTCAGTCAAGCCATGGACAAGAAAAGCGATGGCGACAAGCCGTCAGATGACAAAGAGGACTAAATAATGCTCTTTACAAGGAAGACAGCTGCGCAAAAGCGCCTTGATTTCCGGGATATGCTGGAAGACGGCAAGCTCCATCAGTTTCCCGGTGCCTTTAACCCGCTCTGTGCGCAGCTTATTGAGCGCAAGGGATTTGATGGTGTTTATATTTCTGGCGCTGTGATGGCCGCTGACCTCTGCCTGCCGGATATTGGCATCGCTAACCAGCAGGAATTTGTCACCCGTGGTCAGCAGATTGCCCGTGTCACCGATCTGCCAGCCTTTATTGACATTGATACAGGCTTTGGTGAGCCGATGTCTGCCGCGCGTACCATTCGCCTGATGGAAGAGGCAGGGCTTGCCGGTTGCCACATAGAGGACCAGGTGATGCCTAAGCGCTGCGGCCACCTCGATGGCAAGGAAATTGTCGATACACAGACAATGGTCCAGCGGGTGCGCGCTGCAGCCGACGCAAAGCTGGATGAGAATTTTGTGCTGATTGCCCGCTCGGACGCCCGGGCGATTGAAGGTCTCGACAAGGCCATTGACCGGATGAAGGCATATGTCGATGCCGGGGCCGACATGATCTTCCCGGAGGCCATGAAGTCCGAGCAGGAGTTCGAGGCCGTGCGCAAGGCGCTGGACGTACCGATCCTTGCGAACATGACCGAGTTTGGTAAAAGCCGTCTACTGAACAAAAAAGAATTGGAAGAGCTCGGCTTCAATGTCGTGATTTATCCCGTCACCACCTTGCGTCTGGCGATGGGCGAAGCGGATCGTGGCCTCGACGCCATCCTACGTGACGGTGACCAGAACGGTATCCTCGACCAGATGCAGCACCGTCGTGACCTTTATGAGCTCCTGCGGTACGAGGAATACAACCAGTTCGATCAGGGCCTGTTCAACTTTGAAGTTGGCGACACACCTATGGAGTAGGCGATGCTGTTCGTTTCATTGATTATATCTGCTGCACTTCTTCAGGCACCGGTGCCCGCTGAAGATCCGCGTATTGAGACAAAAGAATACACAGAAGAGGAAAGCGCGGAGATTATTGCAGCTTTCAATAGCGCGCGCGGTGAGCAGAATGAATGCCTGTTCGGTTTCATCAATGACTACAAGCGGGATGTGTATAACTATTGCGTCGCCAATGATTTGTCCGAGGGAAAAAAATTCGGTTGTGAACGAATGATGGGCTTTGGCCTGCATGAAGGTGTGCTCGAAGCCGGACTTGAGAAATGTGATATAGACCTGAAAAGTACGGAGGCTGAGTGACCGAACGTTTCGCCCTGAATCTGACGCCGCCATATTATGCGGTCATCTTTCCCAATCAGCGTTCCGGCAAGGATGAAGCGCATTACGCCGCCGCAGGCGAGTTGCTGGCAGAACTGGCGCAAGACATGCCGGGCTATCTCGGTCTGGAGAGCACACGGGATGAAGCCGGGTTCGGCATCACAATTTCCTATTGGGAAACAGAAGAAGCGATAAAGAACTGGAAAGCGCATGCGGATCATTTGGCTGCGCAGGAGAAAGGCAAAAGTGACTGGTACGCTCACTATGAGCTACGGGTCGCCAAAGTGGAGAGGGCCTATTCAGGGCCACAAGGAAGATAAAGAGGAGAAGAAACATGAGTGAAGATGTAAAATACGGCCTCGCCGGTGTGATGACTGATGACACGGCTGTGTCAAAAGTAATGCCGGAGACGAATTCACTGACCTATCGCGGCTATGCTGTGCAGGACCTTGCGACACAATGTCGCTTTGAGGAAACGGCTTATCTGATCTGGAACAAGGAGTTGCCGAACCAGAGTCAGCTTGATGAGTTTAACGCCAAAGAGAAATCTCTGCGTGGACTGTCGGATGACCTCATCAGCGTCATGCGCAAGTTTCCGAAAGAAGCACACCCCATGGCAACCTTGCGCACAGCGGTCAGCTTCCTCGGACTGGAAGATCGCGACATCGAAGACCACGCGACGGAAGACCTCTATGACCGGGCCATGCTGATGTATGCCAAAATCCCGCAGATCGTGGCGACAGATTTCCGCCTGCGCAATGGCAAGGAGCCGATTGCACCGGACAGCTCTCTCGGTTTTTCCGAGAACTTCTTCCATATGTGCTTTGGCGAAGTACCGGCAGAAGAAACCGTAAAGTGCTTTGATATTTCGATGACGCTTTATGCGGAGCATTCTTTCAATGCTTCGACATTTACATCGCGCGTCATCGCGTCATCCCTGTCCGGCATTTATTCTGCCGTCACAGGCGCTATCGGTTCACTCAAAGGGCCGCTCCATGGCGGCGCGAACGAGGCTGTCATGTATATGCTGCAGGAAGTTGGCACACCGGAAAATGCCAAAGCCTGGATGCTGGATGCGCTTGCCACCAAGAAAAAAATCATGGGCTTCGGCCACCGGGTTTATCGCTCTGGGGACAGCCGTGTACCCACCATGACGGAAGCCTACAAGAAGATGGTTGATATCATCGACACGGAAGAGGCCCATAAATACTGGGAGATGTCACGTATTCTCGACGAGACGATGGTGGCCGAAAAGGGCATTTACCCGAATCTCGATTTTCCGGCAGGCCCGGCCTATTACCTGATGGGCTTTGAAATCCCGATGTTCACACCAATTTTCGTCATGTCACGGATCACTGGCTGGACAGCGCACATCATGGAGCAGCTGGGCGACAACAAGTTGATCCGTCCGCTCTCCAACTATGTTGGCGAAGACCAACGCGATGTTCCGCCAATGAGCGCGCGGTAAAAGAAATCGGGCGGTCTTGTAGATTATTACCTGACCGCTCTTTTGAACGCCAGTCGTTCCATTTCTTCAGTATCGGTAATTTGATGAACATACTCCTGGATGGTGAGCAAATCTTCCGGATTGAGTGTGTTATTCTTGAAGTCGACAATAACCTTTTCGGCAGACGCCAGAAGGGTCTGGAAGCGCGTTCCGTATTCGTCGTGAAACATATTTGTGACGGCTGAATCCGGGCCGGTGCCACCTTCCGCGCCAACCGTTCTCTTTAGTATCGTTTCAAGCGCAGATAAGTTCTGCATACCGTTGAAAATATACTGGATGGTTTCGGTCACTTCTTTCAGGGTATTGAAATCCCTGTTACCGCCCAACATAAATGCCAGCATACTGGCTTGAGCCCAGTCGACAATTGTTTCGTCCGCCAGCTTGGCTTCCGCCACTATTCTTTTGATTGACCGGCTGGGGCCTGATTTCGGGGCGAAGTTATCCTCACTGAATTCCGCAACAACCGATGCAAGCCGGTCAAGAAAGTTATCTTCCGCAGCTTTCCAGCGCTTTCTTTCGGCCTGCTTGCGCAGTCCGTCGATGAGGAAGGCAGTAATGCCGACACCTAAAACGAGAGCCCCTGCTTCCGTCACGATGTTCTGCCAGAGCCCGGCATCTGCGCCTAAAACAGCCCGGTCACCCAGAAAAACACTCTCGATGAAATTCCCGCTTCCCATCGTCTATCCCCACACCAATCTGGCCAGACTTTCGCAAACTAAAGCATATCAAACAATCATTATTTTGCGTAGGCCAGCGTACACTGAACAGCCTTGCGCCAGCCTTGCAGAAGTTGCTGGCGCTCGGCATCAGCCATGGCAGGAGCGAAACTCGCATCCTCCTGCCAGACGCCGGCGAAGTCCTGCAGGGAGCTATAAAGTCCGGCTTGCAGTCCGGCGAGCGCCGCTGCGCCCAGCGCTGTTGTCTCCATCACTTTCGGGCGCTGCACTGGCAAGGTCAGCACATCTGACAGGAACTGCACCATCCAGTCATTCATCACCATGCCGCCATCCACTTTCACGGAGGTGGGCGAGATGCCGTCCTGTTCCAGCGCCACAAAAAGATCCGCCGTCTGATAAGCAACCGACTCAAGGGTGGCGCGGATCAACTCCGCCTTGCCGGTGGAGCGCATCAGGCCGAAGACCGCGCCGCGGGCATCAGGTGACCAGTGCGGGGCCCCAAGGCCGGTAAAGGCAGGCACGATATAAACACCTTGCGTGCCGCTGATGCCGCGGGCCATGCCTTCGGTTTCAGCAGCATGTTTGATGATCTGCATCTCATCGCGCAACCATTGCACCGCCGCACCAGCCACGAAGATGGAGCCTTCGAGGGCATAGGTCGGCTTGCCCTCAAGGCGATAGGCGATCGTGGAGAGAAGTCGGTTTTGCGACAGCAGCAGTTCCTCGCCAGTCTGTACCAGGACAAAACATCCCGTGCCGTAGGTGCTTTTGGTCTCGCCCGGCGTAAAACAGCACTGGCCGATCGCTGCGGCCTGCTGATCGCCCGCTATGCCAAGGATCGGAATTTCCCGCCCGAAGACGGCAGATGCCGCCATGCCGAAATCGGCAGCGCAGTCTTTCACTTCCGGCATGATCGCGCGCGGCACCTTGAACAGGCGCAGCAATTCGTCATCCCAGTCATTGTCTTGAATGTTGAACAGGGAAGTGCGGCTCGCATTGGTCGCGTCCGTTGCGTGCACCTTGCCATCTGTCAGATGCCAGAGCAGGAAAGAGTCGACCGTGCCGAAGGCGAGCTTTCCAGCTTCAGCCTTTGCGCGTGCGCCTTCCACATGGTCGAGCAGCCAGGCAATCTTGGTGGCGGAGAAGTAAGGGTCCAACAACAGGCCGGTTTTCTGCCGCACCATGTCCTCGGCGCCATCCGCCTGCAAATTGCGGCAGACATTTGCCGTGCGCCGGTCCTGCCAGACAATGGCATTGCTGATCGGCATCCCGGTCGTCCGGTCCCAGACGATTGTGGTCTCGCGCTGGTTGGTAATGCCGATGGCCTGCACGGTGCCGCCTTTGTTTTCCGCCTCGGCAACAGCCTCGCGCGCAGTTTTCAGGGTCGTCTCCCAGATCGCTTCCGGGTCGTGCTCCACCCATCCTTCCGCCGGGTAGATTTGCGGAAACTCCTGCTGGCTCACGGCCACAATGTCCCCCCTCAAGGAGAACACAATCGCGCGGGAAGAAGTGGTACCCTGGTCAATAGCGAGGAGAAGCGGCTGGCTCATGGGTCTGGCATTTCCTTGTTCTGTCGTGGTCGCAGTCTAAAAGGCGCGAGGGCAGAAGTGCAAACAGGAATAGCCGCTGGTCAGCACGGCAGCAAAACTTATGTGCCTCGACCGGAGAGGCTTTATGCTGGGCGACTGGCTGGACGATTTCCACAGTTCAGCCTATAGCCAGCGCCAGAGACAGACAGGATTTTCCCATGCACGATATCAAGGCCATTCGCGACAATCCGGCAGCGTTCGATGCTGGCATGGCCCGCCGAAACAATGACACCAGAGCGGCTGACCTGCTGGCGCTTTACGAAAAAGTGGCGGCGGAAACGCAAGCCATGAACGATCTGCAGCAACAGCGCAACGCGGCGTCGAAGCAGATCGGGGCCGCCATGGGGCGCGGGGAAAAGGAAGAAGCAGAGCGCCTGAAACAGGAAGTCGCTTCTCTCAAGGATCAGGTGCAGGCGGCAGAAGAAAACCAGAAAAAACTCAGCGCCGAGCTGGATGACATTCTGATGACCCTGCCGAACATTCCGGTGGCCGAGGTGCCCGATGGCGAGGATGAAGACGACAATGTCGAGGTGCGTACATTTGGCAACCCGAAAAAAATTGTCGGGGCGAAGGAGCATTTTGACTTGGGGGAAGGGCTGAAATCCAGCCTTGGTCCGCAGATGGATTTCGAGGTGGCCGCGAAACTGTCCGGCTCCCGTTTTGTCGTCTTGAAAAAAGATCTTGCCCGTCTGGAGCGGGCGCTGGCGAACTTCATGCTTGATCTGCATACGGGTGAGTTTGGCTACGAAGAAATGGCGCCGCCCGTGATGGTGCGCCCGGATGCGATGTATGGCACGGGTCAGCTGCCAAAATTCGAGGAAGATGCCTTCAAAACCACGAACGACTACTTCCTCACCCCCACAGCTGAAGTCACACTGACCAATCTCGTGCGCGAGAGCATTCTTTCCGAAGAAGAACTGCCCAAGCGCCTTACAGCCTGGACCCAGTGTTTCCGCTCAGAGGCTGGCTCTGCTGGCCGCGATACAACCGGCATGATCCGCATGCACCAGTTCTCCAAGGTTGAGCTGGTCTCCATCACGACACCCGAGGCCTCCGGTGAGGAACACGAGCGGATGACCGCCTGCGCCGAGGAAGTCCTCAAGCGTCTTGATCTTGCTTATCGCACGGTTGTGCTCTGCACAGGTGACATCGGTTTTGGCGCGATCAAGACCTACGATATCGAAGTCTGGCTGCCCGGTCAGGAGCGCTTCCGCGAGATTTCATCCTGTTCCAACTGCGGTGATTTCCAGGCTCGTCGCATGAAAGCGCGCTTCCGCAAGGAAGGCGAAAAGCATCCGCAATTTGTGCACACGCTGAACGGCTCCGGCCTTGCGGTCGGTCGCACCATGGTCGCTGTGCTGGAAAATTATCAGCAGGAAGATGGCTCCATCGCGATCCCTGACGTGTTGCAGCCCTATATGGGTGGCAAGACGGTCATCGGCGGGGAGGGGTGAGGTCATGCGCATTCTCTGCACCAATGATGACGGCATTCACGCCGAAGGTCTTGAAGTCCTCGAAGAGATCGCCCGCACCCTGTCGGATGATGTCTGGGTAGTGGCACCGGAAGAGGATCAGTCCGGTGCGGCCCGGGCGCTCACCTTGCGTGACCCGGTGCGCATCCGCGTCGCGGGCGAAAAAAAATTCGCTGTGGCGGGCACGCCCACAGACTGTGCCCAGATGGGGGCGAGCCATATCCTGCCAAAAGACGGCAAGGGGCCGGACCTGATATTGTCCGGTGTGAACAACGGCCAGAATATCGCCGAGGATGTGACCCTTTCCGGCACCATCGCGGCGGCCTTTCAGGGAATGCAGATGGGCATTCCGTCTGTGGCGCTGTCCCTCTCGCGCTTCTCGCGTGATGCCTGTCGCTGGGAGACGCCACGTACTCATGCGCCGGCGATCCTGAAAAAAATAATCGACGCGGGCTGGCCGGAAGATGTGGTCATGAACCTGAATTTCCCGGATCGTGATCCGGAGGATTGCGGGCCGGTTGAGATCACCGAGCAGGGTTTTCGGGACCAGGTCAATCTGTACGCCGAGGAGCGCATGGACCTGCGCGGGCGCACCTATTACTGGTACGGCTTTGAGGGCAAGCTCTCTAATCCGCCGGAGGGAACGGACCTGAAAGCCATTTATGAAGGGCGCATCTCGTTGACGCCATTGCATCTGTCGTTAACCCATCAGGATGCGCGCGTTGCCATGAGAGAAATTTTCTCTTAGTTTTCAGGCGTCTGCGGACTTAAACCTTTATTAACCAAGTGTCAGCACTCTCTCAACCGAGGTTAACCGAGTGTGACCCGGAGGATAATAA
>JALEGJ010000003.1 GCA_022763115.1 Aquisalinus sp.
AGAACTTGCAGGACTAATTTGAATGACTTTGTCCCCTGCATCATCCGGTGTACGCTGGGACACGTTGTGTATGAAATGAGGACAACAACATGTCTGACAAACCGACAGAAGGCCGCATCCGTATCGAACTGGCACAGTTCATGTATGCCCGGAACATTGATCTGCAGGATCTTTACCGCGCCATGGGCGCTGACCCCGCGCAATGCAGCGAAGGCGCCCTTTCACATATGGCCGGGATCATTGATGGCATTGAACTCGCCTCTGCCCGCATCCGGAAGCATGGTGTGGACGACTGGGCCAAATCCTGATCCTTTGCCAGTACCATGGCAATGAAGAAACGATCTGTGTCCATAGCCGGACACCGCACCAGTATCTCCCTCGAAGAGGCTTTCTGGGACGAATTGAACCATTTTGCGCGAGAAGATAAAAGGTCACTGGCCAGTCTGGTGGCGCAGATTGATCGCGCACGCATGGCTACCGCCGAGCCACATAATCTGTCCTCGGCCCTGCGGCTTTACATTCTACAGCGTGTAAAAGCCGAGAATACGACTACTCATCCTTAATACCTCCTCCAGCCGGCTCTCCTTCAGCCTGCCGAGACGATGTGTCGTACCCCTCTAAGAGGAAAGTATCTGGCTCATTTCGCTTGCCGGGATGTACTAAAAATAATGACACGACTGATGTCCTAATTTTTATGACACTTAACCATAATGCCCGCCCCATATTGGCACATATGTGCCTTGTGGAATGCGAAGTGGAGTCAGGATATGAGTGGATTTAACAAGATACATGGCGGTAACCCGCATGGCGCATTTAATATGCATGGTAAAAAAACAGAACTGCCGACTGCGAAAGGCCATTCTCTCTTCCAGCAGCTGCAGCAGCCTCACAAGGGAACAGGTTCAGTTTACGCTCAGAGCAATCAGTTTCACGGCAATGACGGTGGGACGAACGACATAATGGCTTTACTGAAGCTTCTCATGTCGATGATGCAGAAATCAGGTGGCGCGCAGCAAGGTCACGGGGCAACTGCGGATCAAGCCTACCAGCCTCAAGGGAAAAGCGGCAACAACGACATGATGGCGTTGATCCAGCTTTTGCTTTCATTCATGCAGAAATCCAGCCAGGGCGGCGCAAACGCACAAGGGCATCAACCGCAGAGCACGGGTGGCAGTAGCAATGACATGATGGCTTTGCTACAGTTACTGCAATCATTCATGCAAAAGTCTGCACAAGGCGGCAGTCAGGGGAACGGATTCCCGCATATGCCGCAAGGACACGCCACCGGAAACGGCGCCCATACTGACAACGGATATCAGGGGACGCATCACGGGCAAAGCAGACCGCACCCATTTAGCCAAATTGGCGAGCACCAGCCACAAATCTGTAGTGCTGGTAATGACAATGGCGACAAGAGCGGCCACTGTTAGAACCATTCCAGGCTTCACTATTGAATTATCCGGGTTCAGCCTTGCCCCATCTGCACTGTTTGTGTTGATCAACTGAAATCGTCAGTTTCGAACTGGCAGAAGAGCCAAAGCGTGGTAGGGCTTTTTTCATGCCCCATCGCCCGCTCAAACCTCATTCGAGCAGTTCCCGCATCCGTCTCTGGCTGCGGCACTCCTTGCAGCGCGGCAGCAGCATTGCCAATTACAAGGTCTGGATACTGGCAATCGTCATCGGCCTCATCACAGCGCATGGTGTCATGGCGTTTACGCAAGGCATCGAATGGCTGACGCGGCTGGCTTATGGCGAGGGCACACGGATGATAGCCAGTTCTGCCCGGCAACTGGACCCGGGACGCATCTGGCTGGCACCTGTCATCGGCGGCGTATTAGTTGGCGCGCTGCTTTACACCGCACGACGGTTCAAATGGCTGCCGGACACAAAGTGCCAAGGGGTCGCGGAGGTTATTGAAGCGCGGGCCGGGCCGCCAGGTCATGTCTCCTTCAGGGCGGGTATGGCCAATACAGCAATCGCCACCCTGGCGCTGGGTACAGGTGCATCTGCCGGGCGCGAAGGACCGGCTGTTCTGTTTGGCGGTGCGATTTCCACGGCGCTTTCGGAGCGCTGGAAAATATCCGGCAAGGACGCGCGCACGCTGCTCGGCTGCGGTGCAGCAGCTGCTGTTGCCGCCAGTTTCAATGCGCCGATTGCAGGTGTGTTGTTTGCGCTGGAAGTGGTGCTGGGGAATTACGCCCTGTCGATTTTCGGGCCGGTGGCGCTGGCCAGTATTACGGCAACTATCGTCATCCAGTCGTATCAGCGGTTTCTGGGCGTTGATGCACACGGATTTCTGGTGCCGATCTATGGTAACTCCGGACTGGCTGACTTTCCGCTTGCAGCTTTCCTCGGGATCATCTGCGGCATTGTCGCTTTCTCGTTTCTGCAACTCACAGCCTCCTGCCAGAAATGGGTCGCGCGCAAGATCGCCCGGTACAAGATTGAGCCTGCTCTCCTGCCCCCCATTGCCGGTGTATTCATGGGGACGGTCGCGCTATACTTCCCGGAGGTTCTGGGGGTTGGTTACGAGGCCACAACCGAGGCGCTGTACGGGAGTTATTCCATCCCCCTGCTGACGGTCCTGCTGGTGCTGAAAATTGTTGCGACGGCGATCTGTCTTTCCTGCCGGTTCGGCACGGGTGTATTCTCGGGGGGGATATTCTTCGGGGCCATTTCCGGCGCTGCCTATGGAGCGACGCTGGCGCTGTTCATTCCTGACATCGCAGCAAGCCCGACTTTCTACGCGATGGTCGGGATGGGGGCGGTTTCGGGCGCCATACTCGGGGCGCCGATCTCTACCACCCTGATTGTTTTCGAACTAACCGGCGATTACCAGATGACAGTGGCCCTGATGTTCGCCGTCGGCATCGCGACCATGATTGCGCAGGCCACATTCGGCAGTTCCTGGTTCCACTGGCAATTGAACCAGCGCGGCTATGATCTGTCGGAGGGGCCGCAGGGGGTTATCTTGCAAACAATCCGCGTGCGCGACGTGATGCGCGCCATGCCGCCGGACGCAGCGCCGCTCGATGACAAGGCAGAGCGGCTATACGCCTCTCATTCGCTTGGTGAGGCACTGGCCATCATGCGGGAGAAAGATCTTGATGGCATGCCGGTAACGGTGCCCAAGGAGCCCAACCGGGTGATAGGCTATATTACGCAAGTGCGTGCACTAGCTGTCTATAACAGGGCTTTGATTGACAGCCACGTGGAGCACCATCGTTAGGCAAGAACGGCATTGCCGTCTTGCATCTGATGCAAAGACAGGCAAAATTATCAATAATTATAAGGGAGGTCGGATATGCTGACGTTGAGAACATCTACTATTGCCCTGGCAAGTGCGTTGATGCTGGTGGCCTGCGGACAAAAAACTGAAACTGACGCACATACGGCACCGGTCGATAGCGCCGCGGCCGAAGCTGTTGCTGACTATGCTGCCACTTTGCGCTCCCAGCTGCTGGATGCACAGCCCGGAGATGTGATCGAGATTCCCGCGGGCAATTACAGCTTTGACCGCAGCCTCTCCCTCTCCGTTGATAATGTGACAATCAGAGGCGCGGGGATGGATGAAACTATCCTGTCCTTCAAAGGTCAGGTTGCCGGGGCTGAAGGCCTGCTGGTGACAGCAGACAATTTCACCATTGAAAACCTTGCGATTGAAGACACCAAGGGTGATGCCCTGAAAATCAACGAATGCAAAAATGTAATTATCCGCGGCGTACGCACAGCCTGGACAGGGGAACCTAAAACATCCAACGGGGCGTATGGCATGTACCCCGTACAGTGTGAAAACGTGCTGATCGAGGACAGTGTGGCGATTGGTGCCTCTGATGCCGGTATCTATGTGGGTCAGTCACAGAACATCATCGTTCGGCGCAACCGCGTCGAATACAATGTTGCCGGTCTTGAGATCGAAAATTCTATCGGGGCTGATGTGTACGAGAATATCGCAACCAACAACACAGGTGGCATTCTGGTGTTCAACATGCCGAACCTGCCGCAACCCGGCCACACCACGCGCGTCTACAACAATGATGTCTACGAGAATAACACGCGCAATTTTGGCCACCCTGGTACTCCGGTCGCAAGCGTTCCGGCTGGCTCAGGGATTGTGGTCAATTCCAACGACAAGGTAGAGATTTTCGACAACCGCATCGCGGATAACAAGACAGCAAACATCATTATCTCCAGTGTCTATTCCACAGGCTATGAAGGTCTTTCGACCCAAGATGATTTTGATCCTTATCCGGAAGGCATTTTTGTCCATGGCAATGAGCTATCCGGCGGGGGCAATGCGCCAGACGGCATGGAACTGAAAGCTTTGAAGACCTTGATGTTCGGCCTGAATGGCAGCTTCCCGGATGTCCTATGGGACGGCTACGTCAACACCGAGAAATTCCCTGATGGCGTGCTGACTGGTGACGACCGTATCTGCATTGATAATGGCGACGCGGAAGTGCTGAATGTCGATATGCCAAACGGCAATGATAATCCGGTCGTTGATACAGCGCCGCACCAGTGCACCCTGGAACGTCTACCAGCCGTTAATCTGGATATCTGATGAAGCGTTTTGGCAGTCTTCTGGCCTTGATCGCCGGACTTTCGGCCTGTTCTAGTGAACAGGTCGTGCCGGTTTTTCACGCGGACACGAACCCGGAAACGCTTAGTGCCTGGGGCCAGGTGACGATCAATGGCGGTGCGCTGGATTTGTCCGAAGGCGTAATGCCCTACGACCTGAATACGCCCTTGTTTTCTGACTACGCCCACAAATTACGCACCGTATGGATGCCGGATGGAACAAAGGCGACCTATCGTGAGGGCGAGGTTCTCGACTTTCCGGTCGGCACCGTTATCACCAAGACGTTTTACTACGACACGCCGGAGGGCCCTTTTGACGGACTGGTTCTGAAGTCCGCTACGCCGGATGGATTGCCGGATAATCAGCTTGGTCTTGAAAATGTGCGCCTGATTGAAACGCGCGTACTTGCCAGACGTGAAAGCGGCTGGATTGCCCTGCCTTATGTCTGGAACGACGAGCAGACGGAGGCCGTACTGCAGCGTACCGGCGAAATCAAACGCCTGACGCTGGTCAAGGATGAGACCATGGAAGAGGCCACAGAGTTCGCTTATCTCGTGCCTGATGTGAACCAGTGCGCCGGGTGCCATGCAACGAATGCGACAACACGCGCGATCCAACCCATAGGCCCGAAAGCAAGGCACCTGAACGGGGCGTTCACCTATGACACCGGCACGGAAAACCAGCTTGCCCATTGGCAAACTGCTGGCATCCTGACAGGGGCACCTGCACCGCATATGGCACCGCGCAATGCTGTCTGGACTGATACATCAGAAAGCATCGACCGCCGGGCGCGCGCTTATCTCGATGCAAATTGTGCCCACTGTCATAACACGGTCGGGGCGGCGGATACCTCCGGTCTGCATCTGGAGCCGGATGATCCGTATGGTCCCAACCTTGGTATCTGCAAGACGCCGATCGCTGCCGGAACTGGCACGGGGGGGCGTCACTTCGATATTGTCCCTGGTGACCCGGATGCCTCGATCTTCACCTATCGCATGGCCTCGACCAATCCGGCAGAGATGATGCCGGAACTCGGGCGCTCGCTGGCGCATGATGAAGGCGTGGACCTGATCGTGGAATGGATCGAGAGTCTGGAAGGTGGTGGATGCCTTTCGGATTTATGAGGCACCCTCGGGCTCAAAGATCACCGTAACGGTACCGACCGGAACGCCGAACTTGGACAACCGTGACCTGTTCAGCACGACATTGTCCTGCATCGGGATCAGGCGCTGATTGAAGCGCAAGCTTATCATCCCGTCATTGTAAGGGAACGCTGCCACATAATGCATGTGTACGACACCATCAATGATACGGATCGTGGTCGTGCCTTCCACATTTTCCGCGCCGCCTGTCCAGACACCGGGGGCTGTTTTCCGTAACCGCCAGACCCGGCGAAAGTCCGATCCGTTGTCGAACAGGAATGTCTCGTCAAGGGTGAGTTCGCTTCCATCGAAGCCAGCATCCACGATCATATCGAACCGGCTCAGCACCCTGTCATTACGCTCGATAATCCCCTTCCCCAGAATACGGCCATCGAAGTAGCCCGTGATGTCAAAGCCTTCATCGGCTGGTGATGCTTGCGGCCCGCTCACGCAAGCGGACAGACACAACAGTAAGACAGGCAGAACGTGAGTAAAGCGCATGTTCCTCTCCTCAATCAGATCAGTGTTCAGGGCTCCCGGCATCAGGTCAACCTTGCGTCTGATATCGCTTGGGACTACCAACGCTTTTTTGCAATCCTGACGAAAGATTAGAGCCCATGATCCCCCGTTATACACGCCCGGAAATGGCGGCCATCTGGGAGCCGCAGACCAAGTTTCGCATCTGGTTCGAAATCGAGGCCCATGCCGCAAGCCGCATGGCAGAGCTCGGCATCATTCCGGCAGAAGCCGCAGAAATCATCTGGGAAAAAGGTGGCAATGCCACTTTTGATGTGGCGCGGATCGACGAGATTGAGCGCGAAGTCAAACATGATGTGATCGCTTTCCTGACCCATCTCGCAGAGTTTGTTGGCCCGGAGGCAAGGTTCGTCCATCAGGGCATGACCTCATCGGATGTTCTGGATACCTGCCTGTCTGTTCAGTTGACACGTGCTGCCGATCTTCTGCTGACTGGCATGGACCGTGTACTGACGGCATTGAAGACCCGCGCAGAGGAACACAAGAACACGGTTTGCGTCGGGCGCAGCCACGGCATTCATGCAGAGCCGACAACCTTTGGCATCAAGCTGGCGCGCTTTTATGCCGAGATGGACCGGGGGCGCAAACGCCTGGAGATGGCGCGCGAGGAAATCGCTGTTTGTGCCGTTTCCGGCGCGGTTGGCACTTTTGCCAATATCGACCCTTCCGTGGAAGAGTATGTGGCGGAGAAGATGGGCTTGCAGCCAGAGCCGGTTTCCAGCCAGGTTATTCCGCGTGATCGCCACGCAGCGTATTTTGCAGCGCTGGCTGTCATCGCTTCATCCATCGAGAATATCGCAACCGAGATCAGACATCTTCAACGCACGGAAGTGCTTGAAGCCGAGGAGTATTTCTCACCGGGGCAAAAAGGCTCCTCCGCCATGCCGCATAAGCGCAACCCGATCCTGACAGAGAACTTGACAGGCCTTGCGCGGCTGGTGCGCATGAGCGTGATCCCGGCACTGGAAAACGTCGCGCTGTGGCATGAGCGGGACATTTCCCATTCCTCTGTCGAGCGCGGCATTGGCCCGGATGCGACGATCCATCTGGACTTTGCCCTGCATCGCCTTGCCGGCGTGATTGAAAAACTCGTGGTTTATCCCGAGAAAATGCAGGCAAACATGGACAGCCTTGGCGGGTTGATCCATTCCCAGCGGGTGTTGCTGGCGCTGACTCAGGCCGGTGTTTCGCGCGAAGACTCCTACCGGCTGGTGCAGCGCAACGCGATGCCTGCCTGGCGCGGTGAAGGGCTGTTCCTTGATAACCTGAAGGCTGACAGCGATGTGACAGAGCATCTCGACGAAACTGCTCTCGAAGCGCTGTTCGACCTTGGCTATCACACCAAGCATGTGGATACGATCTTCGCGCGGGTCTTTGGAAAATAATTCGCTGCTGTCACATACCTGTAACTTGACTGCACAGGACCAGTGACGGATTTTGATTTCTGGAGATTTGGGAGAAGAGAGTGTGCCCCCGCACCAGGAAAAGCTCGACAGCTTTGTCGAGGGCTTTGCCAGCAAGGCTGGTGAATTGACGGATACACGCTACCTGGCGGACAGCAGCCGCCAGCGTTGCCATGTGCGCATCCGCGAGGGTAGCATTCTCAATGACAGCGTACTGATTATACAGTATGGCAGCGCGGAAACGCATGGCACCTTGACACCTTCTGTTCTCGAGCAATCAACTGCCGCTGAAATGATCTGTGGGGCGCAGGTCCTGTATGAAATGCCCATTGAGACCTTTCGGGTTGATTATTTTCGGCAGGCCTTTTCCGAGCTGGAACGGCAAATGCAGAGCGGTCAGCGCGGTGAGGCAGAACTTATTGAAACCGATGTTGTGCTCGCCATGCGCATCAGCCGGTCTATGTCCCTGAATTTCAAAAAATCCAGAGGTGCATTCCGTAAAGCAGGTGCGCAGTTTGGCACGCAAATTCGCCGGGATGTCATCCGACTGATGGAATACTCCGCCCTGCCCGTTTGATCTTTTTTATTTCAGCCAGGTACACAAACGACGCTCGCGGGTGCAGCTTGCCGCGTTTCGGGTCAGGTCCCACTCCGGATTGGTCAGGACAGCCCCGTTTGTGCGCGGCACCAGAGCCACGATCTGTTCGCGCCCGGCGCCAGACCCTTCGTACAGGGAATAAGTACAGGCAACCCTGCCGGTGATGCGGGCATTATCATCCAGGGCCACACTGGTGGAGACCCATTCTGCCACAACATTGACGAATGCCGCGTCACCATTTTCAAAGACATAACTGCTACGGGTCTGTTTCAGTTCATCATCCTTCGGGCACATATCTGCAAAGGCAGGGGTGCTCATCAAGGCAGAAGAGATACCCAGCAATCCCGGTAAAAACAGCTTGCGCATGAACCAGACCTTTCGTTGCGCACAAGTATATCAAAAGGCGATGGCAGGTAAAAGCCCGCTGCAAACGTGGTAAACATGCCCATACCTCACCGCATCACAGCGATGGATTTTATTTGTGCATAAACCGGCTTGTCTGCCTGCAACTCCAGTCTGTCGCAGGACTTTCGGGTAATGCGCCCCAACACACGCGCCCCGTCACCCGCTTGCCCGAGCGCAACCTGCACAATTACGTGCCCTGCATCGCGCTGGCAGGGCGCAACAGATACGATGCGCCCCGGCAAGCAATTAAGGATGGAGGTTGCGGGCGCGGGTTCAGAAACGAAGCTGACATCACTCGCTTTGATGCTGAGGCGTAAATTGTCACCGGATGAGAGGTTCTGGCCAGAGATTGTGAGCGTGCCACCCGGTATTACGACTTCCGCAAGATGATAGTGTTCATCCAGGCGCTGAACGCGGCCCGATATCGTGACGGCAGAGTCGCTTGCGTGATAGAGGGGCAGTGCTGGATCTGACTGAAGCACCGTCAACGGACCACTTCCGATGACCTTTCCTGCGTCCATCAAAAGCAGTGTGTCTGCCAGTCGCTCGATCTCGCGCATGTCGTGACTGACATAAAAAACCGGCAGGGCGAAACGGCTGGAAATATCTTCAAGGCATGTCATGATCTCCTTGCGAGCAGTGTCATCAAGGGCGGATAATGGCTCATCCAGCAACAGGAGCTGTGGCTGGGACAAGAGCGCGCGGCCAATGGCAACACGCTGACGCTCTCCGCCCGAAAGGTCTTGCGGCGCGCGCGCCAACAGGCTCTCCACTTTCAGGAAGTTTACAACATCCTCCTGTTTTACAGACACAGCCGTATTTGCGCGACGGGCCCGCTCAAGACCGAAGGACAGGTTCTGCTGTACACTGAGATGTGGAAACAGGCTCGGCTCCTGAAAGACATACCCGACACGGCGCTCATGCGGTTTTTTTAAGATGCGCTGCGCTGTGTCCTGCCATATCTGCCCCCTGAAACTGAGAGTACCCTGACATTTTACGAGGCCTGCGAGGCAGCGCAGCAAGGACGTCTTGCCGCACCCCGAGGGACCATAAATACCTGTAACGCCACTAGCAGGCACTGAAAATTGCGCTTCAAGACGAAAATCATCAAACTGACCATTGAACGCCCCGTCAATTTTTTCACGCGCGTCCCTCACCAACTTGCCCGCCCGGTTTTCTGGGTGAGTTTCATGGTCGTAAAGATGACCAGAAACGAGAACAGCAGCATTCCCGCGGTCAGCAGATGCGCTTCACGCCATTGCAGATTCTCCACGTAATCATAAATCGCCACCGAGATGACGCGCGTCTCGCCCGGAATATTTCCACCGATCATCAGTACAACACCAAACTCCCCCAATGTGTGTGCGAAACCGAGCACCGCACCAGTGATGAAGCCCGGCCAGGCCAGCGGCAAGGCGACCGAGAGGAATGCATCTCGCGGGCTGGCACCGAGCGTTGCTGCGACCTCCAGCGGGCGCTGGCCAATCGCGGCAAAGGCATTGCGCAGTGGCTGCACCACGAATGGCAGGGAATAAATGACAGAGCCAATCACCAGTCCTTCGAAGGTGAACGCCATGGAACGCCCGCCAACGAGACCCGCCAGCCAGCCGCCGGGCCCTTGCGGCCCCAGTGCGATCAACAGGTAGAAACCGAGCACGGTTGGCGGCAGCACCAGTGGCAAGGCAACAATGGCGGCAACAACCTCTTTCCACTTGGCACGCGAGTGAACCAGCCACCAGGCAATCGGTGTGCTGACCACAAGCAGGATGAATGTGCTGACGAAAGCCAGCATCAAGGTCAGGCGAATGGTGGTCAGGATATCTTCCATCAGGTGCCAGACTTGCTTGTTTCTGGCGGCAGGTCAAAGCCATGCCGGGTGATGATCGCGCGCGCCGTTTCACTTTTCAAAAACGTCAAGAAGTCTTGCGCCGCCTCATTGTCTCCCTGCCCGAGCAAGACAGCATCATGACGCAACGGTGTATAAAGAGCTGTCGGCACGATCCAGTAGCTGCCTTGCCCATCCGCTGGCAGTTGCGCGCGGGCGACGAAGCCAAGCTCTGCATTTCCGGTCTGCACGAACTGAAACGCCTGCGCGATGTTAGCGCCCTGCACAATCTTTCCCTGCACGTCACCATGGATACCAAGTGCCTGCAGGGCTTCTACCGCAGCGGCACCATAAGGCGCTGTTCTGGCATTGGCGATGGCAAGCCGCGTATAGTTTTGGCTGCGCAGTGTCTCCGCACCCGGCTGGCGCTCCGGCTCATGGCTGTAGAGTACCAGGCTGCCTTGTGCGTAGGTGAAGCGACTGCCTGCTATGGCATGTCCTTCCGCAATGGCTTTTTTGGGCCTTGCCTGATCTGCGGCCAGAAAGAGGTCGAACGGAGCGCCATGAACAATCTGTGTATAGAGCAAACCGGTTGAGCCAAAGCTGAAGCGAACAGTGTGGCCGGTTTGTGCTTCAAAAACGTCACCCAAAGCACGCGCAGGCTGGGCAAAACTTGACGCCACGGCAACGCGCGCCTCCCCCGCCACCGCACCGGAAACAAGTGTGCTGATGACGGCCAGACAGATCACAAAGCTGGCGATCCATGTTTTCACGACTGCTCTCCTAACCTTTCAGGCTCGGTTCGGTGTTCGAAGACATATTGAGTGTCGCAAATAACGGGGACACGCAAGCGGCAGCAGCGTCCATGGACCCCGAATGCTGCGCGACCTTTTGGTTGCTTATTCGATGTGACGAGAACAAGGCCTGCCCTTGCCCAGGGCTTCGAAGGCCCTGGATCTCGCAAAGCGCTTGAGCATGATCTGCTACGTTTTCGGGAAAGTTTTCGCGCCCCTCTCCCGCGACGAGCTGTGCGCCCGGCAACGGATATGATCCTGCATTGAGACAGGCATCGGTTGCTGCACTGTCTGGTATCAGTTTGTTGGCGTTTGTGAGGGCTGTCCCATTCATCTTCATGTCCTTTCAGGCTGGCCGCTATGACGAGCTGTCTGGTCTTTGCTTCTTCATTGAGGACAGCACTATACGCGCCGCGTAAGGGGGGCACATAGATTCATGATTACTCAATGAAAACAGAATCTTAAGCTAATCCGATGATATCTGTGACAGCAATGCTGTGTCCTTATCGGAAAACCAAATCGGGGAAGATGCCGCAATTATGCAGCAGCTGATTTGTATCACCTGCTGGATTTGCCATACACGCTCAACTTTCTGCTGTGTCAGCCTGTGTTGACCTTGCTGATGTCCCCGCCAGCCCATGCCAACACTTTCGGGTTCATGACTTTGAACCATAAGGAGGGGAACATCGCTAACCCGAAACACCCCGGATATCCGGTCGGCAAGGTGGGGAGGTCATCGAAATTGCGCAAGCTCTGATATGGCCGCGAGGGGTTGGCGTGATGATCAGAATGTCTTTGCA